>JAOPVE010000310.1 GCA_025963185.1 Actinomycetes bacterium
ACCGGCCGTAGTTACCGCACTTCGCGAGAGGAGCGGGCACGCGGGGCAGGGAGGCGGGCGTGGTGAGCCGGACGCCCGCGGTGGCGAGCGGGCCGGTCCGGGCACGGTGGGCCGGGCGCGGTGGGCCGGGTGCGTGATGGCGGAAGGCGGTCCGGCGGGTACGCGGCCGGGCGGGGTGGGTCAGGGCTCGATGGGCTCCAGGCGCATCGAGATCGAGTTGATGCAGTACCGCTGGTTCTTCGCGGTGTAGCCCTCGCCCTCGAACAGGTGGCCCAGGTGGCTGCCGCAGTTCCGGCAGCGGACCTCGGTGCGGACCATGCCGTGGGTGCGGTCCTCGATCAGGTCGACGGCGTCGGTGATCGCGTCGTCGAACGACGGCCAGCCGCAGTGGGAGTCGAACTTCGTGTCAGAACGGAACAGCTCGACGCCGCAGGCCCGGCACTCGTAGACCCCGATCGTCTTGGTATCGGTGTATTCGCCGGTGTAGGCACGCTCCGTGCCGGCCTCGCGCAGCACGTGGTACTCGGCGGGGGTCAGCTGCTCGCGCCACTCCGCCTCGGACTTCATCACCTTCGGATCCATGTCCTCACCGTAATCGCCGTGGGCAGACACCGCTTGTCACTGGCCGCCCCGATTCGTACCCCGAACCACTAGGTGATGCGAAACCCCCGGTGGACCGACCTGGCAGCATCGGATCCCGACCGGCGTTCTCGTAGATCGATTGGGGTCTCTATGGTGTCCGCACTGCTGTGGTTCGTGCCCTTTGCCGTGCTGCCGACGATCCTTGCCGTGGTGGCGGATCGCCGGTGGCGCCCGGGTGTCCTCGTCGCGGTTAGCTCACGCGGTGTAGTGACGGCGGCGGCACTGGGCGTGGCCTCCGTGGCGGTGTTCGGGTACCTGGCGGGCAAGGCGCTGGCGCTGGGCGAGCGGGGGATCGACCACCCGGTGTTCCGCTGGGCGGCGGGCCATCAGGTCGTGTGGTGGACCGAGGCGAACAAAGTGCTCACCCAGATGGGCGGCCGGTCCGAGGCCAAGGCGCTCGCGGTGCTCGCCGCGGTGGTGCTCGCGGTGCTGATCCGGCCGGTGTGGCTCGCGCCCGCCGCGCTGGCCTTCGCCTACGGCCTGGAGCGGATCGGCCAGGAGGTACTCGCCCGGCTGGTGGACCGCGGCCATCCCCCGACCACCCTGGGGACGTACCCGTCGGGCGGCTGCGCCCGGATCGTCGCGGTGTACGGCACGGTGGTGCTGTTACTCGTGGCCTCGGGACTGATCCGCGGGCGCTGGCGGACCGCCGCCTGGGCCGTCGTCGCGCTGGCCGCCGGAGTCGAGGGCTACACCCGGATCTATCTGCTCAAGCACTGGGCGACCGACGCGGTGGGCGGCTGGCTGTTCGGCGGCCTCGTGCTCGCCGCCGTCGCCGGGATCGTCCTCGCAGTGCGCGCGAAGCCCGGTGCGGTGTCCCCGCGCTGGCCGCGCCGCGTCACCGCACCCAACGAACCAGCGCTGGCTACTGCGCGTTCGGCGCGATCCTGACCACCTGAGGATCGTGGTCGCTGATCTGGTCCTGGTACTCGCTGTTGACGTGCACGATGTCGTAGTCGTGGCGGATGTTCCTCGACAGCCGCTTGCTCACCAGCACCTGGTCGAGCACCTGGGAGTTGCCCTCGAAGACGTAGCTGAAGCGCTCGTTGAGGGGCAGGGTGCGGGGCAGGTCGGTCAGCGTGCCGCCCGCGGTGAGGATGTCGGCGGTCTGCGAGAACTCGAAGTCGTTGAGGTCACCGGCGACAACGATGCTGGCCTGCGGATCCGCGGTGAGGATCTGGTCGGTGAACGCCTTCACCGCGGTCGCCTGGCCGTGCCGCTTGTCCTCAGAGGACCGGCTCGGCGGCTGGTACCGCCCGAACAGCGGGTCGTCGCCGCCCTTCGACGCGAAGTGGTTGACCACCACGAACACCGTGCGGCCGCCGAACCGGAACTCGCCCGCGAGCGGCTTGCGGCTGTCGGCGAACGCGGGGTTGCCTGGGTCGACCCGGCCCGGCGAGAACGTCAGAGCGGTGTTCGCGCCGGTGCCCGTGACGCCCACGGCCGACGTGGTCGTGCCGCCGGGGCGGTCGGTGAACGCGACCCGGGCGGGGTTGAACATGAACCCGACCCGGATGTTGCCGCCCGGCTCGCCGCCGTCGGTCTTGTTGCCCGGATCGATCTGGCGGACCTCGTACCGGGGCCCGCCCGCGGCGGCGATCGCGTCCGCGAGCTGCGTGTAGGTCTTCGCCGCGGTCACGGTGCCGTCGTCGGTGGGGCCGTTGTCGTCCTGGATCTCCTCCAGCGCGAGCACGTCCGGCGTGGCCAGGTTGTGGACCACGACCTGCGCCAGGGCGTCGAACTTCGCCTGCGGATCCCCCGGATCGAGGTTCTCGACGTTGAACGTGGCGACCGCAAGCTCGTCGGCGCGCTGGGCCCGGGTGGTCTCCCTCGGCGCGGACTTCGGCTTGGCCGTGGGCGTGGCGAGGACTTCGAGCTTGTAGTTGCCGAACGAGTAGTCGAGAACGCCGGTCACCGGTCCGGGCAGCTTGTCGCCGACGCTCACGGCGGGCAGCGGCGCGAGCAGATCGTCGAGGAACACGCGCTCGGTGTTGGCGTCGGGGTAGCTGTAGAGGACGCCGCCGCGGCCGGTGCGCGGCGCGCCCTTGCCGCCGGGCAGTACCGGGATCTCGCCGAAGCTGGCCGTCGGGCCTACCGCGACCGAGTCGGTGACCTGCACGAGCATGCCTTCGAGCGACTCGTAGAAGTCGAGCGCGCTGGTGGCGGGACTGAACACCGTGGACGTCTCGACGTTCCCCGGTGCGTCGGAGCGGACGGCCGCGGGAGCGACCAGCCCACCCGGGCCGACCAGCGTCGCGGCGGGGATCGTGGCGCCGGGTGCGAGCACCGTCACGGCCGGCTTGGACAGCTCGGTGGTGCTGAGGTTGGTGCCGCCGCCGCTCCCGCCGGGCCGGTACTCGGTCACCGTGCCGGCCACGGTCACGCTGTCGCCGGCGGCCACGGTGGGCTTGGACGAGGTGAACACGAACAGGCCCTCGCTGGTCGCCGGATCGGCGTCAGGCTGCGGATCCTGGAACCAGAACCCGTTGGCCCCGACCGCCGTGACGACGCCGGGCACGTCGGTGACCTGCTTGCCGGCCAGCGGCGACACGTGCGCGGCGCCCTGGATCTCGTGGATGCGCGCGGCCACCCCCGGGCCGGGGCCCGGGCCAGGACCGGGGCCGCCACCGGTGTTGCGCGGGGCCGGCGCGCCGGTGCCGAAGTCGGCGGAGTTGTCGTCGGAGTCGGGCGCGGCCGTGCGGATCGCCGCGGTGGTGTTGGTGAGGGCCGCCACGGGCGCGGTCTCGGACTCGCTCGCCGAGCCGAAGCCGGCGAAGTCGACTACCCCCGCGGCGTGCGCGCAGGCGCCGCCGCAGGTCAGCGCGGCCGTGCCCTGGACCAGCGCGATCTTGCCCGCGCTCGCCGACAGGGCGATCGTGCCGGTCGCGTCGGGAGTGGGCAGTGGCGCCGTGCCGCCGGCGCCCTTGGCCTCGGCGACCAGGTAGTGGGCGCCGGCCGCGATGGATCCGCTGAGGGGGGTCGCCTGCCAGCTCGTACCCGTGGCGGACGCGTACTGCACGCTCCAGCCCGTAAGGGTCACCGCCGCCGAGCCGCGGTTCTCCAGCTCGACGAAGTCGCTGGTGTAGACGGCGCCAGTGTTCCCGCCGCCGCCGTAGAACTGGCTCAGGACCAGCCCCGCCGAGGTCGCCGAGGCCGGCAGCGCCGTGAGGACGCCTCCCGCGGCGAGAGCCGCTACGGCGGCCAGCCGCAACGCGATCGGGCGGACGGGTAAAGCGGGCACGGCGTGCTCCTCGGCTCGGGGATCTCCGCGGGTATGCGTACCAGTCCCGGGCGACAGATTCATTGACTCCGGATGACGCGTGCCCGAACGTCCTGGCCGGAGGGTCGCGGGGCGAAGCCGCCGATGCCGCCGGGCCCGGTAACGTCGGCGCCATGCCGTCACCGTTCACCGAGGTCGAGGCCGGCGGCCGGGCCGTCAAGCTGACGAACCCCGACCGGCCGTACTTCCCGGGCCTGGGCATCACCAAGCTCGGCCTCGCCGAGTACTACCTCGCTGTGGGCGACGGCATCACCCGCGCGCTCGCCGAGCGGCCGACAACCCTCAAGCGCTTTCCCGAGGGGATCGACGGGGAAGCCGTCTACCAGAAGCGGCTGCCGCACGGGGCGCCACCGTGGGTCGAGACCGCGCGCGTGACCTTCCCCAGTGGCCGCACCGCCGAGCAACTGTGCGTCACGGAGCTGGCTTCGGTGATCTGGGCCGTGCAGATGTCCACCGTGGAGTTCCACCCGTGGCACTGCCACCGGTCCGATCCGGACGCGCCCGACGAACTGCGCATCGACCTGGATCCGCAGCCGGGCACCGGGTTCGCCGAGGTGGTCAGGGCGGCCCAGCTCACCCGCGAGATCCTCGCCGAGCTGGGGATCGAGGGGTGGCCCAAGACGTCGGGCAGCCGGGGGGTGCACATCGCGATCCGGATCGCGCCGCGGGGGGACTTCATCGCCGTGCGCAGGGCCGCGCTCGCGCTGGCCAGGGAGATCGAACGGCGCGATCCGGACTTGGTGACCACCGCGTGGTGGAAGGAGGAGCGCGGCGAGCGGGTCTTCGTCGACTTCAACCAGAACGCGCGCGACCGCACCATGGCCAGCGCGTACAGCGTCCGGGCGCTCCCGGAGGCGACCGTCTCGGCTCCCGTCACGTGGGACGAGCTGCCGGACTGTGAGATCGCGGACTTCACGATCCGGTCGATGCCGGGGCGGTTCGCCGAGCTCGGCGACGTCTACGCGGGGTACGCCGAGGCCGAGCCAGCCAGCATCGATCCGCTGCTGGAATGGTCGGCGCGCGACGAGCGGGACCACGGGCTGGGCGACGCCCCCTACCCGCCGAACTACCCGAAGATGCCCGGCGAGCCGATGCGCGTCCAGCCCTCGAAGGCCCGCCACCCCGACGCCGGCCAGGCCTGAGACCCGCGCCGGAACCGCGGAAGCGGACCGGCCATGGCGGCTGCTAGTGCCCCGGGATCCTCTCGCGGGCCAGCGCGCGGGCAGCGTCGGCGTTCTCGGCGTAGATGCCGTCGGCGGTGATCGTGGTCGCGGGGCCCTGCTGGGCTTCCTCGCCGATCACTACGGGTAGCCACGAGCCGCCCTCGTCGGCCCACCCGACGACGCGAAAGACCGTGGGGAGGTGGCCGGTCCCGTCGGGGACCTGGGCGAGGAACAGCGGATAGGGCTGCGGAGTCAGCATGGTGCGCTCCCTGTGTCGGTGAGTGGCTCGACTCCAGTCCTTCCCGCCAGCGCGGAAAACAGGCGTCAAACGATCGTCAGGACGTGGTCGAGGCCGCTCAGCTCGATCGCGCGCAGGGCCGGGCGGGTGGGGGCGGCGATGGTCAGCTCGTGGCCGCCCGCGGCGATCCGGCGGCTGAGGCGCACGAGGAAGCCCAGCCCGGTGGAGTCGAGGAACGTGGTGGCGCTGAGATCGACGACGACGTCCGCGGCCGGACCGGCGACGACCGCCTCGATGGCCGCGTCGAGCTGGTCCTTGCACGCCAGGTCCAGCTCGCCGACGGGGTAGATGCGGATCGGCCGCTCCGCGAGCATGCAGTGGATCTCGGTGGGCAGCGGCGCGGGACCAGAGCTCGGCATAGCGGAATTCTCCGGGTTGGCGGGGTCGATCGCCGGGAGGGCCTACGGCGCGCCCAGCCGGCGATCCGCACGCGCTAGTGGTGGACGCTCATGGTCAAGTCTCGATTACCAAAGGTAACGGTGGTTGCCTGGTGGAAGTGCGGGAACACTTCAGATGATCCCCGGAGGCAGTCATGGCAGCGCGCACGGCCACCTTGTTCGACAGCCGCGCCGACGCCGGGCGCCAGCTCGCGGCGCTGGTCGATCCGGCCCGGTTCGCGGATCCGCTCGTGCTGGCCCTGCCCCGCGGTGGTGTCCCGATCGGCGCCGAGCTCGCCAGGGCGCTCGCCGCCGAGCTGGACGTGCTCGCCACCCGCAAGATCGGCCTGCCGTGGCGGCCCGAGCAGGGGGTGGGTGCGGTCGTCGCCGGGGCGGATCCGGTGTACGACCCCGCGCTGCTCCGTCTCGCCGGGCTGGAAGCGGGCGACCTGGAGCCGCTGGCCCGCCGGGAGCAGGCGGAGGCGGTGCGCCGCCGGGACCGCTACCGCGGTGACCGGCCACCCCCGCGGATCACCGGGCGCGCGGTCATCGTCGCCGACGACGGGCTCGCGACCGGCGTCACGGCCAGGGCCGCGCTGGCCGCCGTGGCCGCGCAGCTGCCGTCCGCGCTGGTGCTCGCCGTGCCGGTCGCCGCCGAGGACACGGCCGAGGCGATCGAGCGGGATCTCGCTCCGGTGATCGCCGTCCACAGGCTCGCGGTCTTCGGGGCGGTCGGCCGCTGGTACGCGCTGTTTCCGCAGGTCAGCGACGCCGAGGTGCTGGAGCTGCTCGGCTGACTACTGGCGCGGGCAGCGCGTGCCCGCCGGCGGGGTCGCACCGCGCAGCAGGTAGCCGTCCACGGCGTCGCGGATGCACTTCGTCTGCGGGTAGGCGGTGTGGCCCTCGCCCTCCCAGGTCAGCAGGCGCCCGGTGCCGAGCTGGCTAGCGAGCTTGCCCGCGTTCTCGTACGGCGTCGCCGGATCGCCGGTCGTGCCGATCACGAGGATCGGCGGCGACCCGGTCGCGGCCCCGGTCGGGTACGGATCCCGCTTGGCCGGCCAGTCCGTGCAGCTCAGCAGCGACAGCGCGAGCGCGCCGCCGAACAGCGGGTACTTCGCGTCCCACTGCCCCTGCAGCGTCCGGATCTCGGCCGCGCCCGGCGAGTGCCCCTCGTCGGTGCACTCCACAGCCAGATGCGCGTCCGTCTGGTTGGAGTAGTGACCGTCCGGCCCGCGCTCGTTGTAGGAGTCGGCGAGGGCGAAGACATCCGTCGGATCGCCGGAGCGCAGCTTGCCCAGTGCGCTGGACAGCTGGGGCCACTCCTGCTGGGAGTACAGCGCCGCGACGACCGCGAGCAGCGCGTACCCGGCGGTCGCGGCGCGCTTCTCGCCGTTGCGCCCGGGTACCGGCTTCGCCCTGGTCGCGGCGAGGATCGACAGCACGGACTTACGCGCGTCCGGCCCGACCTGGCAGGCGCTGCCCCGGCGGCGGCAGTCCTTGGCGTAGGCATCGAACGCCTGCTCGAAGCCAGCCGCCTGGCTCTCGGAGGCCACGACCGAGTCCTGCTTCGGATCGACGGCCCCGTCCAGCACGAGCGCCCGCACCTTGGCGGGGAACAGCGCCGCGTACACGGATCCGAGCAGCGTGCCGTACGAGTAGCCGAGGTAGCTCAGCTTCTTGTCCCCGACGGCGGCCCGGATCGCGTCCATGTCCCGCGCGGTCTGCTCGGTGTTGATCACCCCGAGCGCTTCCCCGTACTTCGCGCCGCACCCGGCGGCGACCCGTTTGGCGAGGGTCACCTGCTCGTCGAAGGCCGGCTGCGTGGGCGGATCCGGATCGGCGGCCGCCGTCGCGTCCTTGTCCGCGTCGCTGATGCACGAGACCGGCATCGACCGTCCCACCCCGCGCGGATCGAACCCGATCAGGTCGAACTTCTGCCGGATCTCGGCGGGCACGAGCAGCGCCGCGTACGCGCCGAACTCGACTCCGGAGGCACCAGGGCCTCCGGGGTTGACCAGCAGCGATCCGATGGCTCCGCGGCCGGTGTGGGGGATCCGCAGCAGGGCCAGGCCCAGGGTCGGGCCGCCGGGATCCGACCAGTCGGCCGGGACCTGCATCGCGCCGCACTGGGCGTGCGGGCCGGAGATCTTGGTGCCGGTGATCCGCTCGGCCTCGGACTGGCAGTCGTCCCACACGATCGCCGTCGCCGATCCGGGCGGATCGTAGGAGGGCGGCGCGCCGTCGGTCCAGGTGCCCGTGGCGGCTCGCGCACACCCGGTCACCAGCAGCAGCGCGGCGCTCGCCACGGCGACAGCCCGCCGGATCCTCACCGGCGGCCCCTCGGCAGCGCCACCCAGCCGGACCGACATCGAGCGGCGGACCTCCGCGAAGAACACATGAGCCGACCTTATGCGCTCACCCCCGGATCGGCCCTCCCACGACGGGCGCGTTCAGCGGCTGGTGAGGACGTCGGCGAGGTTGAACCGCACCGGGTGCTCTAGCTGGGCGTACGTGCACGACTCCGGATCCCGGTCGGTCCGCCACCGCTCGAACTGGGCCGTGTGGCGGAACCGGTTGCCCTCCATGTAGTCGTAGCGCACCTCGACGACGCGCTCGGGCCGCAGCGGGACGAACGAGAGGTCCTTGCCGGCGTTCCAGCGGCTCTGCTCGTTCTTGCGCGGGGTCCGCTCGCCGCCCTCGTGCGCCGCCCAGTTCCACGGGTGCCCGTCGAACGTCGTGACGAGCGGCTGCATTTCGGCGAACAGCGCCCGGCGGATCTCCATCGGGAACGCGCCGATGACCCCCACCGAGGCGAGGACCCCGCGCTCGTCGTACAGCCCGAGCAGCAGGGATCCGACCAGGTCCTCGGCGGTCTTGTGGACCCGGTAGCCGGCGACGACACAGTCCGCGGTGCGCTTGTGCTTGATCTTGGTCATGACCCGCTTGTCGGGCTGGTAGGTCTGGCTCGGCTTCTTGGCGATCAGGCCGTCGAGCCCGGCGCCCTCGAACTCGGCGAACCAGCGGCGGGCGGTGTCGAGGTCGCGGGTCAGCGGAGTGATGTGCACCGGCGGCTGGGCCTTGGCGAGCGCCTGTTCGAGCAGCGCGCGCCGCTCGTCGAACGGGCGCTGCGTGAGGTCCTCGTCGCCGAGGGCGAGCAGGTCGAACGCGACGAAGCTCGCCGGGGTCTGTTCGGACAGCAGCTTGACCCGGCTCGCCGCGGGGTGGATCCGCTGCTGGAGCGCCTCGAAGTCCAGCCGGTTGCGCTCGGTGTCGGCGACGATCACCTCCCCGTCGATCACGGCCCGCTCGGGGAACTCGGCGAGCACCGCCTGGACGACCTCGGGGAAGTAGCGGGTCATCGGCTTGGTGTTGCGGCTGCCGATCTCCACCTCGTCGCCGTCCCGGAAGACGATCGCCCGGAAACCGTCCCACTTGGGCTCGTAGAACTGCCCGGCGGGGATGTCGCCGACGGGCTTGGCCAGCATCGGCAGAACGGGCGGCATGATCGGCAGGTCCATGCCCGCATCCTCCCCCGCCAACAGCCGGTCCTGTCCAGAGCCTCGCCGGACTCGGACTCGGACGTGGGTCAGCGGGTGTAGCGGAGGAGAAGGTTGCCGTCCGCTTCGATGGCGTGGGCGAGGGTGAGCGGGGTTGGGTGGGTGGGTGGGCCGGCCGTGATCCGGCCCGCGCCGGGGCCCGCCAGCAGCGGCGCGATCGTCAGGCAGAGTTCGTCGACGGCGGCGGCGGCGGTCAGGGATCCGAGCAGGTGCGGGCCGCCCTCGCAGAGCACCTGGGTGAGCCCGCGGTCGGCCAGGACGCGCAGCGCCGCGGGCAGGTCCACCTCGCTCCGGCCGCACACCAGCAGGTCGGCGACGTCGCCGAGGGCTTTCCGCCGATCCGCTGGAGCGTTTTCGTGGGTCAGCACGATCGGCCGGACCGGTGCCGCGGCGAACGCGGGATGAGCGGGTTCGAGGTCGAGCTTGGAGCTGGCGATCACCAGCGTGGGCTGGCCGGGCAGGCCGGCGGCGACCCGCTTGGCCATCCGCTCGGGCGGCAGGGCCAGCTCGCGATAGCCCTCGTGCCGCAGCGTGCCGGCGCCCACGAGCAGCGCGTCGCACTGGTCCCGCAGCAGCGCGAACACCCGCTTGTCGGCGCCCCCCGAGAGCCCTGCCGAGTAGCCGTCGAGCGTCACGGCACCGTCCGTACTGGTGACGAAATTCATCCTGAGGATCGGCACGGAGCGGTCGGGCACCGCATACAGGCTTGCCAGATCGGAGTCCGTGAGGTCGCCCTGGCGAGGGAGGAGCAGCCGCATCGGCCCATCTCACCACGCCCGCTACCCTCGCTCGCGTGCAGCAGCGACTCGCGGGGCGGCGTCCCGAACTCGCCCCCGGGCGGCTCGTCGCCGATCTGGTTCCGCCGCCGCGGTTCGCCGCCGCCCGGTTCTCGACCTACGACCCAGCGGCGGGCGAGCCGACCCAGGCCGCCGCCCGCGCGGCCGCCGAGGCGTTCGCGACGACCCCGCCCGCGCGCACGAACTGGCTCCGACGGCGGACCGCCACCGGACCGGCCGGGCTGTACCTCGACGGCGGCTTCGGTGTCGGCAAGACCCACCTGCTCGCCTCGATCTGGCACGCGGCGACCGGACCCAAGGCCTACGGCACCTTCGTGGAGATCACCCACCTCGCCGGAGCCCTGGGCTTCACCGGGGTGGTGGACGCGCTGTCCGGGCACCGGCTGCTGTGCGTCGACGAGTTCGAGCTCGACGATCCGGGGGACACGGTGCTGGTGTCCTCGCTGCTCGGGCGCCTGGCCGACGCCGGGGTCCGGATCGCCGCGACGAGCAACACCCTGCCCGGCAGGCTCGGCGAGGGACGGTTCGCGACCCAGGACTTCCTGCGCGAGATCCAGGGGCTGGCCGCGCGGTTCACGGCGATCCGCGTGGACGGGCCGGACTACCGCCACCGCGACCACGCCGGCGCCCCGGATCCGCTCACCGCCGACGAGGTGACCCGGACCGGCCCCGGCGCGACCCTGGACGACTGGGACGCCCTCGTCGCGCACCTGGCGACCCTGCACCCGTCCCGGTACGGCGCGCTGCTCGACGGGGTGAGTGCGGTGCACCTGCGCGGGGTGGCACCTGTGCCGGACCAGTCCGCCGCGCTCCGGATCGTCGTGCTCGCCGACCGCCTCTACGACCGGGACATCCCTGTGCGGGCCTCGGGCGTGCCGATGGAGGCGCTCTTCGCCCCGGACATGCTCGCCGGGGGCTACCGAAAGAAGTACCTGCGCGCGATCTCCCGCCTCTCGGCGCTCGCCAGGGTCACCCCGTGACGATCTGCTCCGAGCTCACGTAGGAGTACCTGGGCAGGTCGATCGTGTAGTGGGCGGGCCCGATGTCGGGGACCAGGGCGAGGATCGCCTGGCCGGAGTCGACCAGTGCGCCGATCCGGTTGTAGCGCAGGATGTGCACGTGGACGGCACCGGCGGTCCGGCCGGTGACCTGCCCGGTGAAGCGGACCAGCCCGCCCGCGACCTCGAAGGGCTCGTCCGGGGTGACCGTGGTCCGGGCGGCGGGGCCGCGCCAGCCCGCCGTGACCGTGAGCCGGTAGCGCGCGCCGGGCGGCAGGGGAGGGGCGGCGATCCGGAACGATCCGCGCTGGCCCGGCGCGAGCACGGACTGCCCGGCGAGCGCGGTGTAGCCGCCGCCGGGCCGTCCCCCGGCGAGGACTATGTGGGCGGTCACCCGCGGCTCGGACCGCCAGGCGCCGCTGTTGTTGAGGAGCTGCCCCGTGATCGTGGACACACCGTCGGAGGAGCCCCGGTGGGAGTCCAGAATGGCCAGTCGCCGCGGCACCGGCCGGACCAGCAGCCGGGCCAGCTCCCCGGCGCGCAGCGGACGGGCGGACGACAGCTCGGCCACGTACCGCCCCCGGCGTAATCGCTGCTGGACCTCCTCGAACGCCTCCCCGCCCCGATCGCTCACGGCGAGCACCTGTCCGGCGGCGTCCCGGAGCACCAGCCGGTACGGCGCCGGGTCCCCGCCGAGGGTGAGCAGGAAATCGCCGGGCGAGTTCACCCGGAACTGGAACCTGTCCGTGGCCGCGCGCGTACCGAGTGTGGAAGTGGCCCAGCGGCCGATAGGGATCGGAGTGGTGTGCAGGTCCACAGGGGAGCGCGCGGCGGACAGGCCGGCCCGCGGCAGTGCGGGACGGCCGGCGGCCGCGGCGGGCGAGAACCAGGAAGGCACGACAACGGCGACGGCCGCTGCCGCGAGTGCGGCCAGGGCGAGGCGCGAACGCAAGGGCATGAACACAGTCCAACGGGCAGCGGGCGGGGCGCGATGCGGTCCGCACCCTACGCCCGGCGGAGCCCGGCCGTCCGGAAAAGGGTGATTCTCCGGCCCCGGGGGCAAGATGTGGTGGGCAAGAGCGCCGAGACCCGCCCGGGAAACCCCATTTCCGGGCAGTATGACGAACGTGGGATCTGTGGAGCGAAGAGCCGGGGCCGAGGAGAACCCCTTGGCCTGGACTGAACGGCCCGCCACGCGGGCGGTCGATGTGGCGACCCAGCTGGGCGCCACCGACGTACTGGTGCTGCGCCGGGTGACGGACGAGAGCTGGGCGCACCTCGGCGGTTCAGGGCTCGGCGAAGACTGGGTCGGCATGATCGAGGTCGACGCCAGCACCGAACCGCTGATCGCCGCTGCCCTGCGCGGGCGCACCGTCGTGCGGCGCAGCTCAGACCGCCCGATGCGGATGGTCGGCCCCTACTACGCCCAGCAGTGTGCGGTCCTGCGCGTCGACGGCGACTTCGTGCTCGTGCTCGGCCGGTCCGACCACACGGTCCGGCTGGCGCCCGTGCCCGACGCCGAGTTACGCGTGCGCGCCGCGACCCTGGTCAACACGCTGCCCGTCGTGTCCCCGGCGAAGCGCCTGGCCGACGAGATGGAAGTCCTGCGGGCCATGCAGGCGATCTACCAGGTCACCCCCGCCTCGTACGCCGAGACCCTGCGCAGCGTCACCGACATCGTCACCGGCGCCCTGAACTGCGACCTCGGGATCGCCGTCACCGCCTCGGGTGGCTTCGCCGCCTGCGCCAGCGGATCGCCGTTCCCGCCCGGCTGGACCGACGAGGGCGCCCGTGCGGCCGTCGCCACCGTGCTGGACCGCACGAGCCTCGGCAAGACACTGTGCGTACAGGACGCCGGGCGCGATCCGATGCCCGCGCCCCTCGGGCCGGCCGACGGCGTCTGCTCCTACTTCGCGGTCCCGCTGCCCGAGCCGATCGGCGGCGGCTTCGTCGTGTGCCACACCGACCGGCTGCCCCGCGGATTCACCGCGCTGGGCAAGCAGCTCGGCCAGCAGCTCGCGATGGCGGCCGCCAGCATCGTGCACGCCGCTGAGCTGCGCGAACAGCTCCAGGCCGAGGTCGAGACCGCACAGCAGGCCGCGTTCGTGGATCCGCTGACGGGGGTCGGGAACCGGCGGGCGTGGGAGGTGGCGCTCGCCGACGCGCAGGTCCGCGTCGAGCGCGGGCGGGGCGCCTCGGTCATCGTGCTGGACCTCAACGGCCTGAAGGAGGCCAACGACCACCACGGTCACGCGGCGGGCGACGAGGTGCTGCGGCGGTTCGCCGGGGCCGTACAGCGGGCGGTCCGGACCGACGACGTGGTCTGCCGGATCGGCGGCGACGAGCTGTTCGTACTGCTCGTCGGCGCGGACACGGCCACCTGCCGGGACGTCGTCGCGCGGATCCGCACGGCGCTGCTCGACGAGTCCAGCCGCGGGCCGATCCCGGTGTCCGCGGCGATCGGCTGGGCGACGACAGAGATCGACGGATCCCTCTCGGACGCCGTCGTGGCCGCCGACGGCCGCATGTACGCCGACAAGCGCCGCCAGCGCGCCGGCCGCGGCGTAGCCCGCACGGGCTGACCTGAGCTGGCCCGGTTCGGGCTACTCGCCTGGTGCGCCGGTGGCGGGCTCGGTGGGCGCGGGTGGGCGATGCTGGCAGTCACACCAGTTACCGCCCCGGCACTGCTCGTGGTCCTGCTCCCGGCAGGCTTCGCAGATCACGCGTCCCATCGTGCACCGCCGATCGCTCTGCGTCACCAGTTGTGAACGGGCGGACAACTCGCACCGGGTTCTGCGAAGAACCGATTAATCTGGCCCCATGCAGAGTGAGGCGAACGAGGGCGACCTGGTCTCAGGGCGCTACCGCCTCGTCTCGCGCCTGGGCGCCGGCGGCATGGGAACGGTCTGGCGGGCCGAGGACGAACTCCTCGAACGGCGGGTCGCCCTCAAGGAGGTCGGCATCCCGCCCGGCCTGCCCGACGTCGAGATCGAGCGGCTGCGCATGCGGTACCTGCGCGAGGCCCGCGCCGCCGCCCGGTTACGCCACCAGAACGTCGTCACGGTCTACGACATCCTGTCCGGGGCGTCCACGGTGTGGATCGTCATGGAGCTGTTCGAATGCCCCGACCTCGCCCAGGTCGTCCGGGCGCACGGCCCGCTGACGCCCGTGGCGACCGCCAAGATCGGCCTGCAGGTGCTCGCCGCGCTGTGCGAGGCGCACGAGGCCGGGGTGGTCCACCGGGACGTCAAGCCGGGCAACGTGCTGATCACGCAGGCCGGACGGGCGGTCCTCACCGACTTCGGCGTCGCCAGGGTCGCCGGGGACATGTCCCTCACCGCCACCGGCCAGCTCGTCGGATCCCCGGCCTACCTCTCGCCCGAGCGCCTCACCGGGCTGTCCGTGGGTCCGCCCGCCGACATGTGGTCGCTGGGCTGCACGCTGTACGCGGCCGTCGAGGGGCACTCGCCGTTCAACCGTGAGGGGCCATTCGAGATCATCACGGCGATCTCGGTGGAGGCGCTCGATCCGCCGAAACGGGCGGGCGCACTCGCACCGGTCCTCTACGGGCTGCTGGAGAAGGAGGTCGCCGAGCGCTGGGACGCACCCCGCGCGCAGCGCGCCCTCGAGCAGGTCGTGGCCGGCGAGGACGTCGACATCGCGCCTGCCTGGGGATCGCCGTCGCCATCGTCCTCGCCGTCGTCCACGCCCGGGCGCCCGCGCCCCGAGCCCCGCTCGGCCGAGCCGGACCACCCGTCCGAGGGCCGCCACGCGCAGGGCTACCCCTCCAGCAGCGGATCCGCGAGTGTCCCTTCCCACCCCGTCCCGCCGCCCCGGCTGCCGCGCGACCAGTCCGGCGACGGGCAGTCGATGGGCGGTCAGTCCGCGGGCGGGCAGTCGATCGGCGGGCCGTCCGTCGGCGGGCGGTCGCGGTCCGGCCGCGAGCACGTGTACCGCCATCCGTCGGCTTCGCTGTCGCCGATCAGCCCCGTGGGACCAGCTGCGCGAGGCGAGACCAGTGGCGGCGGGCGGTCGGCGCTCGCCAGCCCGGTCGCCG
>JAOPVE010000344.1 GCA_025963185.1 Actinomycetes bacterium
GGGCCAACGCGGCGTGCTCGGCGTCAGCGTCCCGGGCATGTCTGGCCAGCGTCGCTGCCTGCAGCTCGGCAGCGAACTCGACCACGTCGACCTCGCTGCCCGGCGGTAGTACCAGCGCATAAGTATCGCCCTGGCGCTGCACCGTGGCACGTGAGCCACCCACGCGCCCGGACGCCAGTAACGCGCGCAGGCTGGACACCGCGACCTGCATGCTGCGCACTGCCCGGTCAGCCGACAGATCCGGCCAAAGCTGCAACAGCAACTCGCGGTGGACCGGCCGGGGCAGGTGGATGGCGAGAAGTCTCAGCATCGTCGCCGCCCGCGGCCGGACCGCTGCCCAGTCCAGGGCAGAGCCGGCAACCTCGAACGTGAACCCGCCGAGGCATCGCAGCCGCACCACGGGCGCCGCCACTAGGGCCACTACCGGCTTCGCGGCAGCTTGTGCCGAGTCGAGCAGCTGTTCGGCCAGCGCGTCCGGCCAGGGCACCCCATGTGTCTCGGCCAGGGAACGGGCCTGCCGGAGGTGCCCAACGTCGGACTCTGGGTCGGTGACGGCGAGGACGAGCGCGGTCAACGACTGGGCGCCCCACACACCTGCCGTCCGGCTGAATGACTCGGCCAGGTGAGCCATAGAGGCGGCGTCCGGTTCGCCTTGCCCCGCGGCGGCGAGGGCGGCGAAGGCCAACGACCACGCCTCGATGCTCCCTGCGTCGAGTGATCGGCAGCGCGCGGCCACGTCACACCAGGCCGCCCGGGCGGGCTCCCCAGCGAGAAGTTGGCGCAGCGCCTGGGCAGCGCGGGCGAGTAGCTCGCCCCACGCGTCTCCCGCACTGTCGCACTCGGTCACTACCCGCTGGATCTCCCCACCATCGTCGACCCGCAGCCCGCAGAGCACCCTGGCCTGACGGGCTAACCACATCACCGCGCTGCGCTCCGCGTCGGTGGCCAGCCGCTCGGCTGACCCGTCATCCGCCACACCGGACGCCAGGTCGATGATCGCCTGCACGAGTCGGGTCGCGAGGCCGAGCATGCCATCGGTGTCGCTGTCTGGGTCGGGGTCGTCGACAAGCTCCCGCAACGTGCGCTCCGCCGCGCGGACGTTGCCGGTGAGCAGCGATGCGACCGCGGCACACAGCTGATCGCCCGCCGTCTGCCCGGTGTGGATCGAGCCGGGACGACGGTGCACCGCGGTGCGCAGCCGGTCCAACCAGTGCAGCTGAGGCTGCGCGCGCCCGTCCGTCCACAGTTCGACCAGCCGGCGGTCCCAGGCAGCCCGCTGCCGATCCGCCGGATCGGGGAACAGGGCCTCGGCGTGCTGGTAACGCCGGGCTGCCTCGCGCAGCCGCCCCTCCGCGACAAGCCGCCTGGCGACGGCCATGCTCAGCCAGGGATCCTCGTCGACCATCTGCTGTGGCACGAGGTCGTGCCACACCGTGCTCGGCTCGGCCGCGATCACCCGTGCCCCCTCGTCGCGCAGCAACCTGGTGGCCTCGTCCCAGCGTTCCGCCCGCAGGTGAGCGCGGACAGCCTCGCCGAGCGCACCGCACTCCTCGAGCAGCGACGCCGCCCTGGAGTACCACGACCGGGTGGTGTTCGCGCCGAGCTCCTCGAGGAGCGCACCCTCCAGGTGGCGTCGCAGGACCTCGTGGTATCGAAACGTTTGCCCGCCGTCAGTCGAGGTGGTCAATGCTCCGAGGGCCTCCAGCTCCTCGAGTCGCTGTTGGGAGTCGGCCGCGTCGAGCAGGCGATCGCAGCGCTGGGCGGTGAGCAGCTCGAACACGCAGGTCCTGGTGAGAAAAATGCGCAACCGTTGGGGAAGCTCCTCAAGTACCGTCCGGACTAGGTAGGTGCGGACGAACCGGGGCCCGCCGGCCAGCGCGCGCAGCGCCCGGCGCCGCTCACCCAGCGGGCGGCACTGGGTGGACAGATGGAACAGCTGCAGGCAGGCCGCCCAGCCTTCGGTGCGGCGAGTCAGCGCGGCGATGTCGTCGGGCGGCAGCGGCTCGCGGTAGACGTCCCGGAAGAGCGCCTCCACCTCCCACGATCGGAACCGAAGATCGTCGGCTGTCACGACGGTGATCGGGGTGATCTCCATCCGGCACAGGTTCAGGTGCAGTGTGCGGCGCGAGGCGAGGATGACCGAGATGCCAGGGACGTGGCAGAGCAACATCTCGATGCAGCGCTCGGTGGGCGAGCCGATCAGTAGGTGGGCGTCGTCGAGTACCAGCATGACCGGACCAGGTCCCGCTGCCCTGACCGTGTCGAGGAACCGGTCGAAGCTGTCTTGTGCGGTGCCCACCTCCGCCGCGTCCGGCAGCGCGCCGCCGTCGGCCAGACCGCGGGCGAGCTTGGCGGTGAAGTGAGCAGGATCGGCGTCCAAGCGGTCAGTCCGGTGCCAGACGACGGGGCTCGAGGCTCTGTCGCTGCACTGCGAAAGCAGGGTCGTCTTGCCGCAGCCCGCGGGAGCCACTACGAGCCTCAGTCGAGCGGGCGTCCGCAGCCGCTCCAGTAGCCGCTCCCGCCGCAGTCCCGATGCCGGTGGACACGCCCGGGGCGTGGACATCCCGTCGGACCCACCGACCAGAATCGCCGCCTCCCGAGTCGCCGGGCTGGTCGGAGTTGGATTCGACATCGGACTTCGTCCCTCCGCATGCAT
>JAOPVE010000374.1 GCA_025963185.1 Actinomycetes bacterium
GGCGAGCTGGTCGAGCGAGCGGGGACCGTCACCGAGCTCGCCGAGCAGGCGCAGACCGCGGGCGAGGCTCTGGCTCACCGCTGCGCTCCCCCTCCCGCTACCGCCCCCGGCGTTCACTGACGTTGCCGACGTTCCGCGGGGATGCTACAACCGGTCAAACGACTGGTGCAACGCGTGTTGCATCCTGCGCAACATTCGAGGCCGGAGGCCCTGGTGGACCTGGATGCCCTCGCCGCACTCGGCGACGAGCCGATCGGGTGGCGGTTCAAGGCGATCCCCGCGGGGTTCTCGGGCACCGCATCCGAGTTCGCGGCCGCCCGGCATCCGCTCTCGGAACTGGGTACCCCGCTGCTGACGCTTGATGCACGCGCGCTGGACCACAACATCGCCGCGATGGCCTCCTGGACCGCGGACTCCGGGGTCCTGCTCGCCCCGCACGGCAAGACGACGATGGCCCCGCAGCTCTGGCAGCGCCAGCTCCGCGCGGGTGCCTGGGGCATCACGCTGGCGAACGCGCCGCAGGTCCGGGTCGCGCGGGCGTTCGGGGTCCGGCGGGTACTGCTGGCGAACGCGCTCGCAGAAGCACAGGCGCTGCGGTGGATCGCCGGGGAGCTGGCCGCCGATCCGGAGTTCGAGTTCCTGTGCTGGGCCGACTCGCCGGACACCGTGGCCCTGATGGACTCGGCGCTGCGCGGCTGCGAGCGCCCCGTGCACGTCCTGGCCGAGCTCGGCGCACCGGGCGGGCGCACCGGGGCGCGGTCCGGGGCCGAGGTGAAGGCGGTCGCCGAGGCGATCCGGCGGGCCCCGACCCTGCGCCTGGCCGGGCTCGCCGGGTACGAGGGCGCGCTCGCGCACGACAGCTCGCCGGCCGCGCTGTCCACGGTGGAGCGCTACCTGGAGTCGATGGCCGAGCTGCACGGGGCGCTGGACTACGAGACCGAGCGTCCCGTCGTCACGGCCGGGGGCAGCGCGTACTTCGACCAGGTCGCCGCGGTCCTCGGCGGGCTACCCGGCGCGGACGTGGTGATCCGGGCGGGGGCATACGTGATCCACGACGACGGGTTCTACCGGGGGATCTCGCCCTTCGTGCGGGGGGCAGGACGCGATCCGCTGCGCTCGGCCATGCACGGCTGGGGACGGGTCGTCTCCCGCCCGGAGCCCGGCCTCGCGCTGCTGGACGTGGGCAAGCGGGACCTGCCGTTCGACGAGGGCCTGCCGGTTCCGCACGGCCTGCCCGGAGCCGAGGTCACGGCGCTCAACGACCAGCACGCGTTCCTGCGCCTGCCCGCCGATGCCCCGCTCGCGATCGGGGACGTCGTGCGGCTCGGCCTCTCCCACCCCTGCACCGCGCTGGACAAGTGGCAGCTCATCCCCGTGATCGACGACGTGGACGCGGCCGATCCCGTCGTCACGGGACTGATCCGGACGTTCTTCTGATGGCCGCGCTCGTGATCCGCGGTGCGCACGTCGCGGACGGCACCGGCGATCCGCTGTTCGTCGCGGACGTGGCGATCGAGAACGGCCGGATCGCCGAGATCGGCCCGCACCTCACCGGCGAACGCACGATCGAGGCGACCGGGCTGGTGCTCGCCCCCGGATTCGTCGACATGCACGCCCACTCCGACCTCGCGCTGCTCACCGAGCCCGCGCACGAGGCCAAGGTCACCCAGGGCGTGACCTGCGAGGTCATCGGCCAGGACGGGCTGTCGTACGCGCCGGTGAACGACGAGACGCTGGCCCAGATCCGGCAGCAGATCGCGGGCTGGAACGGCGATCCGGACGGATTCGACTGGAACTGGCGCTCGGTGGGCCAGTACCTGGACCGGCTCGACGAGGGCATCGCCGTCAACGCCTGCTACCTGGTGCCGCAGGGCAGCGTCCGGATGCTGGCCATGGGCTGGGACGACCGCCCGGCCACCGCGGACGAGCTCGCCCGGCAGAGCCAGCTCGTCGCCGAGGCGATGGCCGAGGGGGCCGTCGGCATGTCCAGCGGGCTGACCTACTCCCCCGGCATGTACGCGAACACGGCCGAGCTGACCGAGCTGTGCCGGATCGTGGCCGCGCTCGGCGGCTACTACTCCCCGCACCACCGCTCCTACGGGGCCGGGGCACTCGCGGCGTACGCGGAAATGGTGGGCGTCTCGCAGGAGTCCGGCTGCCCGCTGCACCTCGCGCACGCCACCATGAACTTCGCGGTCAACGCCGGGCGCGCCCCCGAACTACTCGCCCTGCTCGACGACGCCATCGCGCACGGCTGCGATATCACCCTGGACAGCTACCCCTACCTGCCCGGATCGACCACGCTCGCCGCCCTGCTGCCGAGCTGGGCCTCGGCGGGCGGGCCAGACGCGATCCTGGCCCGGCTCGCCGACGACGACGCCGCCGAGCGGATCCGGCACTCGCTGGAGAGCGAGGGATCCGACGGGTGCCACGGCGTGCCCGTCGAGTGGGAGACGATCCAGGTGGCCGGGGTGCGGGATCCGGCGCTGTCCGGGCGGGTGGGGCTGACGATCGCGGCGATCGCCGAGGCCGAGCGCCGGAGCCCGTTCGCGGTGTACCGGGACCAGTTGCTCGCCGACCGGCTCGGC
Source organism: Actinomycetes bacterium (assembly GCA_025963185.1). Classification (GTDB taxonomy): domain Bacteria; phylum Actinomycetota; class Actinomycetes; order Mycobacteriales; family Cryptosporangiaceae; genus RYN-140. The sequence continues at coordinate 2,589 of JAOPVE010000374.1, forward strand.
ACGGCGATCCTGCAGCACGTGGGTCACGAGGAGAACGTCCGGGCGATCATGGCCCACCACGCGCACACCGGCGGCAGCGACGGGCTGCTGACCGGCGCGAAGCCGCATCCCCGCGCGTGGGGAACGTTCCCCCGCTACCTGGCCCGGTACGTGCGCGAACTCGGTGTGCTCACGCTGCCCGAGTGCGTCGCGCACCTGACCGGGCGTCCCGCCCGGCGGCTGCGGCTGGCCAGGCGTGGACTCGTCCGCACGGGGTATCACGCTGACCTGGTGCTTTTCGATCCGGTGGCCGTGCGCGACACGGCCACGTTCGCCGAGCCCAGGCGCCGCCCCGACGGGATCCCCTACGTCTTCGTCGGCGGCACCGCTGTCGTCGCCGACGGCACCCCCACCGGCGCGCTCCCCGGGCGCTCCCTGCGCCACACCGCCGACGGAACGTTCTAGGAGGTAGCGACCATGCACTGGCTCCAGCACTCGACCCCCGGCTTGCTGGTGCTCTGTGCACTGGCGATCGCCGTGCTGCTGTTCCTCATCATCCGGGTACGGCTCGAACCGTTCATCGCGCTGCTGATCGCCGCGCTCGGGCTGGCCCTCGCGGCCGGGCTCAGCGTCAAGACCATCGTCGGGACCGCGCTGGTGAGCAAAACCTCGCTACTGGAAACCGGCTTCGGATCGATCCTCGGGCACATCGCGCCGATCATCGGCCTGGGCACGATCCTCGGCGCGATCCTCGAAGCCTCCGGCGGCGCGGACGTGCTCACCGGGCGCCTGCTGACCGCGTTCGGCGAGCGCGGCGCCCCGCTGGCGATGGGCCTGTCGGGACTCATCTTCGGGATCCCCGTCTTCTTCGACATCGGCATCTTCGTGCTCGCCCCGCTGGTCTACATCGCGGCCCGGCGCGGCGGGCGGTCGCTGGTCCTCTACGCGCTGCCGCTGCTCGCCGGGCTGTCGATGACCCACGCGTTCCTGCCGCCCCACCCCGGCCCGGTCGCGGTCGCGGGGCTGCTGCACGTCCAGCTCGGCTGGCTGATCGTCATGGGGCTCGCCTGCGGCCTGCCCGCGTTCCTGGTCGCCGGTGTCGCCTGGGGCAGCTGGATCGGCCAGCGCGTGATCGTCGAGGTCCCCGAGGAGTTCGTCACGGCGGAGGAGTCGGCGCCGGCCGGCGGGCGGGGGCCCGCCACGGTGCGGACGGCCGCGGGCGGCACCGCCGGAACGGAGCCGGTGTCCCCGGTGGCCGGCGGTGGTGGCACGGCGGTCGCCACCGCCCCGGACGGCGAGCCCCCGGCCGCGGACCGTCCCCCGCCCCGGCTCGCCCTGGTCGGGCTGATCATCGCCGTGCCGCTCGTGCTGATCCTGCTGGCCACGTTCGGATCCGTGTGGCTGGAGAACAGCCCCGCGCTGCCGATCCTGACGTTCCTGGGCACCCCCGTGGTGGCGCTGACGATCGCCGTAATACTCGCGCTGTGGCTGCTGGGCACGCGGCGCGGGATCCCGGCGCGGCACCTCTCGGAGCTCGCGAGCCGGTCGCTGCGGCCCGTCGGGATGATCCTGCTCGTCGTCGGCGCCGGTGCGTTCTTCGGTGCCGTGATCTCGGCGACCGGCGTCGGGAAGGCACTCGCGGGCACGCTGTCGTCCGCCGGGCTGCCGGTGATCGTCCTGTCGTACCTCATCAGCTGCGGACTGCGGCTGGCCCAGGGATCCGCGACGGTCGCGATCGTCACCACCGGCGGGATCGTCGGCCCGCTGCTGGAGCACAGCGGCTTCTCGCAGCCGCACCTGGCCCTGATCGCGATCGCCATCTCGGCCGGCTCGATCATCGCCTCACACGTCAACGACGGCGGCTTCTGGATCGTCTCGCGCTACTTCAACATGCCCGTGAAGGACACCCTCAAGACCTGGACGGTCCTCGAAACGATCCTGTCGATCACCGGCTTCGCCGTAGCGGGCACCCTGTCGATCTTCATCTGACGCCCGGGGGCGGGACACCGAGCCCCGGTGGTCTGTTAGCGGTTCATGGCACGGCACGCCGGAGGCGGCGGGCCATAACCGCTAACAGGACCGTCGGCGGGCCCAGCCTCCTGCCGTCAGCGGAGGCGCTGGGGGACCTCGAAGGCCTCGCAGACCGCGATCCACACCGCCTTGACGTCGTGGCCCCTGGTGAGCGCCTCGTTCACCGTCCGGCCGCCGAGCTGGGGCAGCACCTGGTCGGCGGCGATCGACCGGGAGTAGGTCGCGCCGAAGCGCGCGTCCATGCGGCGCCAGAACTCCGTCAGTCTCACCAGCGGAAGGTTAGCCGGTCGCGCCGGCGGGCGCCGGGCGGCGGGCGGCCGCCGCGAGCAGCGGCAGCACGGCGATCGCCCCGAGGATGCTGAGCAGCGCGTAGCTGCCCGCGCCGATGACGACCCCGGCGAGCAGGGCCGCGCACGCACCGGCCAGTCCCATGACGAAGTCGGCGGTGCCCTGCACGGACGGCCGGTCAGCCACCGGCACGGACTCGCCGAGCAGGGTCGACCCGGCGACCAGCGTCGCGGACCAGCCGAGCCCGAGCAGCGTGAGCGCGGCCCCGAGCTGGATGGGGTCCTCTCCGGCGGTCCCGGCGACGGCGCACGCGGCGAGCTGCAGCAACGCGCCCGCGAGGATCACCGGGCGGCGGCCGTAGCGATCCGAGAGCCAGCCCGCGACCGGGGACAGCGCGTACATGCCGGCGACGTGGACGCTGATCACGAACCCGACGATCCGCAGCGGCGCGCCGCCGTGCTGCATGTGGACCGGGGTCATCGACATGATCCCCACCATGACGGACTGACCCGCCGCGACCGCGCCGAGCCCGAGCAGCGCACCCGGCGAGGACCGGATCACCCCCAGCGCCGACCGGACCGAGGCGCGCGGCCGAACCACCGAAAGACCGCCGTCGAGCACCGACCGGGCCAGCAGCAGCGGATCGGGGCGCAGGAACACGACGGTGATCAGCCCGGCGAGGCCGAACATCACCGCGGACACCGCGAACGGGCCGGCCAGCGCGGGGATCCCGTGCCGGGCCGCGAGATCCCCGGCCGGGCCGGCGAGGTTGGGCCCGGCGACTGCCCCGGCCGTGGTGGCCCAGACGACGGTCGAGAGCGCGGTGGCCCGGCGCTCGGGCAGGGCGAGGTCCGCGGCGGCGTAGCGGGCCTGGAGGTTCGCGGTCGTGCCGGCGCCGAAGAGGAACAACCCGGCGAGCGCGAGGCCGAACGAGTGCACGGTGCCCGCGACGACGACGAGCACGGCTCCCGCGACGGCCGCGCAGTACGCGGCCGCGAGCCCGGGGCGGCGGCCGAGCCGGTCCATGATCCGCGAG
>JAOPVE010000386.1 GCA_025963185.1 Actinomycetes bacterium
AGTCTGCGCGGGCTCTTCGCGCGGGCTCGTCGCGGGCACTTCGGGAAATCACGGTGCTGTCGTTCCTGAGGGTGCTGTCGTTCCTGACGGTGCTGTCGTTCCTGAAGTGCCGGGTTGCTGACGGCGCCGGATCCTGAGCAGGCCGGATTCCTGAGCGTGCGGGCTCCTGAGGTGCCGCACTTCTGAGGTGCCCGCGTTCGTGAGGTGCCCGCGTTCCGGGGTGCGCGGTCCCGAGGCGCGGGCGCTGCTGGGCTGGCCGGCGATCCGCAGAAAAGTTTCGGAGCCTGTCCGTGAGCCGTCAGCGGGGCTGGTGGCGCGGCGGGGAGGGCTCGCGGGTGGAGGGTGCGCTCCGCAGGTCGTCAGGGCGACGTCGTCGAGCGCGGGCATGCTCGCCAGCGTCGCGTGGCCGGGACACGGCGGGCGAGCCCACCCCCGGTCAGCTGGGTTCTCACACGGGCCCCAGCTGAGGTGCGATCGACACCACGTCGCCGATGATCACGATCGCCGGGTGCGTGATGCCCGCCTCGCGGGTGTCGGCGGCGATCGTGCCGAGGGTCGCGGTGAGCTGCCGCTGCGCCGCGGTGGTGCCCTCCTGGATGATCGCGGCCGGAATGTCCGGATCACGGCCCCCCGCCACCAGGGCCGCGGTGATCTCCGCCAGCCGCTCGACGGCCATCAGCAGGACGATCGTGCCGCGCAGCCGGGCGATCGCGGACCAGTCCACAAGCGACCGTGGATCCCCCGGCGCAACGTGCCCGGACACCACGACGAACTCGTGCGTGATTCCGCGCTGGGTGACCGGGATGCCCGCCCGCCCGGGCACCGCGACGGCCGACGTCACCCCCGGGACCACCTCGACGGGCACACCCGCCGCGGCGCACGCGGCCAGTTCCTCGCCTCCGCGGCCGAACACGAACGGATCCCCGCCCTTGAGCCGCACGACGAACTTGCCCTCGAGCGCGTGCTCGACGAGCGTGGCGTTGATCGCCTCCTGGGCCATGAACCGCCCATAAGGGATCTTCGAGGCGTCGATCACCTTCACATCGGGAGCGAGTTCGCCGAGCAATTCGTGCGGGATCAGCCGGTCGGCCACCACGACATCGGCGCGCGCGAGGAGCCGCCGGCCCCGCACGGTGATGAGCTCCGGATCCCCAGGACCGGCCCCCACCAGCGCAACTCCCGGGATCGGCGACGGCCCCTCGCGAAACCGCGGCGACTCCAGCCGGCCGTCGGCGAGGGCCTCGACGGCACCGTCCCGGACCGTGGCCGCCCGCCGCGGATCCCGCCCGCCGAGCACCCCGATCGTCACGCCGTCGTGGCGCCCCACCGCCGGAGTCCACGCCGGGGACGCCTCCGCGTCGTCCGCGCGGACGCACCAGACTCGGGCGGCGTCGGCGTCCGTGGCGATTGCGGCGTTCACCTCGGGTACGTCGGTCGCGGCGAGGGCAAGCCAGCATCCGTCCAGGTCAGCGGGGTCATAGCCGCGCTCCTCCCAGCGAAGCCGGCCCGCTGTGACGAGCCCCTGCAGCATCGGGGTGATCGCCGGGGAGACGAGCAGTACGTCCGCCCCGGCGCCGAGCAGACTGGGGACGCGGCGCTGCGCGACCGTGCCACCGCCGGCGACGAGCACCCGGCGGCCGCCGAGCCGCAGGCCGAGCAGGTACGGGTCGCTCACGCTTTCTCCGTCACACCGGCCGAGTCGAAGGTGGCGACCTCGCGCAGCGCCCGGACCGCGCTCTGCACGAGCGGGAGGGCCAGCGCCGCGCCCGTGCCCTCGCCGAGCCGCAACTTGAGGTCGACCAGCGGGGTCAGGCCGAGGTGTTCGAGGGCGATCGCGTGGCCGGGCTCGCTGGACCGGTGCCCCGCGACGCACGCGGCGACACAGTCCGGCGCGAGGGCCTGCGCGACGAGCGCGGCTGCTCCGGCGATCACCCCGTCGAGCACCACCGGGACGCGCAGCGCCGCGGCCCCGAGTACGAATCCCGCGAGCGCCGCGTGCTCAAGGCCACCGACCGTGGCGAGGGTGCCGATCGCGTCGCCGGCGTCGGGCCGGTGCGGGTCCAGGGCGCGGCGGACCACCTCGACCTTGCGTGCGTGCGTGGCCGGGTCGATCCCGGTGCCGACGCCGGTCGCGTCCGCCGGATCCGCACCGGTGAACGCGCAGATCAGGGCGGCCGAGGCGGTCGTGTTCGCGATCCCCATGTCGCCCGTGAGCAGCACCCGGTGGCCGGACTCCACGAGTTCCCGCGCGACCTCGATGCCGGTCTCGACCGCCTGGATCGCGTCGCCCTGGGACATCGCCGGTCCGGTCGCCATGTCGGCCGTGCCGGACCGGACCTTGCGCACCAGCAGCCCGGGTACCTCGTCGAGTTCGGCCGCGACGCCGACGTCGACCACCACGACGTCCGCCCCGGACTGGGCCGCGAACGCGTTGACCACGGCCCCGCCCGCGAGGAAATTCGCGACCATCTGCGCGGTGACCTCCTGCGGCCACGGCGTGACGCCCTGCGCATGGACCCCGTGGTCGGCGGCGAAGATCGCGAGGGCGGCGGGCTCGGGCATCGGCGGCGGGCACTCTCCCGCCAGCCCCGCGAGCTGGACCGACACGTCTTCGAGCACCCCGAGCGATCCGGCAGGCTTGGTCATGCGAGCCTGCCTGGCCCTGGCGTCGGCGATCGCACCCTCGTGGGCGGGGGCGATCGTGGCGATCGTCTCGTCGAGCAGGCTCATCGGGATCCCTTCGGTTGCTCATCATCATCGCTGGTGATACCAGCGGCAGGTGCGAGGGCCCTGGCGAGTGCCGCCGTGAACGCCGTGCTCGTGTCGCGGTCACGGACCGCCACCCGCAGCCAGTCCGGCCCGAGCCCGGGGAAGGTGTCGCCGCGCCGGACCGCGTACCCGCTGGCGCGGAGCCGGTCGCGCACGGTGCGGCCGTCGGTGACCTTGACCAGCACGAACGACGAGCTGGGCAGACCGGCGACCGTGACGCCGTCGAGGGTCCCGAGCAGCTTGAGGAGGTGCCCGCGGTCGTCTGCGAGGGCGGTCGCGAACTCATCCGCCGTCGCCACGGCCAGCGGTGACGCGCACGCCTCGGCCGCCGCGAGGGCCGGCGCCGATACCGGCCAGAGCGGCTGGGCTTCTGCCAGCTCGGCGATCAGCCGTGGATCGGCGAGCACGTAGCCGATCCGGAGCCCGGCGAGGCCCCACGTCTTGGTCAGGCTGCGGACCACCACGAGGCCGGGCAGGTCACGGCGGCTCGAGAGGGATCCGGACTCCCCGGGCACCGTGTCAGCGAACGCCTCGTCGACCACGAGGGTGCGGCCCGCGCGGGCAAGCTCGGCCACGCGCGCCGACGGGTGCAGGACGGAGGTCGGGTTCGTCGGGTTGCCGATCATCACGAGGTCTGCGGTGGCGGGGATCAGCGCGGGGTCGAGCCGAAACCCGTCGCGTTCCCGCAGGACGACCCGCTCGACCTTGTGCCCCGCCGCGCGCAGGGCCGCCTCCGGCTCGGTGAACTGCGGGTGCACGACGACGGCTCTGCGCGGATCGAGGACCCGCGCGAGCAGCACGAACGCCTCCGCCGCACCCGCCGTGAGCAGCACCTCCCCCGGATCCCGGCCGTGCCGCGCGGCGATCGCCTCGCGCGCCACCCGCCCGTCCGGATAGGACTCCAGCTCGCCGAGTGAGTCCTGCACGCGGGCGGTCAGCCAGGCGGGCCGGGCCCCGGCGCGGACGTTCACCGCGAGATCCACCAGGCCCGCCGTGGCCTCGCGGTCGCCATGGTGGCGCAGGTCGTGGCTCGGGTGGCGGGCCACGGCGACCGCGGCCATCGGCGAGGTCAGCTTCGGGACGATCAGCTCGCCGCGGCCGCCGTACAGCGCGGCGGCCTCGGCGACGCTCGGGGTGCCGAACGCGCCGAGGACGGCCGCGGACGGGTTCG
>JAOPVE010000391.1 GCA_025963185.1 Actinomycetes bacterium
GCATCGCGAAGGCCACCGGAGTGGTCTTGATCGCGGCCGCGAGGTTGTTGTTCGCGACCCGGTAGATGGCGGCGTTCTTGTACTGGCGGACGACGAACTTCTTGCCGTCGGGCGAGAAGTCGGCGGCGGTCGCGCCGGTCACGGTCACGGTGCCGATCTTCACGAGCTTGTTCAGCGCGGTCGCCGACGGGTTCGCGGGGGCCTCGTACACGCCGCCGCCGGCCGCCTTCGAGACGATGAAGATCCGGTTGGTGCCGGGCTGCACGGCCAGGCTCTCGGCGTCCTTCGGCCCGTCCGGGTAGGCGAAGCGGTAGCGGGTGATCCCGGTCGCGTTCGCCACGACACCGGTCTTGGCCACGTTCACCACGGGGCGGTTCACGCGGATCACGGCGATCTCCGCGCGGTTGCGGCTGTTGTCGCCGATCGAGCCGAAGAACAGGGCGGGGTGGCCGGCGCCGTCGGTTCCGGCGGCCACGTCCTCCCAGTCGCCGGTCCTCGGGATGCCAGGCGTGTTGTAGATCGCCAGGGTGTGGCCGAGCCGGTCGACGGCGAAGAACTGGTTCACCGGACCGTCGTTGTGGGTGAAGTAGATGCCGCCCGCGGCGACGATTCCGCTGGACTCGGTGATGTTCGGGTTCTTCAGGCTGAACAGCGTGCTGCTGGCAATCGCCGCATTGGCGGACGTGGGCGCGGTGACCACAGCGGCGAGAATGGCGGCGCCGGCCACGAAAGCCATTCGGGTGATGGCCGCGATGCCGAAACGGTGGGCGGTCTGGGTGCTGGGTGTGTGCGTCATGGGTAGAACTGTGCTGGCCGAAAGTCTCAGTAAAAGTTCACGAATGGTTCCCGTTCGGTTGCCGCGGCACTTGAGTCTTTTCGCTGTCCTATCCGCCATGGCAACTCGACAGCAACCGGAATGGGAAAGGCCGGGCCGGGGACCTTCGAGTCCCCGGCCCGGCCGCCCATCGCCGTGCGCCTACCTCAGCAGGTAACCGACCGTCTGCTTGAGCAGCGCCACCCGGTCGGACTTGCGGGCCAGTTGCTCCACGCCGAACCCGAGCAGCACGGTGTGCGGGGTGCTCACCGACGATGCCAGGTCGACGATCGCCTGCGAGCGCGCGAACGAGCCGCCGCCCGCGGGGCTGCCCTCGGGCGCGGGGGCCGCCGACCACGGTCCCAGCGAGGTCTCGAAGCCCTCGGTGTCGAGCGGGCCGGACGGGGTCGTGAGGGAGGTCCGGTCCACGAAGACGCCCGTGCCGCCGCCGCCGGGATCGGTGACGTAGCTGATCGACACCTCCACCTTCTTGCCCGCGTACGCCGACAGATCGAAGGCCACCTGCTTCCAGCCGTTCGAGGATCCGGTGAAGCTGTGCCAGGCGCCCGAGGATCCGGTGGCCCGGCACGGGTTGCCGGCGGTGAGGTAATGGGTGAGGAACGGGTGCTCGGCGATGAGGAAGCCGGCCTCACACTCGGCCGGGACCGTCTCGCTCGTCGCCCCGCCCTTCTCGGCCAGCGTCGTCCAGTCGTCCTGTCCGGCGGTGTGCGCCTCGACGATCACGTTGTCGTAACCGGACTCGGTGTCATACGACAGCGCGAAGGAGAGCTCGGCCCGCTGCTGGGCCGTCAGGTCGACGGTCCGGCTCAGGCGGAACCACGAGTCGTCCCGGTGGGAGGCCGCGGCGAACCACGATCCCTCGACCGGCTCGTACGGCCCGACCACGCCGGTGTAGTCGCTGGAGGCCCAGCTGCGGAACTGCGGGAAGTCCTTCACCGGGAGCACGTCGCTGGTGACGCTGAACGCGCCCGCCTCGTTCAGCGGGTTCGACGGCGCGCCGCCGAACGGCCCCGCGATCCCGCGCAGCGGCTTGTCGCTGCCCACCACGGTCGCCGGGTTCGCCAGCGACACCCGGCTGTCCGCGCCGAGGTAGTACTGGCTGAAGTCGTCGGCCAGCAGCAGGCAGTCGCTGAAGTAGTCGCTGGTGATCGCGCACGGCTTGGCGGGCGCCCCGTCCAGGCCGTAGTAGATGCCGCCCACGGTGGTGCCGAGCGATCCGTAGTAGGCGCTGGTCTCGCCCGTGTGCAGCAGCCGGCCGCCCTCGTTGAGGTAGTCCCGGACCGCCATCGTCAGGTACTGCTGCCGCTCGGCGACCGCGGCGTCGGTGAGCGGCCCGGTCGGGGTCGGCACCTGTTCGTCCGCCGGATCCTGGGTCAGCCGGTTGTCCCCGAGGTACCAGACGACGGCCTTGAAGTGCGAGAGCACGCCCAGGTCGTGCGGCACACCCTGCTTGTCGACGTCCCAGACCTCCGAGCCGTGCCCGGCGGCCTTGAGCGCGTCCTGGTAGGTCTTGGCGTACTTCGGCGCGTGCGTGCCCGCCGGGTACGTGGGATTGACCCCGGTGTAGTCCTCGTTGGCCAGCACGAGCACCTTGGCCGAGGAATCCTTGGCCAGCCGGTAGGTGAAGTGCTTGCTCGCGGTGGGTCCGCTGCCGGGTTTCTTGCCGGCGAACCAGACCTCGACGTGGTCGCCGACGTGCGCCCCATGCACCTCGCCCCGGAACTCGGCGTAGTACTTGTCCTGGTCGGCGCCGTACCGCTGGCCGCCGGCCCACTCGCGGACCGCCGCCACCCGGTCGGCTCCGGAGTTGATCCGGTAGTGCATCTTCAGGCCCTGGATCGCCCGCCTGGCCCACACGGCCACCGGCTGCGGATCGCCGTAGGAGACGGTGAACGGATCGATCTGGAAGTCCGGCGCCTTCAGCCCGAGCGACGACACCGGATCGTCGGGCCGCTGCGCCGACTTCGCCACCGACAGCGCGAACGGGATGTTCTTGGTGAACTCGGCCTGGATCAGCTTCTCGTCGTCCGGGAACGCGAAGACGCTGGTGCAGTCGGCCGGGTCCACGGAGTCGTTCGGGTCGGAGTTCGCCGCCGTCTCGCAGGTGGACATCTCGGGGGTGAAGGTCAGGGTGCCCCGGTTGACGTGCGCCTGCCCGTCCGCGTCGCCGTTGGTCGTGTAGAGCTGCGCGGAGATCTCGGGCTCGTACCCGGGCACCGCCGAGTGCGCCGGATCCCCGGCCAGCGCCTGGTAGACCAGGTCGTCGGGCGTCGGCGTGGCGACCTGCCAGCCCGCGCCGTAGAGCAGCAGCTGGGCGGCCGAGTGGTAGTTGATCATGAACTTCGGCTTGACCCGCTTGAGCAGGCCGTCGAGCGCCTGGGTCTCGGGCTCGGACGCCGGCCCCGTGCCGCGGTAGGTCTCGCTGGACGGGTTCGGCGAGGATCCCTCGTTGTCGTAGCCCCACCGGTACTGGAAGTTCCGGTTCGGATCCACGCCGTCGGCCGCGGTGATCTTGCCGTCGCCGTCGTTGTCGCGCAGGTTCTTGCGCCACATCCGCTGGCCCGGCGTGAAGGTCCAGTCGTAGCCGTCGGGGTTGGCCACCGGGATGAACCACAGTTCGGTGCTGTCCACGATCTTGGTGATCGACGGATCCGTGCCGTAGTGGTCGAGGTAGTAGTGCAGCAGCCGGCGGTCCATCTCCGGGGTGATCCACTCGCGCGCGTGCTGTGCGGCGGAGTACAGCACGGGCGGCCGCGCGCCGTCGTGCTCGGCGCGGGCGTTCTTCGTCACCTTGATCGCGACGATGTCCTTGCCCTGGACGGTCTTGCCGATCGTCTCGAGCTTGGTGAGATCCGGGTGGTCCGCGGCGGTCTGGACCAGCTCGTCCTTGATCCCGCCCGGCTCGCTGTAGGACCGGAACACGGTGAACCCGGCCGCGGCCTGCGCCGCCATGGCCGCGGACGCGGGCTTGCCGCGCACCTTCTTCACGCCGAGCGGAAGCCCGCCACGGCGCAGCGCGCTGGCCTGGGCCCCGGTCAGCGGCACCTCGGCGCGCACCCGGCCGCGCACGGTGGACTTCGAGGTGGCGATGTCCTCCTGGTCGAGCCCCAGCGCGCGGAGGCTGCCGAGCTGGGCCGGCGTCAGGTCACCGGTGTAGACCTCCACGCTGTCGGTGCTGGCCGTCGCTTGTGGCGTTTTCGCTTGTGGTGCTTTGGCCTGCGCCGCGGGTGCGAGTGGCGCGGTCAGCAGCGCCACTCCGGCGAGGAGAAGGACAGGATGGATGATGCGCTTCATCTATGGCGCCCCAGAGTGTCCGATTGGTCACGGAAGGCGCCAGCATCTCTGCGTTCCACGAACGCTGTCAATCACCGCGACAGCGGTTCTGCCCCGCCGGTCACAACAGCCCTCTGCCGCTCCAGGTTGGAGGGTGGGGTTGCGGGAGCTCCGGCCCGCGCCTGCGACGGGGAGGCCGCGAGGTACGGCGAGGACTGCTCGTCGGTCGCCAGGATGTCTTTCTTGGAAGTGCGGTAACTCTGACCGGCTATAGGCGGCGGGAAGTACCGCACTTCGCGAAGGTGCGGCGAAAGGTGCGGCGGTCAGGCGCGGTGGCGGCGGTCGAGCAGGGCAACCATGTCGACCAGCGCGAAGAAGTGGGCCACCTCGGTCGCGGACGGGCCGCCTGCCCCCGGATCGGCTCCGGCGTCGAGCAGCGCGGTCACGGTCTCGGCGGACTGGCGGAACACCGCCGCTCCCAGTGCCGTCTGCCCCCGGACGTTGACCAGCCCGGTGTCCGCGCCCCGGTCGAGCAGCGCGCGGACGGTCTCGGCGTGCCCGTGGTAGGCGGCCAGGATCAGCAGCGAGTCGCCCTTGTCGTTGGTGAGGTTGACCGGCACGCCCTCGTCGACGAACGCGGTGAGGTCCGCGGTGCCGCCCTCGCGGGCGAGGTCGAACATGCGGTGCGCGAAGTCCAGTACGTCCTGGTCGATGTCGCCGGCCATCTGCCCAGCGTAGCGGCCCCGGCCCAGGGCAGCCCAGCCCCACCGTGCCCGCCGGTCACCGGACCGTGACCGACAGCCGGGCGGTGAGATGCGCGCGGGCGGCGGGCCACTCGGCGGCGGTCATGGAGTAGACAACCGAGTCCCGCAGCGAGCCGTCCGGGCGGATCTTGTGATTGCGCAGCACCCCCTCGCGGACCGCGCCGAGCCGGGCGATGGCCGCCTGGGACCGCTCGTTGCGCACGTCGGTGTGCCAGGTGACCCGGATCGCGCCCAGGTCCTCGAAGGCCCTGGTGAGCAGCAGCAGCTTGGCTTCGGTGTTGACGGCGGTCCGCCACCAGGGGCGGGCGATCCAGGTGCCGCCGATGCCGAGGTGGCGGGAGTTCTCGTCCACCTCGTAGTAGGTCGTCATGCCGATCGCCCGCCCGGTGGCCACGTCGACCTGGGCCCAGCACACCCGCTCGCCGCGGGCCGCCGATCCGGTCATCGCGGTGACGAACCCGGTCATATCGGCGAGGCTGCGGGGCTGGCGGACCGAGAGCCAGCGCCAGACCTCGGGATCCGCGCCGGCCTCGTACAGGTCCCGGGCGTGGTGCTCGGCGAGTTCGTCGAGGCGCACGTGGGACCCGCGCAGCGGAACGGCCCGCAGCCAGGGCGAACGCCGATCCGGACCGCGGTGGTAGCCGGTCACTGTGGACGGAGCGGGCAAGTCCACCCCGGGCGCGGGCTGCGCCGGACCGGCGGCCGTGTGCAGCGGCACCACCCCCGCCCAGTGCCCCAGCGCGAGGTCGGCGTCGTCGTCGGCGGCCTGCCCAGTACGGATCTTGGCCGAGACCTCGGCGAGCGGCAGTTCCAGGACGGCGGTCGCGGCGAGCTCCTTGGCCGAGGGCGCCCGGCACTGCCCGGACCGGCCCGCCGCCACGTGCTCGACGAGCGCGGCCAGCACCTCGCGCTTGCGGTCCGGATCGGTGACCAGCCGCGCCACCCCGTGCGCGACCACGGACCGGTAGTTCGCCGAGTGGTGGAACGCCGAGCGGGCGAAGACGATCCCGTCGACCAGCGTGACGGTGACGCACACGGGCAGGCCCTCGGCTCCGGTGGCGAGCAGCGGCCCGCCGCCGGTGGAGGCGTGCAGGTAGAGGGTCTCGCCGATCCGCACGTGCAGGGTGGGGAGCACCTGGGGGCGGCCGCCGGCGGTGAAGCCGAGGTGGCACACGAGCGCCTCGTCGAGGATCCCGTGGACGGTCTCGGCGTCGTAGCTGGCCCGCTCGGCGAGCCGGTGCGGGGTGGTCACGGCGGTGCGGGAGTACGCCACGGTTGCCTCCGGACTGTTGTTCTGCTACAAAATAGAGCTTGTGGCGAGACAATATCTGATCCAAGGGTCCACGGCGAGCGGCATTGCCGACAGCGTCGAGTCCGGAGTGCGCGACGGCGGGCTGGCTCCCGGGGCTCTGCTGCCCCCGGTCCGGCGGCTCGCCGACGACCTTGGGGTCGCCGCCAACACGGTCGCCGCCGCGTACCGGGCCCTGCGCCAGCGCGGGGTCATCGAGACCGACGGCCGCCGCGGTACCCGGATCCGGCCCCGCCCGGCCGCCCAGCCCCGGGGCGCGC
>JAOPVE010000418.1 GCA_025963185.1 Actinomycetes bacterium
AGGCCGACGAGCTGATCGAGCGGGCCCGCCGCAAGTCCGGCGAGGACGCCGCCGACGCGCTCGCCGCCGCGCGCCGGGCCGCCGAGGGAGAGGCGAGCCGCCTGACCGCGGCCGTCAAATCCGAGCAGGCCGAGATCGACCGGCGCGCGCAGCGGCTCAACGAGCGTGAGGAGCGGATCGACACCGAGCAGAGCCGCCTGGAGCACCGCGACCGGGAACTCGCCGAGGCCGAGGAGCGGCTCGCCGAAAGGGAGTCCGAGCTGGTCACCGCCGAGGACGAGAAGCTCGCCGCACTGGAGCGGATCGCCGGCCTGTCCGCCGACGCGGCCAAGGCCGAGCTGGTGAAGTCAATCGAGACGCAGGCTAAGCGCGAGGCCGCGATCCTGATCCGGGACATCGAGGCGGACGCCCGGGGCACCGGCGAGCTGCGGGCGCGCAACATCGTCGTGGACGCGATCCAGCGGGTGGCGAGCGAGCAGACCGCCGAGAGCGTGGTGAGCGTCCTGCACCTGCCGAGCGACGAGATGAAGGGCCGGATCATCGGGCGCGAGGGCCGCAACATCCGCGCCTACGAGTCGGTGACGGGTGTGAACCTGATCATCGACGACACCCCCGAGGCCGTCCTGCTCTCGTGCTTCGACCCGGTCCGCCGCGAGATCGGGCGGCTCACCCTGGAGAAGCTGGTGCTCGACGGGCGGATCCACCCGCACCGGATCGAGGAGGTCTACGAGCAGAGCAAGGTGGCGGTCGAGCAGCTCTGCGTGCGGGCCGGCGAGGACGCGCTGGTCCAGGTCGGGATCACCGACATGCACCCCGAACTGATCGAGCTGCTCGGCCGGCTCCGCTACCGAACCTCCTACGGCCAGAACGTGCTCAAACACCTCATCGAGACGGCCCACATCGCCGGGCTCATGGCCTCCGAACTGCGGATGCAGCCCGCACTGGTTAAGCGCTGCGCGTTCCTGCACGACATCGGCAAGGCGCTGACCCACGAGGTCGAGGGCAGCCACGCGATCATCGGTGCGGATCTCGCCCGCCGCTACGGCGAGCACGAGGATGTCGTCCACGCGATCGAGGCGCACCACAACGAGGTTGCCCCGCAGACGATCGAGGCGGTGCTGACCCAGGCGTCCGACTCGTGCTCGGGCGGACGCCCCGGCGCGCGCCGCGAGAGCCTGGAAAGCTACGTCAAGCGCCTTGAGCGGATCGAGGAGATCGCCGGCAACATGCCCGGCGTCGACAAGGTGTTCGCTATGCAGGCGGGGCGCGAGGTCCGGGTGATGGTCGCGCCCGAGGCGGTCGACGACCTGGCCGCCCAGGTCCTCGCCCGCGACGTCGCCAAGCAGATCGAGGACGAGCTCACCTACCCCGGCCAGATCCGCGTCACCGTGGTCCGCGAGTCGCGCATCACAGAAATCGCCCGCTAAACCGCCCCACCGAAGTGCGTGCCGCTGTGCCGGTCCTGGGCGGCATTCCGGCACGCACTTCGGAGTTGGGGCCGCTCGGCGTGCGGCCTTCCGGTGAGAGTGAACTTGCCCGTTCGAGGCCCCCGCCGGGCCGTGTTCGGAGCTCGCCGCCAGAGCCCTCCGCCCGGCCGAAGTGTGTGCCGTTGTGGCGGTTCTGGGCGGCGTAGTGGCACGCACTTCCCAACGGGCGGGGCGCGAGGTGGGGTTTGCCGTTCGCGTCGCTGACGGGGAGGGGCGGGCGCGGGGTCAGGGTGGGGGGAGGGTGGTGAGGGTGTGGCGGATCGGCTTGGCGAAGGCGTAGTGGCCGGCGGCGTCGTTGTTGACCGACCAGGTCATTACGCCGTACAGGCCCGGCGCGGCCTTCTTTGGCCGGTACCTGCCGCACGAGCGCAGCAGGACGAGACAGTTCACGGCGGCCGTCACGACGGACGGTGGCACGTACCCGTTGCTCGCCGAGGCCTTCGACGCGGGGAAGCCGAGTGCGATCTGGTCCGCGCGCACGTGTTTGAGCAGCGTGCAGACCTGAGCGGTGACGAAGTCGGGTCCGCCCTCGACGTAGGTCTCGCCGTCGCAGCCGGTCATGGATCCGGAGTTGTAGAACTGCGTGTGCACCGAGGTGAGGATGTCCTTGATCCGGTCGATCAGGGCGAGGTAGTCCCCGCCGGGCTGCACGTCGAGGGTCTGTGGCGCGAGGGTGACCAGCGTGCCGGGCCGGGCTTTGACGAGCTGGTGCAGTGCGGAGGCGAGCGGACCCGGCGAGATGCCGTGTTCGAGGTCGATGTCGATCCCGTCGAAGCCGAACCTGTCCAGCAGAGTGGCCGCACTGCGGGCGAACGTCGCGGCCCTTGTGGCGTCGCTGATCTTGACGTCGTCGCTCTCGCCGCCGACCGAGAGCAGCACCCTCCGGCCGTCCCGCTGCACCGCGTCGATGTCGGCGGTGAGGTCGTCGTCGCTGTACCCGTCGAGCGCGGACGACAGCCCGGAGTCGACCGAGAAGTCGATCCCGCCGGCGTGGGATCGATCCGGAACCGCGAAGGCCACGGCGATCACGTCGTACTCGGCCGGCACGCTGGACAGCCGCAGGTTGGCGCTGCGGCGGGAGCTGTAGTTCTGCCAGTACCCGGTGAGGTGGCGAGCGGGCGGCTCGCCGTGCCGCGACCGGACCACGAACACGACCACCACGACCGCGGCGACGAGCACGGCCGCGGCGAGACCACCGGCGAGCAGCTGGCGGCGGCGGATCACATCGGTCGTCATCGCCGTCAGTCAACCCCGGGGGCGGATCAGAAGCCAGCACCGCCACGTCCGCTGAGCTGCGAGAACGCGGAACGCCCCGGCCAGCTCGGCCGGGGCGTTCGCAGTCACAGTGACGGACGGTCAGCGTCAGCAGGCGCCCTCGTCCTTCCAGACGCCGGATCCACCGGCGGTGGGCGTCTCGCCCTGGGTCCACCAGCGGGCGCTCCACACGTGGCCGTTGTAGGCCGCCTTCATCCCGCCCGTGTACACGGCTCCGGACGAGTACGCCGGCGCGCCGGAGCAGGATCCGCCGCCGCCCGTCGGCGAGGGTTGCGGGGACGACGGCTGGGGCGCGGGCTTGGTGGGGGACGGCACCGGGTTCGGGTTGCCGCCGCCGGAGCAGGCGCCTTCGTCCTTCCAGACGCCGGATCCGCCGGTGGTGGGCGTCTCGCCCTGGGTCCACCAGCGGGCGCTCCACACGTGGCCGCTGTAGGCGACCTTCATCCCGCCGGTGTACGCGATGCCGGCGGACCAGCCGGACGTGCCGTTGCAGGACCCGCCGGGCGACGGCACGGGGGCCGCCGTGGGAGAGGGCTGCGGGGCGGGCTTGGTGGGGGACGGCTGCGGATCCGGAGCCGGGGCCGAACCGCCGGGGAGCGAGGCCAGGTGCGGGCGGACCGTGTTCGCGAACGCGTAGTTGTTCGACGCGTCCCAGTTGATCGACCACGTCATCACGCCGGACAGGCCCGGGTAGGTCTTCGACGGGGTGAAGGATCCGCAGTTCTTCTTCTGGGTCAGGCAGTCGACCGCGTTGTTGACGACGTCGGGGGAGACGTAGCCGCTGCCGGCGCCGCGGGTGGAGGCGGGCAGGCCGAGCGAGACCTGGTCGGCCCGCAGACCGCTCTCCAGCAGGATGCACGCCTGCGCGGTGATGAAGTCGACGGATCCCTGTGTGTAGACCTTGCCGTCGCAGCCGAGCATGCCGCCGGAGTTGTAGTACTGCGTGTGAACGACGGTGACGAGGTCGCGGACCTTGGTGATGAGCTGCATGTACGAGCCGCCCGAGCCCTGCACGTCGATCGTCTGCGGGGCCATCGTCAGCACGAAGCCGGATCCGGCCGTCGCGCCGATCTGCTTGATCGCGCTCCCGAGCAGGTCGGCGTTGAGCCCGTTCTCCAGGTCGATGTCGATCCCGTCGAACCCGTAGTCGCTCATCAGCCCGCTGACGCTGCTGGCGAAGTTGCCGGCGGCCGCGGAACTGGTGATCGCGACGTTGCCCTTCTCGCCGCCGGCCGAGAGGACGACCTTGCGGCCCTGGCTGTGCAGGGACTTGATGTCGGCCTTGAAGTCGGCGGTGCTGTAGCCGCCGAGGTTGCTCGACAGCGTCGGGTCCAGGGTGAAGCCGACGGCTCCGGCGGGGCTGGCGAGGGCGTCGGCGAACGCGACGACAACGATGTCGTACTGCTTGTCGACGTCGCGCAGCCGCAGGTCCTTCGCGCCGTTGTCGAAGTTCTGCCAGTAGCCGGTGAGCTGGTGTGCGGGGGCGGCGGCCGCGGGGGTGGAGGCGCCGGCGGAGGGGATGACGGCCAGCGCGGCCGCGATCCCGGCCGTCGCGGTCACCGCGGCCAGGCCAGCGGCCAGCCATCGGGCTGTGCGGGTCATGACAGTGCTCTCCTAGATACGGGACGTGATGCGGTCAGGATGTGGGGGATCCCGGGGTAAACCCGTCGCACCGGGCTTGGAGCACCAGTGGGGTGGGCGCTCTAGGGGCGACCAAACCGGACTCCGTGAACATTGTCAACAAATGCACGTCAGGGCACCACAGGCAACAACCCACCACAGTGGATCGTCAGAGTGGGCCCTCGCCGGCCCCGCCGAGGCGCGACGGGACCAGCACGTCCGGCACCACGGCCCCTGGCGGCGATTTCCTGCCCCGCGCGATCCGCCGCTGCGCGTAGGTGGCGAGCCGGCTCAGGGCGTAGTTCAGCGCGATGTAGATGGCCGCGATCACCGCGTACACCTGGATCGGGTTGTGCAGTACCTGGATGATCTGGCTGGCGACCTGCAGAGCCTCCTCGTAGCTGATGATGAACCCGAGCGAGGTGTCCTTGAGGACGACCACGACCTGGCTGATCAGCGCGGGAAGCATGATGCGGAACGCCTGCGGCAGCAGGATGCTCAGCACCGTCTGCGTGCCGGACAGGCCGATCGCCTCGGCGGCCTCCCGCTGCCCGCGCGGCAGGTTCGCCATGCCGGACCGCAGGATCTCGCCGATGATCACGCTGTTGTAGAGGGCCAGGCCGATCACGAGGAAGTACCGGGTCGGCAGGTCCACGCCGTACTCGGGCAGGATCCGGGCCGTGAAGAAGATCGTCAGGACGACCGGCAGGCCGCGGAAGAACTCGACGAACACCCTGGTCACGACGTTGAGCACCCACACCGCGGTACGGACGGCCCACCACCGGGCGCTCGCGGTGCGCGGCCGGGGCGCGGCGACCACGGCAGCCAGCCGGAACCGGAGGACGCCGAGCGCGGTGCCGACGATCAGCGAGGCGGCGATCGCCAGCGTGGCGGCGGCGAGGGTATTGGCGAACCCGGTGCGGATCCGGTCCCACACGAGCGGGAAGTTCTCGTTCGACGGATCGGCGAGCGGCCCCCACAGATCCGCGGAGAATTGGTTGTTCGCGGCGAGCGGCCGGTACACGAACGCGTACAGCCCCGCCAGCGCGAGCGCGCCGAACACCAGGCTGCCGATCAGCGTGTACCGGCGGGTCCGCGGGCCGGGACTGTCGTAGAGGACCTGCGAGCTCACCGCGTCACCGCCTGGCTCCGCTCGATGCGGTCCAGCAGCAGCCCGAGTGGCACGGTGAGGATCAGGTACCCGGCCGCGACACCGATGAACACCGGGATCGCGGGCAGTCCCTGCGCCGAGGTCAGCTCGTCGCTGGTCTGGAACAGGTCGCCCGCCACCCCGAAGGCCCCCGCGAGCGCCGAGTTCTTGATCATCGCGATGATGACGCTGCCCAGCGGCACGACCGTCGCGCGCCCGGCCTGCGGCAGCACGATCAGGCGCAGGTTCTGCGTGAACGTCAGCCCGAGCGAGCGGCCGGCCTCGGACTGGCCCGGCTGCACCGCGTTGACTCCGGCCCGCAGCGCCTCGCACACGAACGCGGCGGTGTAGACGGTGAGGGCGACGATCGCGAACCGGAAGTACGGCACGTCGGTGCCCAGGCGGGTGAACAGGCTGTCCAGCAGCGGGATGCGCAGGAAGCCCGCGTCGACCCCGATCTCGGGCAGGCCGAACGCGGTCATGAAGAAGACGATCGTCAGCGGGGTGTTGCGCACCACGGTGACGTAGGCGGTGCCGAGCCAGCGCAGCGGCGGCAGCGGCGAGATGCGCATCGCGGCGACCAGCGTGCCGAGCACGAGCGCGCCCACGGCGGCGAGCAGCACGATCTGGAAGGTGACGAAGAATCCGCTGGCGAACACGCCGGCGTTACCGGTGAGCACGTCCATCGGGCCTCCCGCGGGTCCGGAGCGGAGCTGGCTGTCCAGAGCTGGTGAGTGCTGGCCGGGGCCGATCGGGGCGGCCGCGACCCGAAGGTCACGGCCGCCCGGAAAACAACAGGTGCGGATCAGTACCGGTCGAGCACCGGCAGCTTGGGCGCCTGGGGCTTGACCTTGCCGGCGGTGGCCTTCCACGCCTTCTCGTAGTCGCCGTTCTTGGCGGCGGCCTCGAGGGTGTCGTTGATGAAGGCGCGGAACTTGTCGTCGCCCTTCTTCAGCCCGATGCCGTAGGGCTCCTGGGTGAACGGCTGGTCGATCAGCTTGAACTTGCCGCCGCTCGCGTCGATCAGGCCGAGCAGGATCACGTTGTCGGTGGTGACGGCGTCGACCTGCTTGTTCTTCAGCGCGTCGGCGCACTTGGAGTACACGTCGAACAGGACCAGCTGCTTGGCCGGGTCCTTGAGGAAGGTCTTGATCTTCTCGGCGGGCGTGGACCCGGTGACCGAGCAGACCTTCTTCACGCCGTCGCGGAGCGAATCCGGCCCGGTGATCGACGTGTCGTCCTTGTTCACCATGATGTCCTGGCCGGCGACGTAGTACGGGCCGGCGAACCCGACGCGCTGCTTGCGCTTGTCGTTGATCGTGTAGGTCGCGACGACGAAGTCGACCTTGCCCTGCTCGATGACCTCCTCGCGGACCTTCGACGGGGTGGCCACCCACGTGATCTTGTCCGCCGGGACCCCCAGCTTGGCGGCGACGATCTTGGCGATCTCGACGTCGAAGCCCACCAGGTCGCCCTTGAGGTTCTTCTGGCCGAACAGCGGCTGGTCGAACTTCGTGCCGACCGTGATCTTCTGCGCCTTGTTCAGCTTGTCCATCGTCGTGCCGGCCTCGAACTTGACGGCCTTGTCGACCTTCGGCGCTGTCGTGCTGGAGCCGCTGCTGCCGCACGCGGCGGTACCCACAGCTAACGCGGCCACCGCGGTCGCGGCGAGCAGTTTGCGGATCATCATGAAATCTCCCGTTGAGGTCAGTGCGTAAGAATCTTCGACAGGAAGTCCTTCGCCCGGTCGGACGACGGCGCGGTGAAGAAGGACTCCGGGGCGGCCTGCTCGACGATCTGGCCGTCGGCCATGAACACCACCCGGTTGGCGGCGCGGCGGGCGAAGCCCATCTCGTGGGTGACGACGACCATGGTCATGCCGTCGCGGGCGAGCGAGATCATCACGTCGAGCACCTCCTGAACCATCTCCGGGTCCAGTGCGCTCGTGGGCTCGTCGAACAGCATGACCTTGGGGCGCATCGCCAGCGCCCGCGCGATCGCCGCCCGCTGCTGCTGCCCGCCCGACAGCTGCGCGGGCAGCTTGCCGGCCTGGCTGGCGATGCCCACCCGTTCGAGCAGGTCCATCGCCTCGGATCGCGCCTCGGCGGCCGGCACTTTGCGCACCTTGACCGGCCCCAGCGTGACGTTCTGCAGGATCGTCTTGTGCGCGAACAAGTTGAACGACTGGAACACCATGCCGACGTCGGCGCGCAGCCGGGCCAGCGCCCTGCCCTCCTCGGGCAGCGGCTCGCCGTCCACCGTGATCTCGCCGTCCTCGATCGGCTCGAGGCGGTTGATGGCCCTGCACAGCGTCGACTTGCCCGACCCGGACGGGCCGATCACCACCACGACCTCGCCGCGGGCGATCTCCAGGTTGATGTCCCGCAGGACGTGCAGGTCCCCGAAGTGCTTGTTCACTCCCCGCAGCACGACCAGCGGCGCACCCGCCGGCTCCGTGTCGGCGGCTGCCCCGGCACCGGCGGCTGCCCCAGCACCGGCCGCCGGCGGCTCCCCCGCGCGCTCTGCCATGGCACCCCCAAGTCCGCCTCGCCCGACCGCTCGACAGTATCGACGGGATCCGTCATAAACCGGACCGCGAGGTCACGGACCAGTAACGAGGCCCGGAGCCGTACTCTGGAGGCGCCATGACGACGATGACACCCACCTCCGGGGCCACCGAGAACGCGCCCGCCGCCGGGGTAACCCAGAACGGGCCGGCCGCCGAGCACCCGCGCACCTACGAGGTGCGCACGTACGGCTGCCAGATGAACGTGCACGACTCCGAGCGGCTGTCCGGCCTGCTCGAAGGTGCGGGCTACGTGCGGGCCGGCGGCGAGGCGACCCCCGACGTGGTCGTGTTCAACACGTGCGCGGTCCGGGAGAACGCCGACAACAAGCTGTACGGCAACCTCGGCCACCTGCTGCCCACCAAGAAGTCGCACCCGGGCATGCAGATCGCCGTCGGCGGCTGCCTGGCCCAGAAGGACCGCGGCGAGATCACCCGCCGGGCGCCCTGGGTCGACGTCGTGTTCGGCACCCACAACATCGGATCGCTGCCGGTACTGCTCGAACGGGCCCGGCACAACGCCGAGGCGCAGGTGGAGATCCTCGAATCGCTGGAGGTCTTCCCGTCCACGCTGCCCGCGCGGCGCGAGTCGAGCTACGCCGGCTGGGTGTCGATCTCGGTGGGGTGTGACAACACGTGCACGTTCTGCATCGTCCCGGCGCTGCGCGGCAAGGAGAAGGACCGCCGGGCCGGCGACATCCTCGCCGAGGTCCGGGCGCTCGTCGC
This sequence comes from Actinomycetes bacterium, assembly GCA_025963185.1. GTDB lineage: Bacteria > Actinomycetota > Actinomycetes > Mycobacteriales > Cryptosporangiaceae > RYN-140. Next base: position 8,825 of record JAOPVE010000418.1, read on the forward strand.
CGAGGGCGTCCTGGAGGTGACCCTGCTCGGCCAGAACGTCAACTCCTACGGCCGCGAGTTCGGCGAGCGCGACGGGTTCTCCCGGCTGCTGCGGGCCTGCGGCGAGATCGAGGGGCTGGAGCGGGTGCGGTTCACGTCCCCGCACCCGAGAGACTTCACCGACGACGTCATCGAGGCCATGGCCCAGACCGCCAACGTCTGCCACCAGCTGCACATGCCGCTGCAGTCCGGATCGGACGCCGTGCTCAAGGCCATGCGCCGCTCGTACCGGCGGGAGAAGTACCTCGGGATCATCGAGCGGGTCCGCGCCGCGATGCCCGACGCCGCGATCACCACCGACATCATCGTGGGCTTCCCCGGCGAGACCGAGGAGGACTTCCAGGGCACTCTGGACGTGGTCCGCGAAGCCCGGTTCTCCAGCGCCTTCACCTTCCAGTACTCCAAGCGGCCGGGCACCCCGGCGGCCGAGATGGACGGACAGATCCCCAAGCAGGTCGTGCAGGAGCGCTACGAGCGGCTGGTCGCCCTGCAGGAGGAGATGTCCTGGGCGCAGAACAAGACGGTCGTCGGGCGTACCGTCGAGCTGCTCGCCGCCGAGGGCGAGGGCCGCAAGGACGCGGCCACCCACCGGATGAGCGGGCGGGCGCGCGACGGCCGGCTCGTGCACTTCACCGGGGATCCGCAGGCCGTCCGGCCCGGCGACATCGTCGAAACCGTCGTGACCTACGCGGCCCCGCACCACCTCGTCGCCGACGGCGCGCCGCTGTCCCACCGCCGCACCAGGGCCGGGGACAACTGGGCCGCGGGCCGCACGCCGAAGACCCCGGGCGTCCTGCTCGGGCTGCCCACCGTGGGCGCGCCGCCGCCGCTGCCACCCGCGGCGAGCCCATGCGGCTGATGCTCGTCGAGGACGACGACCGGGTCGCCGCCGCGCTCATGGACGGGCTGCGGCGGCAGAGCATCGAGGTGGTCAGGGCCAGCACGGGCCGCGCGGCCATGACGGAGGTCGGCGACGGGTCGGGCTTCGACGTGATCCTGCTCGACCTGGGGCTGCCCGACCAGGACGGGCTGAGCGTCTGCCGCCAGCTCCGCGAGGTCGCCGACGTGCCGATCATCATGGTTACCGCGCGCACCGACATGCGCACCCGCGTCCACTGCTGCACCTGGGCGCCGTCGACTACGTCTCCAAGCCCTTCGACCTGCGCGAACTGCTCGCGCGGATCCACGCCGTGGTGCGCCGCAGCGGCCCGGCCATGGTGGCGGGTGCCCGCGAGCCCGGCGCGCCCGGGCCGTCCGCGCTGGGCATCGAGATCGACCGGGAACGGCGCGAG
>JAOPVE010000422.1 GCA_025963185.1 Actinomycetes bacterium
CGCTCGGTGCCGGGCCGCTGGATCCACGACCAGCCCTCGCCCATCTTGTGCCAGGTCACCGGCCCGCCGATCCCGGTGCGCTCGTGCACGTCACCCAGCGCACGCAGGGCGTTCTCCTCGCCGACCCGCCACTTGGCGCTCTTGACGAACTGGAACACCCCGATCGGCCAGCCCTGGTTCCAGCCGCGCAGCGCGAGGCCGAACGCCGCCGTGGATTTTCCCTTGCCCGGCCCCGTGTGGACGACGACGAGGGCACGGTTGCGGCGCTGCTTCGTGGTCAGCCCGTCGGCGGGCACGTGCTCCGGCTTCCCCTGTGGCATCAGGCGACCCTCCTGCTGGTCCGGACGAGGCTGGAAAGGCGGTCCGCGGACAGGTCTTCGAGCTGGACCGCGGTGCCGCCGAGGTGGACGGCGAGGGTTCGCGCGAGCCCGAGCCGGACGAATCCGCTCTCGCAGTCGACCACGACGCTCGCCGTGCCCGTCGCGGCCAGCAGCGCGGCGGCTCGGCGCGACTCGGCCACCGGATCCTTGCCGCCCGACGTGGCCCGCCCGTCTGTCACGACGATGAGCAGTGGCCGCCGTGCCGGATCCCGCATGCGCTCGATGCGCAGCACGTCGGCGGCGCGCAACAGCCCGGCCGCGAGTGGGGTGCGCCCTCCCGTCGCCAGGTCGCCGAGCCTCGCCGCGGCCGCGTCCACACTGGATGTCGGTGGCAGCGCCAGTTCGGCGGCGTGGCCGCGGAACGTGACGAGCCCCACCTTGTCGCGCCGCTGGTAGGCATCCAGCAGCAGCGACAGCACCGCGCCCTTGACCGCGGCCATCCGCTGCCGTGCGGCCATCGACCCGGACGCGTCGACCGCGAACAGCACGAGGTTGCCCTCGCGTCCCCGCCGGACCGGCTCGCGCAAGTCCTGCTGCTCGACCAGCAGGCGCGTGCCCGTGCGGCCCCTCGCCCGCTGGTGGGGGGCCGCCGCGGCCACCGTGGCCGCCAGGTGCAGTCCGGTCAGCCGCCCCCGGGGCACCTGGGCGCGCACGGTCCGGCCGTGCGCGGTCTCGGCCTGCGAGCGCCGCCCCACGGTTCCGGCGCCCACCCCGGGAACGGTGAAAAGCTTCGTGCGATACGGATCGGCGGCCGCCTGCCGCCGTTCCCCCGCGCCCTGCGGGGCACCCGCCACCGACGGCTCGCCGTCGGCGGGGTTGTCCGGCGGCCCGCCCGAGGCCGGGTCGCCTGGAGGCTGATCGCCCTGGCGACGGTCCTGAGCAGGTTTTTCCTGGTTTTCCGACTCCGGATCGGTGCCGCCGCCCGGTGGTGGGCCGTCGGGTTCGGGATCGTCACCGAGTGCGTCGTCGAGGGCGTCCTCGTCGAGGCCGGGCGCATCGAAGGGGTTGCGGCGGCGGCGGTGCGGCAGCGCGAGCAGGGCGGCCTGGCGGACGTCCTCGGAGGTGACCTCTGAGCGGTCGTGCCAGGCTGCGAGCGCCACGGCGGTGCGCGCCGTGACGAGGTCGGCCCGCATGCCGTCGACCTCGAAAGCCGCGCAGACCCTGGCGATCTGCAAGAGCGCGTCGTCGCCCAGCTTCACCCCGGGAAGGCGGTCCTGAGCTGCGGCGATCTGCTCGGCGAGGTCGGCGTCGGCGGCCTGCCAGCCCGCGGCGAAGCCCGCCGGATCGGCCTCGTAGGCGAGCCGGCGTCGGACCACCTCGGCCCGCTCGGACGGCTCCCGGCTCGCCCGCACCTCGACCGTGAGCCCGAACCGGTCGAGCAACTGCGGACGGAGCTCGCCCTCCTCCGGGTTCATGGTGCCGACCAGCAGGAACCGGGCCGCATGCCGGACCGACACGCCCTCGCGCTCCACGTAGGACTGGCCCATCGCGGCGGCGTCGAGCAGCAGGTCGACGAGGTGGTCGTGCAGGAGGTTGACCTCGTCGACGTAGAGGATGCCGCGGTGCGCGGCCGCGAGCAGGCCAGGCTGATACGCGCGGACCCCCTCGGTGAGCGCGCGCTCCAGGTCGAGGGACCCGGCGAGCCTGTCCTCCGACGCGCCGACGGGCAGCTCGACGAGCCGCGCGGGCCGCTCGTCCGCTCCGGCACCAGCGTGCGGACCGTCGGGACACTCCGGGTCCGGGAGCCGCGGATCGCACGAGAATCGGCAGCCCGGCACCACCCGGACCGGCGGCAGCAGCGCGTGCAGCGCGCGGACCACCGTCGACTTCGCGGTGCCCTTCTCGCCCCGCACGAGCACCCCCCCGACCGCGGGAGATACGGCGTTGAGCACCAGCGCGAGGCGCAGGTCCTCCAGGCCGACGACGGCGGAGAACGGGTAATGCGTCATCGCAATTCAGGGCATACCGGCATGCCACGTGTCCTTTCCCGCGGGTTCCTCGCCCGCAGCTCGGCGCATGGATCGGCGGAAGTGTCCTGGCTCCCGGATCATCGCTCCCCCTCGGCCTTCCAGCCGCTCGCGCGACCGTGACCTCGACGTACCTGAGGGCTCGCTTCCCGGTGACAGTGGCGGGACCGCGCCGGATTCACACCGGCTTCCTTCGCTGCCGTTCCGCGGGCCATGTTTCATCACCACGGCCAGGGCAGTCAAAGGTTCGCTCAGATCGCGCGGGCGGCTACGGTGGCTCGGCAACGGGCAGGGCTTTGGACGGGGCGTTCACTGAGGCCTCCTCTCTGGTCGCGCGCTTACCGGATAAGTCAGGCAGACCCACGCCGGCGGCGTCAAAGGGCTCTTCGCAATCTGTGGACAACGGACGCGTCTGTGGACAACCGGGCGTGCTGCTAGCCGGACTGCCGCGACAGGCACCACACTGGGGCCATGACGGAGACCGACATCCTCGGCGCGCCCTACGAATCGCAGACGATCGAGCTGCCGGACGACGACGAGGGCGCGGTCGTCGCGACTCTCGTGCGGCGGCGCGCGGACACCCCGACCGACCGCGCCGTCCTGTACGTGCACGGCTTCGTCGACTACTTCTTCCAGACCAACCTGGCCGAGCACTACACGAGTCGCGGCTTCGACTTCTACGCCCTCGACCTGCGCAAATACGGCCGCAGCATCCGCCCGCACCAGACCCCGTACTTCTGCCGCAGCATCACCGAGTACTGGCCCGAGCTGGACGAGGCGGCGCGCATCATCCGGGAGCGGGACGGCCACCGGGTGCTGCTGGTGAACGGGCACTCCACGGGCGGGCTCATCACGGCAGTCTGGGCGCATCGCGTGCGGGGCCGCGGGATCGTCGACGGGCTGTACCTCAACAGCCCGTTCCTCGACCTCAACGCCCCGTGGCTGGCGCGCAACCCGGTTGCTGACGCCGCATCGGTGCTAGCCCTGCGCAGGCCGAAGACCGTCCTGCCGCTGCCGAGCCTCGGCCTCTACGCGCGCAGCCTGCACCGCGAACACGACGGCGAGTGGGACTTCGACCTGGGCTGGAAGCCGCTCGCCGGCGCGCCGGTCCGCCTTGGGTGGCTGCGGGCGATCCATGTGGCACACCGGCGGGTCCGGGCGGGGCTGGAGGTCGACGCGCCGATCCTCGTGCACTGCTCGACCGAGACGTTCCGCGGCCGCCACTGGGACGACGCGATCTTCCGCGCCGACGCCGTGCTGGACGTCGACCACATCGCGCGCTGGTCCCACAAGCTCGGGCGGCACGTCACGCTGGTGAAGATCGAGGGCAGCATCCACGACGTCGTGCTGTCGGCTGAGCCGGTCCGCAAGGAGGTCTTCGCCGACCTGGACAGGTGGGCCGGGGCATACCTGCCGTAACCTCGGAAGGCGTGTACCGCTTTCTGCTGCGGCCCAAGTGGCTCGGCTTCCTCGCCGCGTGCGTCGCGCTCGCGATCATCTTCGTCGAACTCGGGTTCTGGCAGTTGCGGCGGCTCGACCAGCGCCGGGCGATGAACGCGCGAGTTGTCGCGGGCCGTATCGCGGATCCGGTGCCTCCCTCCTCGCTGTTCGGCCCCGGCCGGCCACCGGTCCTCGCGTCGGAGTACCGGTCCGTGCGGGTGACGGGCACCTATGACTCGGCGCACGAGTACCTGGTCCGGGGGCAGACGACCGACGACGGCGTCGGCGTGAACGTCCTCACACCGCTGGTCACGGCATCCGGCGACCGGGTGCTCATTGCCCGCGGCTGGGCGCGCTACAGCGACCAGGGCGCGACCGTGGCGCCGTCCGTGCCCGCCCCGCCCACGGGTCCGGTGACCGTCGTGGGCCGGGTCCGGCTGCCGGACTTCGGCGGCGCGATGGCGCGCGTCGGGCGGTTCCAGACGGTTACCCAGGTCGATCCGTCGTTGATCGGCCGCGATCTCGGGCAGCCGGTGTTCGGTGGATACGTCGAACTGGTCAAGCAGACGCCGTCGGTCACGGGCGGACTCGTGCTGATCCCCGAGCCCGAGCTCACCGAGGGACCACACCTCGCGTACGCGGTCCAGTGGTTCCTGTTCGCTGGCATGCTCTTTGTCGGCTACGGCATGTACGCCCGGCGCGAGGTCACGGGCGAGCCCGGCGACAATCCGGTGCCAGCGACCGAGGACAACGCCGAACCGGCACGCGCAGGATCCATTACCCCCGCCGAGGACTGACGCCGCTCCCCCACGGCCATCGCGCGATCACCAGCCGGGCCCCCGGATACGTCCGCTCCGTCCGACCGGTTCCGCCGCAGCGGAATCGCGAAGCCGAACCAGCGAGGCCGGGGGATGCCGGCAGCGATTCCCGCACGGAACCAATCAGCCCAGCAACCAGCCCCGAGCGCCCGTCCCATCCGCTCCGCTCCACCCCGAAGTGCGTGCCGTCCGACCGGCTATAACCGGCACCACGGCACACACTTCGGGAAGACGACCGACAACTCCCAGGACCTGCGAGAGCACCGCCCCCACCGCGACTCTGTGACCCCGATCCGCTCCAATCCACCGAAGTGTGTGCCGTTCAACCGGCTATCACCAGCGCAGCGGCACACACTTCGGGAAGACGACCGGGACCTCCGGGGACCGGTGAGCGCGCTGGCCATCGGCCAAGCAGGCGCCATGCCGCAGACGCCCTCCAACACGGGCCTCCCCGCTCGGGACGCGCGGCCAGTCGATAACCGACGCGCGCGACCCGTCGCCCGCTCGCCGCACCCACCCGCAACTCCGGCGCTCCGCTCGGCTGAAGTCGACCACTCGCCGCCAGCCCACCCCGCGGGCTCCGCGCCGCTCCGATCCACCGAAGTGCGTGCCGTTCAACCGGCTATAACCGGCGCCACGGCACGCACTTCGGAGAGGGAAGAGGTGCATGCTCGAAGGGCAGTGCGCGGAGTGGACGTGTTGAACCACGTAGCGGATCCGCCTTGCGTTCGCGGAGCTCGGCGGCGATGTCGAACGTGGCGAAGCGCTCCGCTCAGTAGTTGGCCCCACCGCCACGCCACGCCACGCCACGCCACGCCACGCCACGCCACGCCACGCCATAGGAGCATCCGGCGTGGCCGGCACGCGCTTCGGAGGTGGGGGTGGATCTGGCGGTGGGGATCCGCGGGTGGGCCGTACGATCCGGCGCATGATGACGGGCTTCGACCGGACCATCTTCACCTACGACGGCACCCGGCGTGACGTGTATCGCGCGGGTAGCGGACCGGCGGTGATCGTTATCGCCGAGGTTCCCGGCGTCACGCCAGGGGTTACCACGTTCGCTCGCCGGATGGTAGACGCCGGGTTCACCGCGGTCGTCCCTGTGCTGTTCGGGACGCCCGGTCGGGAGATGTCGGTGGCAGCGATCGCGTCGACGATGGCGACTGTCTGTGTGTCGAAGGAGTTCCGGTTGCTCGCCACGAGGACGTCCGCGCCGGTCACCGACTGGCTTCGGGCGCTCGCCCGGCACGAGCACTCGGTGTGCGGCGGACCTGGGGTTGGCGCGGTCGGAATGTGCCTGACCGGCGGATTCGCCCTCGCGATGGCCGTGGACGACGAACTGCTCGCGCCGGTGCTCAGCCAGCCGTCGCTGCCGCTGCCGATCGGCCGCACCCGCAAGCAGGATCTCGGAATCAGCGACGACGGCCTGAGGCGCGTCAAAGACCGCTGCGCCGCCGGGGAACTGAAGGTGCTCGGGCTGCGCTTCACGGGGGATCCGGCGGTGCCCGGCGAGCGCTTCGCCCGGCTCCGGGCGGAACTCGGCGAGAACTTCACTGGGGTCGAGATCGACTCGTCGCCGGGGAACCCACACGGGATCCCCAAGCGGGCGCACTCGGTACTCACCGAGCACCTGGTCGACGAGCCCGGACATCCCACGAGGGACGCACTCGACCAGGTGCTCACGTTCCTGCGCACCCGGCTCGGCGTGACGGACTGACGGGTCAGCGGTCAGCGGCGGCCGTTGTCGCCGCCGTGCCCGTTGGTGCCGTTGCCGTTCACGCCGTGGTAGCCGTTCGCGCTGCGGGGGTCCCAGGGCGGGAGCTCGGGGATCCGCAGTCGCGGGCCGGTGCGTTCGGGGGTGCGCTCGTCGGCGGATCCTTGCGGTGGCTGCAGATCACCCAGCTCCCATGGTGGCGGGACGCGGCCGCTGTCGTGGCGCGGGAGTGGGCCACCGTCGGGCCCGTCGCCGATCCCGCGCGGGGCCAGGTCGCCTGAAGTCAGGCTGTTCGGCAACTCGTAGCTGGGAGGCTGCTCGCCATACCTCGGCGCCCCGAACCCGGGGTCGCCGTACCCGCCCGCCGGACCTCCGCCCGGCACAGCACCCGCGCTGGGCCCAGGACCGCCGCCCGGCACGGGGTCACCCGAACCCGGCGCGCCGCCGTACCCCGGTGCAGAGCCGTACCCCGGTGCAGAGCCGTACCCCGGTGCAGAGCCGTACCCCTGCGCCGAGCCATACGCCTGTCCGTTGGCTGTACCGGATCCCTCGGCGGCATACCCGCCCTGGGGCGCGCCGCCCTGGTACGCGCCTCCAGGGTGGGGGTTTTCGGGCTGTCCGCCGTGCTGTGGCGCCGCGCCGTTCTCGGGCGCGCGGCCGAATCCGCCGGGTGTCGCACCGAATGGCGACTGGCCGGCCCCGTACGCCGGAGTGCCGCCGTACCCCGGCTGGGCGGGCGGCTGGACAGGAGACTGGGCGGGGTAGCCGAAGCCGCCACCGGCCTGCGCCGCCGGGTCGCCGTAGGCCGGTCCGCCGTAGAGGGATCCACCCGGCACCGAGGCACCCGGGGCGGATCCGCCGGGAACCCCACCGCCGGACTCCGCGGTGTCCCACGCGGACTCGCCGGGGTGCTGCCAGCTCGACGGGGACTCGCCGTAGCTCCCGTCCGGACTGCGGGGCGCCGCCCCGGCCGAAGCGGGACTGACCGGCGGACTCACGGGCGGCGGACCCACGGGCGGTGGATTGGGAGCGTTGAAGCCAGGGCTGTCGCGCCAGCCGGACCCGTCCTGCCACTCGGGTGCGTCCCGCCACGACGCCGAGCGGGCACCCGACGGATCGCCGGGCCACGGATCGGTGCTGGCCGCGGGCGGATCCCAGCGGCCGGTGTCCTGCGCGGGCGGGTCGTACCGATCGCCGGGGTACCAGGCGGGCTGGTCCACTCCATACCCGCCCGGGTGGGACGGCGGAACGGGTGGCAGCGCGCCGAGGCCGGGCGGCGGGGCGGCGCCGGATCCCGGCGGAAGCGCCGGGCTACCCGGCCGGACCGGGCTACCGGGCGGGCCGTAGGAGTAGATGTCCGGGGACGCGTCCTGCGAGCGGCGGCCGAAGGCCGATCCGGCGTCGAGATCGCCGTGCCGCGGGCCTACCGCGTCCCGCGCACTGTGCCACTCGCCCTCGGGGATCACGGGCGAGCCGACGGATCCGCCGCTCTGCCACTGGCCGGGCGGCTCGGCCGGGACGGATCCCCCGAACGCCGACACCGACGGATCCCAGGGGGCCGGCTCGCGCAACGGCGCGTCCATGCCCGGCCGCACCTCGGGCTCAGGCGGGATCGCGGGCTCAGCGAGAATCGCGGGCTCGCCGACCGGAGCGGAGTGCGACGCGCGGGCCGGCGAGGTGGGTGCGGGCGAGACCGGCACGGGAGGCATCGGCAGACTGCCGAACTCACGCTCGGCGTAGGACCCGGCGGCTGACGCCGGGATCTCGAACGGGAATCCGCGGCCTGCCCGGCGGCGCCCGCCGGTGCGCGGTTCGTCCCGGCTGGTCTGGCCGCCAGCGGACCCGCCGCTCGGCGCCGTCTCGTCGCGGCCGTGCGCGCCGCGGTGCCGGGGAACGATGTCCGGCCCGGACGCCGGGCTGGGCTGGTCGGCGAGGAATCCACGCTCGTCGTCGTGGGAGAGCTGCGGCGGGTCACCGATCGGCGCGTAGCGGCCGCGCCGGCGCCGGTCGCCGAGAGTGGGCGCGCGCGAAGGCTCGCTGGCGGGTGAAGGCTGCGATCCGGCGGCGCGAACCCCGGGCACCACCGGCTCGGCGGGATCGTCGGCCCCGAACCCCAGGCCGGACACCACCTGACCCCCGGCGGACACCGGATCGCCACCACCAGCCGCCGGCCACCCGACCCCAGGCGTCACGGCAGGCGGATCCCCCGCGCCACGCCCGAGCGGCAACTCGATCGACACCGGCGCACCAGAAACCGGCGAACCCGACCCCGGAGAACCCGACGCCGGCACACCAGAAACCGGCGCGCCAGAAACCGGCGAACCAGAAACCGGCGCACCGGAGACCGCCACCCCGGAGACCGGGAACGAAGACATGGGCAACGACGACACCGGCGGCGCCGAATAGGGCGATGCCGAGAACGGCGGCGCAGAAAAGGCCGCCGACGAGAACGGCGCGGCGGAAGCGGGTACCGCGGACGACGGCGCCTCGATGCTCAGCGGCGGCGCGCTGGCCGGACCGGCGGTCAGCGCCAGCGGCGCGCTCGGCAGCGCCTCGTCGCGCCCGCGGACCTCCAGCAACAGGCGGCCGTTGTCGTTCTCGTAGAGGCAGGCCATGACGACCTTGACCGGAAGCCCGCTGTCGACCAGGAAGCCGAACGTCGACCCGGCGTTGCCGGTGAAGTCACTGGTGACGATGACGAGCCGGGGCGCGTGGCTGAGCTGGGGGTGGGGCGCCTCGGGGGCGAAGGTCGCCCAGTCAGACCAGAACTCGGCGTCGCCGCGCCAGTACAGGCTGGCGATCTCGTCGATCGTGGTGGCGCGGGCCCAGGCGGCGTACTCAAGGCATTCGGCCAGGTCGACGCGGTTGATCTGATAGCGGACGTGGACGACGACGACGCTGCCGTTGCGGTCGAGTGCGACGACGGCCGGGCTGCCACCACCGCGGAGCGGGGCCTGACGGCGGATCCGCAGGAGCTGTTCACCGGCGATGCTGTCGAGACTGCGCCAGAGGGCTTCCTCCAGCGTCTGGTCGTACGACGCGGCTGCGTTCGCGGGCGCACGGAATGCGGCAAGGCCATCGGGGCCCACTTCGAACAACGGCATCCTTATCCCTCCCTCTGCAGCTCAACGAGCGGGAGCACAGATGACGATGGGCATGCACATGCTTCACTCTTGTGATCAGTGGTCACGATGTCCTGCCGTCAGGGTGCCATGCCGCCGCATCCGCCGCCGGGGACAGAATCGGCAGCCCGTTGGATGGGCCGTGGTCAAGCAGCCGCTCCAGGGCCGCGGTATCCAGAAACTGTTCCACCGCGTCGCCCAGCGTGTCTAGTGCGGACAGACGTAGCGCGGAGTAGTCGGTACTCTCCGCGACGGTGAAGCCGTGGCGCCCGGAAATCGCGGCCACGTCGGTCAGGAAGGCTCGGCGGAAGCCGTCCGACTCGAACGCGCCGTGCCAGTGCGTGCCGAACACGGTGCCACGGCGGGCGCCCTCGCCGCCGCCCTGTGCGGTCGTGAACAGCGGATCTAGGCCGTCGGCCCGGGAAACGACCCGCCCGTGGTGGATCTCGTACCCGCTCACCGGCACCCCGCCGTAGGACCCCGACGGGCGCCCGAGCTCCTTCTGCGCACGGAAAGTGACCGTGACGGGCAGTAGTCCAAGTCCGGGGACCTCACCCTGGCCGCTCTCGACGTCGTCGCGGATCCGGTTGCCCAGCATCTGGAACCCGCCGCAGATGCCCAGGACCGCGCCTCCCCGCGCCCCGTGGGCCACCACCGCGTCCGCGAGGCCGGTCGCGCGGAGCCAGGCGAGATCGTCCACGGTGGACTTGGAGCCGGGCAGAACCACCAGGTCGGCGCCCGCGAGTGCCGCCGGGTGATCGGCGAACACGACCTGGACGCCGGGCTCGGCGGCGAGCGCGTCAAGGTCGGTGGAGTTGGAGATCCGGGGCAGGCGGGCGACGGCGACCCGGAGGTACTCCGACCCGGTGGGCGGGGCCGCGGGGCCAAAACCGGTCGCGTAGGACAGCGAGTCCTCCCCGTCCAGGCGCAGCCCGGGCAGCCACGGGATCGTGCCGAGGACGGGCCGGCCGGTCAGCCGCTCGATCGCGGTCAGGCCGGGCGCCAGCAGCGCCGGATCCCCGCGGAACTTGTTCACCACGAATCCGCTGATGAGCCGCTGGTCTTCGGGCGAGAGCAGGGCGAGCGTGCCGTACAGGGCGGCGAAGACTCCGCCGCGATCGATGTCGCCCACGACGATGACCGGCAGCCCAGCGGCGGTCGCCAGGCCCATGTTCGCGATATCGGTGCCGCGCAGGTTGATCTCGGCGGGGCTGCCGGCCCCCTCGCAGATCACGGCGTCGAACTCCGACCGGAGCCCGGCCAGCGTGTCGAGCACGATCGAGAGCAGCGCGGGCTTGCGGTCGCGATAGGACAGCGCCGACACCTCACCGCGCGCCTGCCCGAGCACGACGACCTGCGAGGTGCGGTCGCTGCCCGGCTTGAGGAGCACCGGGTTGAACCGCACGCTCGGCTCGAGCCCGCACGCCGCGGCCTGGAGCGCCTGCGCCCGGCCGATCTCGCCGCCCTCCGGGGTGACCACCGAGTTGTTGCTCATGTTCTGGGCCTTGAACGGCGCGACCTTGACGCCGCGGCGGGCCAGCCACCGGCAGATTCCCGCGGTGACCAGGCTCTTGCCGGCATCGGAGGTCGTGCCGGCGACCAGCAGGGCTCCGCTCACGGCGACCGCCTCCGCAGCGGGCCCGTGACGGTGTAGAGGAGCGCGAGTGCTCCCGCGCCCGCGGCGACCGCGGCCGAGAGCGTGACCGCCCGGCGGATGTCGACCACGTCGGGAGACGGGCCCTCGCCGAGCGCGGGCCGCACCTCGACCCTGCCGTGGTAGACGTTCTCGCCGCCGAGCCGAACCCCCAGTGCCCCCGCCGCGGCGGCCTCGCACTGGCCGGCGTTCGGGCTCGGGTGCTCGCCGCCGTCCCGCCGCCAGACCCGCCAGGTGCGGCCGGTCTCGCCGCCGACGACCGGGGCCACGAACGCCGTGAGGACCGCGGTCAGCCGCGCGGGCAGCCAGTTCGCGACGTCGTCGAGGCGCGCCGCGGCCCAGCCGAAGGACGCGTACCGGGAAGACTTGTAGCCGACCATCGCGTCCAGGGTGTTCACCGCCCGGTATCCCAGCAACCCGGGGATCCCCGCGACCGCGCCCCAGAACAGCGGGGCGACCTCGGCGTCGGCGGTGTTCTCGGCGACCGACTCCACCGTGGCCCGGACGATGGCCGGGCGCCCCAGCTCGCGCGGATCCCGTGCGCAGAGGTTCTGGACCCGTGCCCGGGCGGCCCGCAGGTCGTTGCGGTCCAGTTCGCATGCCATGGCCGCGGCCTCGCGGCGCAGCGAGGTGCCGCCGAGGACCGAGAACGTCGCGGCGGCCACAGCGGCGGCCCGCAGTAACGGCCGGCGGCGGGTCGCCAGGTGGACCGCGGCACCGAGCGCGACCGGGACCCCGGCCGCCGCGGCCGCGTAGGCCGCGCCACGGGCCCGCTTCGGGGCGTAGACCCGCCTCT
>JAOPVE010000428.1 GCA_025963185.1 Actinomycetes bacterium
GGGTCCTGTCGGTACTGGTGGACTCGCGGATCGCGCTCGGCGTCGAACTCCTGCGCGCGGGCAGGCCCGGCGAGGCCGCCGAGCGCCTGGACACCGGGCGCGGTCGCTGGCGCCTCGACGGGATGTCCGCGGACCTGCTGCTGTTCGATCGGGCGTCCCTGACCGCCGCCGTGCGTGAGGCGGGGCTGGCCGTCGAGAGCGTCCACGGGCTGCTCGTGGGCGCGTCGATCTGGGGTCGAGACGAGCTGGCAGACCGCCTGAGCAGCGACTACGATGCCAAGCTAGCCGCCGAGCGCGAACTCGCCCAGCGGCCCGACCTCGCCGACCTCGGCAAGCAACTGCTCGTCATCGCGACCCGCTGAACCCCGACCGGCTAGTCACCCCGCGTCGAGGGCGGTGAGCACGGCGGCGGCGATCCGGTCGGCGGTGTCGGGGGTCAGCTCGGAGGACATCGGCAGGGCCAGGGCCTCGGCGGCGAGCCGGTCCGTCACCGGGCACGGCTGGCTCAGCGGATCGGCGTGCGGTCCCCAGTCCTGCCGGTGCAGCGCGGGGGAGTAGTAGGGCTTGGTCTGGACGCCGTCCTCGGCGAGAGCCGCCGCGAGCGCGTCCCGGTGCGGCACCCGGACGGCCCAGTGGACCAGCGAGTGCCGATTGCCCGCCGCGGTGACCTGCGGAGTCAGCTCGGGCCGCGCGGCGGCGAGCTCGGCGTACACGGCGGCGATCCGCTCCCGGTGGCCGACCAGTTCGCCGAGGTGCTCGGCCTGGTCGAGCGCGGCGGCGGCGTGTACCTCGCCGAGCAGCGACGAGCGCAGCCAGTCGACGGGCCGTTCGAGCCGTCCCAGCGCGTCCGCCGGGAGGGCCAGCGCGCCGCCGCTGCCCGCCGCCGAGATCACCTTGGCGAAGCTCATCGAGAACGCGTGCGCGTCCGCCTGCGAACCCACCGGATCGCCCTGCCAGCGCGCGCCGAGCCCCGCGGCCGAGTCGCCGATCAAGGGAACCCCGGCAGCCGCGCACACCGCCCGCAGCCGCGCGTAGTCCGGCGGGTTGCCCAGCGCGTCGACCGACATGACCAGCTTCACGTCACCGGGCTCCAGCGCGGCCTCGACGGCCTCCGGCGAGATCGTCCAGGTCAGCGGATCGACGTCCACGAACCGCAGCCGGTACCCGAGCTGGGCGAGCGCCTCCGCCGACGCCACGAACGTGTACGACGGCAGCACCGCCACGTCCCCGGGCTTGGCGAGCCCGGCGAGCGCCACCGCGGCCAGCCGGATCGCCGCCGTGCCGGACGCCGTTGCGAGCAGCACGGTGTCCTCGCCGAGGCTCAGCTCGGTGCGCAGCCGGTCCTGTAACTCGGTAGTCCACCGGTTGCCGTGCTTGACCGCTCCCGACCACTGCGCGGCCTGCTGACGTGCGGCGACGACGTCGGGCCGGCCGTAACGCGGCGGTATCACCACGGGTACGGGAGGCGAAAAAGCGGGCTCCGGATCGTCGCGCAGCCCCGCCGCGAACTCCCCGATCGCGGCCTCCAGGGCGGCGACGGCTTCGGGCGAGCTGTCGGCGCGGGCGGCGATGACGTCCGCGTCGACGTCGTCGCCGGGGACCGGGCGCAGCCGCACCGGGGTGGCGACGCCGAGCGCGCTGGTGACGACCGAGGCGAGGCGGGCCAGCCGCAGCGGGGCGCCGAACACGTCCTGGATCCCGGCGCCGGGGGCCTCGGTGAGGTGGTGCCGGATCCGGTCCGCGAGCTGGTCGACCGAGACGAAGCAGCGAGTCGTGTCGGTGACGTCGAGCGGGAGCCCGTGCAACGCCCGCCGGGCGAGCTTGGCGACCACCCGGTCCTGCCCGGGACCGAAGACGTTCGCGATCCGCAGGATCGTCAGCCGCCCGGCCGGCACCGCCCGCCGGACCAGTAGCTCCTGTGCCCGCTTGCTCAGCGCGTACGTCCAGCGCCCACCCGGATCCACGAGGTCGCGGCACAGCCCTGCCGCCTGCCACGGCGGGCAGGGCGCGGTGGCGAGGGTGAGCGCGCGCTCGGCCCACGAGTCCAGCTCGTCTTCGAGGGGGAGCACGCCGCCGCGGCCGTAGACCTCCGCGGTGGACAGCAGGACGACGTCCCGGTCCGCGAGTGCCGGTAACAGCCGCGCGGTGGCGACGGCGTTCATGAGCGGGAGCATCCACGGGTGCCGGATCCGCGGATCGCTGGACCCGGCCAGCAGCACGACCGGTCCCTTGGGCAGGGTGGGCGGATCCGTGAGCAGGTCGTGCCGCACCCACTCGTAGACCGCGTCCTTGGATCGGGCGGTCGGCGGACGGCTGTCGACCACGACGGGACGCCCCCCGTTCGCGGCGAGCGAGAGGGTCAACGCGGTGCCGACGAAGCCGGACCCCCCGACCAGCACGGCGTCAGTCAACTCGGCTCCCCCGTCGAAGTCAGCGGTGAGCGAGGGTAAACCAGCGATGCCAGGCGAGCGCACGTCCACTACCCTCCCGCCGTGACCGGCCGTGGCGTACTCCTCGTCTCCAGCAGCGGCGGCGTGCTGCTCGAAACGATCGCGCTCGGCCCGTGGTGGCGCGGCCAGGCTCGCCGCTGGGTGGCCGTGCACGCCCCGGACACCGCCGAGCTGCTGGACGGCGAGCGGGTCCGCTGGGCCTCTGAGCTGGGGCTGAGCCGTCCTCTCGCGCTCGCCGCCGCGGTCGGGAGGGCCGTGCGGGACCTGCGGGCCGATCCGGTGGACCTGCTCGTCTCGGCCGGCACCGGGGTCGCCGTGCCGTACTTCCTGGCCGCGCGGATCCTGGGCGTCCCCGCGCTGTGGATCGAGACCTTCAACGTCATCGGCCGCCCCGGGCTCGCCAGCCGGATCTGCGGCCGCCTCGCCACGACCGTGCTGGTCCAGCACCCCCACCTGCTCGAACGCCACCGCCGAGCGGTCTACGTCGGAGAGCTCTATTGAGGATCTTCGTCACAGTAGGCATGGGGCCATGGCCGTTCGACCGGCTGATCGCCGCGCTCAGGCCACTGTGCGCCGAGCACGAGATGTTCGCCCAGACGGGCACCTCCGTGGTGCAACCGGCGTGCCCGCACGAGCCGTTCGTGGGCTGGTCGGAGACCCAGCGGCGGCTCGCCGAGGCGGACGTGGTGATCACGCACGCGGGGAACACGGTCCGGCTGGTGCAGCGGATGGGGAAGGTGCCGATCGCGGTGGCCCGCGAGGCGGCACGCGGCGAGATGCGCAACGACCACCAGGTCCACTACCTCGCCGGGGAGCGCGGGAACGGCCGGGTGGTGGCCCTCGGCGGCGACCCCGCGGACCTCGCCGCCGCGCTCGCCACCGCGGTCACCGAACACCCCGCGGCCGAGCGCGCGCTGCTCGCCGTGGCCCCGCCGCTGCCCAGGCTCGATCCGGAGGCGCTCGCGGGGATCCTCGGGCAGGTCGCCGCCGTCGCCGGGGGAGCGGGGTGGGCGCAGGCTCAGCTCGGGGATCCGCACCATGATCTTTCCGGTGGCCCGCCACCTCCCGGCGCAACCCTGGGCTCGCTGGCCCTGACCTGGCCGGACACTGTCGGCGAGCTGGCCGAGGCCGCCCGCGCGCTCGGCCCGGGCGGCCTCCTGCTCGTGACCGGCGCGCGCGACCGGGGTCAGGCCCTGACGGCGCTCGCAGCGGCCGGGTTCACCCCGCGCTGGTGCGACGGCGACCGGATCAGCGCGGTGCGCTCTTAGGCGCCCGCCAATAGGGCCATGCGGGCTCCGGCGGCACCAGGACCACGTGGGCGGCGTTACCGGCTCTCCGACGTGCAACACCGGCACGCCAGAGAACCGGCGCCTTCCCCACGCGGCCCTGGCACTCGCCTCGCTCCGCCCGCCCTATTGGCGGACGCTCTTAGTTCTCGCCGGTTGGCCGGCCCGTCAGCTTGTCGCGGAGCCGGTCGACCATGCCCACACCCGGACCCACGAGCTTGTGGAACAGCTCGCTGTTCGGGGCATTCGGGTGCGGACGGGTCGGCGCCAGCTTCTTGGCCTTCTCGACCTTCTCGGCGATCTCCACCAGCTCGTCGTGCGGGACCGCGGCGCGCAGCTCGGGGAACTGCTCGCTCTCCTCGTCCAGGACGTGGTCGCGCAGCACACTCTCCAGCTCGCCGATCAGCACCACGAAGCCCGGACCGGCCGAGTCGGCGGCCTCCAGCTCCTTCATGATCCGCTCGAGCTGCTGGTGTTCCTCGATGTCGTGCGCCACCGCCTTCTCGCCGTCGGCAAGGTGCTTCTTCATCGCCGGATAGACGTACATCTCCTCGGCGACGGAGTGGCGCACCAGTTCGCTGATCGCGATGTCCGTGAACTCGCGGCGCCGCTCCGGGTCGGTGGTGGCACGGATCTGGCCGATCAGCTCGGTGACCTCGCGGTGGTCGGTGGTGAGGACGTCGACGACGTCCCGGCCGGTCACGCTGCCTGTCATGGTCGTTCCCTCCGTGCACGGGGGCGCCGGACGAGCGCCCTGGTACCGGGGCCTCTACCCCCGATTCGCCCCCGTTAACGGCTCACAGGACCCGCGTGACGCCCTCCGCGGCGGCCCGCTCGCCGACGGTCGCCGGATCCCCGTTCGCCCACAGCACGATCGACGCCCCCGCGGCCAGGGGCGCCAGCAGCCACTGGACCGGCTGCTCGTGGAGCCCGGTGTCGACCAGCACCCGGTCGCCGGGCACGAGGCCGAGGTCCGCGGCGATGGCGGCGCCCAGGGATCCCCACTCGCGGTAGGTCGTGCCGTCGGTGGTGGCGGGCGCGGTCGTGCCGAGCAGCGAGGCCGGGGGTGGCGATCCGCCGTGCTCGTGGAGGGCCGTGAGGTAGTCGCGGTACCCCTCGGGGAGGGGATGGGCCGGCGCGGCCCCGATCGCGGGGGTACCAGCGGCCGGGGTCAGCGGCAGCGCGAACCGGTGCGGCGCCTCGGGGACGGTGTCGAGCCAGCTCGTGATCCGGGAACTGGCGGCGAAGACCGCGTCCGCGGGGGGCGGATCGCTGAGCCCGGCCGCGGCCCAGCCGTGGAAGGCGACGGGCATCCCGGCCGCCCAGGATCCGAGCAGCACCGCCGCGGTCTGCCAGTGCGGCGGCAACAGCACCGCGACCCGGCTCCCGGACCGCAGTCCGCAGCCGCTCGTGAGCAGGCTCGCTGTCCGGGCCGCCCAGGTGCCCAGTTCGGCAGGGGAGAGGTCGACCTGCTCGCCGGTCGCGTCGTCACGGTAGGTCAGCAGGGGCGCGGCTCGCTGGTCCGGCGCGTCGGCGGCGCGGGGCGAAGGCTGGTTCATGGGGCACTCCGCTCGCCGGTCACTCGGAGCGCCAGCCTAGGGCCTGACCTGGACTCCTGGCACCTTCTTCCGAACTGCGGTAAGGCGAGCGGCCGTCCTGATCGCACGCCGGGTGGGAGCGCATGCGGCGGTCCACCGTGGGTATGGCGTAGGCCACGGGGCACGCGTCCACCGGGGGTGTCCGGACGGGCGGGGTAGCACAGCAATGGGACACTCGTAAATCGGACACCGTCGTCGTGGCGCCGCTCGATCGCGCCCGCAGCTCAGGAGCACAATGCAGAGCCCGTTCCCCGTCACCGCCCGCCTGCTCGCCGCAGGCGGCGCTCTCGCCTCCGCCGGAGTGGTCCTCGGAATGACGAAAGCGGGCTACGGCGACGTGGTCGATCCGCCCGCCGGACCGTTCGGCTGGTGGCAGAAGGCGGTCCCGCTGGTCCAGGGCGGGTCCGACTCGGTCGTGGCCGCCCGGTGGAGCCTGCTGGCGATCCTCTCGGTGTTCGCGTTCGCCCTGTGCTTCGTCGGGCTGTACCGGCTGGCCGGGCGGGGTGCGCTGTCGATCCGGCAGATCGTGCTGGTCGCCGTGGCGTGGGCCGTGCCCGTTCTGCTGGCCCATCCGCTGCTCAGCCTCGACGCGTACTCGTACACGGCCCAGGGCGAGATGGTGGCGCACGGGCTGGACCCGTACCGGGTCGGGCCGATCGCGCTCGGTCCCGGTCGGCTGCTCGACGCGGTCGCGCCGGTGTGGCGGGAGACCCCGGCGCCGTACGGTCCGCTGACCCTGGCGATCCTGCGCTGGATCGCGCTGGTGACCGGCGGGAACCAGATCGCGTTCGTGTTCGTGCTGCGTGCGGTGGTGATCGCCGCGATCGGGGTGTGCGGGTTCGCGGCGGTCCGGCTGGCGCGGGAGTCGCGCAAGGCGGTCGTGCTGGCGCTGGTCATCGCGAACCCGGTCACGATCTTCCACCTCGCGGGCGGCGCGCACCTCGAAGCGCTGATCGCCGCGTGCGTGGGGCTCACGATCCTGGCGATCCGCGCCGAGCGGTGGTGGTGGG
This sequence comes from Actinomycetes bacterium, assembly GCA_025963185.1. GTDB lineage: Bacteria > Actinomycetota > Actinomycetes > Mycobacteriales > Cryptosporangiaceae > RYN-140. The sequence goes on from JAOPVE010000428.1 coordinate 6,345, forward strand.
CCGCGTTCGTCGCCGCCACGGCGCTCGCGCTCAAGCTGCCCGGGCTGGTGCTGATCGCGTTCGTGCTGGCCGCGCGCATCGGACCGCGCCGGGAGCAGCGCGTGGCCGGGGCGCTCGGCATCGCCGGGATCGCCACGGCCGCGATGCTCGCCTACGCCGAACTGGTGCCCCACGGCTGGGGCTGGCTCGAAGTGCTCAACGTGCCCGGCAAGGCGCTGCTGTACTACGCGCCCCCGACGGTGCTGGCCGAGATCGTCTCGGGCCTGGCGCACCTGGCGGATCCGGCGCTGCGCTTCACCACGATCCTGGCCTGGACGAGGGCGGTGTGTGGACTGGCCGGCGCGATCGGGGTGGCGCTGCTGTTGCTCCGGGCGCGTACCGAGGTCCGCTGGCAGCGCGTCGCCGTGCTGGCCGGGATCGCACTCGCGGTCCTCGCCGTGAGCGGACCCGCCCTGCACGCCTGGTACCTGACGTGGGGCCTGATCCCCCTCGCCGCCTGCGCCGGATCGGCGGGCCGCCGCTGGATGATCGCCGCGCTCGTCGCGGTCAGCTTCACGGCGATGGCCAAGCCGCTCCAGCACGGCGCCGGGCTGGCGCTCACGCTGGTCCTAGTCGTCACCGCGGTCGCCGCCGCGGTGGTGGCCGCGCGCCCCGAGCCGGCCGTCGAGACCACGACCGAGGGTCCGGTCCCGCAGCCCGCCTGACCGCCGCGAGCCAGTACGGACATGAATGCGGGCCACTCCAGCGCCGCACGGCTGGAGTGGCCCGCTTCACGACGGTAGCCAAGCCGGGACGCGGATCACAGTGGCGGAATTTCGGCATTCCCCTGGTAGCGGCCGTGCCACGGTCTTGTCCGGGGCTCAAGTCCGGGGCGGATCAGCGGGCGACGAAGCCCGGGGTCCGGCCGACCATGAGGTCGATCGTGCGGCCCGCGTAGGTCGCGCTCGCGCTGATGACGTCCAGCCAGACCTCGTAGGTCACCCCGGGCTTGAGCGAGAGGTTCGCGGTGAGCTGGTGGCAGCCCTTGCCGGGGGCGACGGTGGTCCACGCGATCGCCGGGGTAGTGCCGATGAGGGGGGTGGGTACGGCCGCGATCCGGTACGAGACGACCCCGCCGTCGCCGTTGTGCCACCAGGTCGCGGTGGCGCTGGACGCCGTGTGGGTGAGTGTGATCGGCACGGTGTAGCCCGGTCCGTGGGTGCCGTAGCAGGCGATGTTCGCGGGGCTCGGCGTCGGGACCTTCATCGTCGGCAGGATGACCTTGTTCCAGGCCGGGGTGGGGCTGACGTACACGCCGGGCGACGGGCTGGGGCTAGGGGCTCCGGTGACCTGGACCGTCGATCCCGAGACGGCCTGGCTGCCCGAGGAAGAAAGCTTGCCGCTCGACGCCGGCGAGCTCAGGCCGGGAATGTTGCAGGCGGCGAGGGCGAGCAGCAGGGTACTGAACGTGGCGGCCGCTGCGGTCCGGCGCATGCGCACGCGAGCGTCCCTCCGGTCCCGGCCGGCCGCGGGTGCGGCGGTGTCCTCTGCCCTATCGGCAGCCGGCCGCGAGGGTGGAGGCGATCGGGGTGAGCTCCGTCACCCTTCGGGGCTGGTCACTGTCGGCGCTGTCACCCCGTCAGCGCCCGCAGGATCGCCGCCGTGGCCGCCGCTACGGCCACGACCAGCAGAAAGGGGGCCCGGAGCAGCACGGCCACCGCGGCGGCGAGCAGCCCGGCCGCCCGCGGATCCAGCACCAGCCGCGGACCGCTCGTCAGGGCCTGGACCACGATCAGCGCGGTCAGCAGCGCCACCGGCAGGAGTGCGGCGAGCTGGCGGATCCGGTCCCCGGCGAGCACCCGGTCCGGGATCGAGAGCCCGGCGAGCTTGAACAGGTAGCACCCGGCGGCCCCGGCCAGGACTGCGGTCCACATCACGGGTCACTCCGGTCCGGGGCGCCCCGGCGGGGCAGACCGAGCCGCGCTGGCGGACCCAGCAGCCCGAGCCCCGCCGCGCCCGCCGCGAGCAGGATCGGCACCCCGGCCGGCACGAACGGCGCGGACGCCAGCGCGATCACGGCCGCCAGCAGCGTGACCACCCACGCTCGCCGCCCGCGGACCTGCCGGGCGAGCAGCGCGAGGAAGGCGGCCGGGGCGGCGGCGTCGAGCCCGAGTACCCGCGGATCCGGCACGGCGGTCGCCCCGGCCGCCCCGGCCAGCGTCCCGAGGTTCCACAGGACGAACACGGCGAGCCCGGTGGCCCAGAACCCGGTCCGGCCGAGTTCCGGGGTCGGCTGCGCGGACGCCATGGCCGCGCTCTCGTCGATCACAAGCTGGGCGGCGAGCGCCTTGCGGGGCCACCGCAGCCCGAGGATCGGCGAGATGCGGAGCCCGTAGAAGGCGTTCCGGGATCCGAGGCCCACGGCCGCGGCCACCGCCGCCGCGGTCCCGCCCCCGGCCCCGAGGACGCCGACGAGCGCGAACTGCGATCCGCCGGTGAACATGAGCAGGGACAGCGCGCAGGTCTGGGCGACCGACAGTCCAGCCGCGACGGACACGGCTCCGAACGAGATCCCGTAGGCGCCGGTCGCCGCGCCGACCGCGATCGACGCGCGAATCACCGAGGTTCGGTCCACGACGGCACCCTAAGCTCCGTGGGGTTGGTGGCGTCGGCGGTGGGGTAGGGGCGGGGACATGGCGAACACGGGCGACTTCTCCCGGCACGAGCGCGTGCCGGTCCGGACGATCCTCACGACGATCGGGCTGGTGCTGGCGACCGCGCTCCTGCTGCTGATCGTGTACTCGGTCAGCAGGGTGCTGGTCTGGATGGTGATCGCCCTGTTCTTCGCGATCGCGCTGTACCCGGCGGTGGACTGGCTGGAGCGCAAGGTCAGCTGGTGCCGGCGCTCGCTGGCGACGCTCATCGTGTTCCTGCTGGTGATCCTCGTGATCGCCGGGCTGATCGCGGTGTTCGTCGTCCCGCTGGCCCGCGAGGCGACGGACCTGGGAACGAAGCTGCCGGGCCTGCTCAACGACGCCAAGGCCGGCCGCGGACCGGTCGGCGGCCTGCTCGACCGCACCCACGTGCTCGAATGGGCCAAGCAGAACCAGGACAAGATCAGCAAGTTCGCGAGCGGACTCGGTACCCCCGCGCTCGCGTTCGTCCGGAGCGCGGCGACCGGCGTGGCCGGCGTGCTCACGATCTTCGTGCTGTCGTACCTGATGGTGCTCGAAGGCCCGCTCGTGGTGGAGTCCGTGACGACGATCTTCGGCGAGCGCCGTGGCAGCCGGATCCGCAAGGTGTCCGCCGACTGCGCCCGAACGATCACCGGCTACATCACCGGCAACCTGCTGATCAGCGTGATCTGTGGCCTGGCGACCTACGTGGTGCTGCTGGCGACCAAGGTCCCGTACGCAGGCCTGATCGCGCTGTTCGTGGCGATCGCGGACCTGATCCCGCTGGTCGGCGCCACGATGGGTGCGGTGGTCGCGGGCGTCGCCGGGTTCGTCCACTCAGTGCAGGCCGGCATCATCGTCGTCGTCTTCTTCGTGCTCTACCAGCAGCTGGAGAACCACCTGCTCCAGCCGCTGATCCTGTCCCGCACGGTGAAGGTCAATCCGCTCACGGTGCTGATCGCGATCCTGATCGGGGTGGAGCTGACCGGGATCCTTGGGGCGCTGCTCGCGATCCCGGTGGCGGGGGTCATCCAGATCATCGTCCGCGACATCTGGGACAACCGCCGCGGCCACCTCAAGGAGGAGCCCACGGTCGGCGAGGACGAGACACCGGTCGACGACGCCCCCGATCCCGACCAGGCCGCGGTGGCCACTCGCGAAGTGCGGTAACCGCGACCGGTCAGGACCGGCCGGGATTACCGCACTTCGCCGAATCCGTTGCCGTGCGCGCGCCGATGGAGCAGGGTTCGTCCCGGAATGTGGGCGCGGCACTCGCTAGCGCGGGTAACGAGGAGGACGCATGGCACGGCACTTAGGGCGCGCGAGCGCAGGGCGCGCGGTCGCGGCGGGCGGGCTGGCTGCGGTGCTGGTCGCCGCCGGATCGGCGGGAGCGCAGGCCAGCAACCACCACGGGGACCGCGCGGTCGTCGGCCAGTACAAGCACCTCGTCGTGATCTACGAGGAGAACCACAGCTTCGACAACCTGTACGGCAGCTGGGGCAAGGTCAACGGCCAGCGGGTCGAGGGGATCGGCTCGAAGGATCTCCGCGGCGGCACGCAGGTGGCCCAGAACGGTGATCCGTACGCGTGCCTGTTGCAGAACGACGTGAACCTGGCCGCGCCGAGTCCGCTGCCGTCCACCTGCGCGGATCCGTCCCACGGGATCCCGGCGAGCCACTTCGCGAACCAGCCGTACACGATCGATCCGCTGATCGGGCCGCTCGACAAGACCTGCCCGCCGGAGGGCCAGTTCCCGGCGAACGGGGTCCTCAAGGACTCCCCGGGCAGCGAGCCGGGCGGCTGCACCCGCGACCTGGTGCACCGCTTCTACCAGGAGCAGTACCAGCTCGACGGCGGCAAGCAGGACAGGTACATGACGGGCAGCGACGCCGTCGGCCTGACGATGGGCCGCTACGAGAGCACCCTGCTGCCGATCTATGCGTTCCTGCACGCGCCGGCCGCCCCGAACTACGTGATCGCGGACCACTTCTTCCAGGGCGCGTTCGGCGGATCGTTCCTCAACCACCAGTACCTGATCGCGGGCCGCGCCCCCGTGGACACCGCGGCGGTCCCGGGCGGCCCGGACGCGGGACTGCACTCCGTGGTGGACCAGAACGGCTTCCCGGCCAAGTACCCGCTGTACACCCCGTCGGTGCCGGTCAAGGACGCGCAACTGACCCAGGCGTGCGGCGCGACGGCGAACCCGGCGGTCGCGTGCGGGGACTTCGCGGTGAACACGATGCAGCCGTCGAGCCCGCCGGCGGGTGGGGGCGCGAAGCTGCCGCTGATCGACGACGCGGTCTACCCCAACATCGGGGACCGGCTGAGCGCGGCGAACGTGTCGTGGAACTGGTACAGCGGGGGCTGGAACGACGCGGCGGCCGGGCACGCCGGTCCGCTGTTCCAGTACCACCACCAGCCGTTCGTGTACTTCAAGGACTACGCGCCGGGCGCCCCGGGCCGTGACCACCTGCGGGACGAGACCGAGTTCACGGCCTCGGCCAAGGCGGGGACCCTGCCGGCGGTGAGCTTCGTGAAGCCGTACGGGGCCGAGAACGAGCACCCGGGCTACTCGTCCGAGCCGGACGGCAGCACGCACCTGGTCGACCTGCTCAAGTCGGTGCTGTCCGGCCCGCAGGCCAAGGACACGCTGGTCGTGGTGACCTACGACGAGTTCGGCGGCCAGTGGGACCACGTCCCGCCGCCCGGATCCGGCAGTCCGACCCGCGGGCCGTCCGACGCGTTCGGGCCCGGCACGCGGATCCCCGCGCTGCTGCTCTCCGCCTCGATGAAGCACTCGGGCGTGGACCACACCGTGTACGACACGACGTCGATCATGGCGACGATCGAGCGCGGGCTCGGGCTCAAGCCGGTCGCCACCCGGGACGCGGCCGTGAACGACTTCCGCAGGGCGGTGGCGCGGGCCGGGCGCTGCTGACCTTCCGCGCCGGGGCGCCCGTGATCTGGGCGCCCCGGGCGGTGTTCACTCCTCGCGCGGCCGGGCGCGCAGCGGCAGCAGGAACGTCAGGCCGAACGTGACCGCGAGCGCGCCCATCTCGACGCCGAGCGCGATCTGCAGAGCGTCCCCGAAGCCCTGGCGCGCGGCGCCCTGGCCCGCGGCCTGCACGAGCCCGCCGATCGCCCGGGCGGACTCCGGGGAGGTGGCGACGGTCCGCACGGCCGATTCGACCCGGCGGCACGACTCGGGCACCGCCACCGGATCCTTCGCGGTGGCCCTGTCCCGGCCGCACTCGCGCAGCCCGTTGACGATCGGGGCCTGCGCCGCCGAGGGCACTCCCGCGCTGCTGAGCTGGGCGCGCAGGGCCGGACCCGCGGCCGTGCTGCGATCCGCGATGTGCCCGCCGAGGGCCGAGAAGAAGATCGTGCCGAGGACCGCGATCCCGAGCGCGCCGCCGAGCTGCTGGATCGCCGTGAGCGCCCCGCCGGCCGTCCCGGTCTCCTTGGCCTCGACGCCGGCGAGCACGATGTCGAAGAACGGGGCCATCGCGAGCCCCATGCCGAGCCCGACGACGACGAGCGAGGGCGCGAGCGGCCACGGCGAGGATCCGACGTGTACCCAGTGGACCGTCGCGAGCAGCCCACCGGATCCGGCGAGCATGATCGCCACCCCCGCGTGGATCAGCCGGCGCCCCAGCTTCTCGGCCAGGCCGACCCCGGCGACGACGAAGCCGATCACGCTGCCGACGGCCATCGGGGTGCCCGCGAGGCTGGCCTTGAGCGGCGAGTACCCGAGCCCGATCTGCACGTACAGGGTGAAGACCAGCGAGAACCCGATCAGCGACGAGAAGAACATGAGCCCGCTGACGAGTCCGCCCGAGAACGCGCGCTTGCGGAACAGGCTGGGCTCGACCAGCGGATCCTGGCCACGCGCCGAGATCCGCCGCTCGTGCCAGGCGAAGACGCCGAACAGGACCACCGAGAGGGCGATCAGCGCGAAGCACCACAGCGGCCAGTCCAGCTCACGCCCCTGGACGAGCGGGTAGATCAGCGCCGCCGCGCCGAGCCCGGCCAGCAGGACCCCGGTGAAGTCCAGGGTGGTGGCGTGCCGGGAGGCGTACTTGGGCAGGTACCGGGCCGAGACGGCGAGGATCGCGAGGCCGATCGGCACGTTGATCAGGAAGATCGCTCGCCAGCCGGTGCCGAACAGGTCCGCGTCGATGAGCGCGCCGGCGACGATCGGCCCGCCGACCGACGACAGCCCCATGACGGGACCGAACGCGCCGAAGGCAGCCGCCATCTCCTTCGGCGGGAACATCTCCTTGATCATGCCGAGGCCCTGCGGCAGCACGACCGCGCCGAACAGGCCCTGGAGCACCCGCGAGCCGATCAGCATCTCGGGCGACTGGGCCAGGCTGCACAGCAGCGAGGCGGCGGTGAACCCGGCGGCGCCCACCAGGAACACCTGCTTGCGGCCGAAGATGTCGCCGAGGCGCCCGCCGGTGAGCAGTCCGACCGCCATGGCCAGCGTGTACCCGGCGCCGAGCCACTGGACGAGCGTGGCGGTGCCGCCGAGATCCGCCCGGACCGAGGGGGCGGCGATGTTGGTGACGAGCGCGTCGAGCAGATCCATGACCTCGACGCCGAGGATCGCGAACAGGGCGACCCACCGCCATCGGTACGGCTCCAGTGGCGGTGACGCTGCGGACTCGGCGACTGCTGCGGGCTGGCTCATGACGGCTCCTGATCTCGGCACTGCGGCCCTCACATCCTCGCGGCGGGGGCCGGGCTGGCGTGGCGAACACTGTTCGTACGTTGCGAACACTGTTCTACGGCGGAACAATGTTCGTGTCAAGTACGCTGTCCGCCGTCACGCCGGTGAAAGGGATCTGGATGAGCTTCGACGAGTCGGCGGTGCCCTCGCCGCCGTGGCGGAAGCGGCGCAAGGCTGCCGCGGCTCCCCAGAAACCGCCCCTGACCAGGGCACTCGTTGTCGACACGGCGCTCGCGATCCTCGATCAGGAGGGCCTGGACGGGCTCAGCATGCGGCGAGTGGCGCACGAGCTGAACACCGGTCCGGCCACCCTCTACGCGCACGTGGCGAACAAGGAAGAACTTCTCGAACTGGCCTTCGACCGGGTCGTCGCCGAGATCGACATGCCCGCTCCGGACCCGGACCGGTGGCAGGACCAGATCCGCCAGGTCTGCCTCGACACCTACCGGGTGCTCGGCCGGCACTCCGACATCGCCAGGGTGGCCCTCGGCAAGGTCCCGACCGGACCGAACTCCCTGCGCGTGTCGGACCGGATGCTCGCGATCCTGCTGGCCGGCGGGGTGCCCGCGCAGATCGCCGCCTGGTCGCTCGACCGCCTGTACCTCTACCTCAGCTCGGACTCCTTCGAGGGCTCCATCCACCTCGCCACCCAGCGCGCGACCGGGATGGGCATGGAGGAGTACTACGCCAAGTTCGTCGGCGACCTGCGCGCCTTCATGTCCAGCCTGCCGCCCGAGCACTTCCCGACGCTCACCGCGCACGTCGACGAGATGACCTCTGGCGGCGGCGACGAGCGGTTCCTGTTCGGCCTGGACCTGCTGATTCAGGGCATCGCCGCCCACGCCCGGAAGCCCTGACCACTGGAAGCCACCCTCGCGCTGGTCCTGCTCGCCGCGGTACTCGGCTTCGCGATCTGGCGTCCCCGCGGACTGCCCGAGGCGCTCGCCGCCGTGCCCGCCGCGGGGGTCGCGGTCGCCGCCGGGCTGGTCACGCCGTCCGCCGCAGGGGGGCAGATCCGGGCGCTCGGGCCCACCGTGGCGTTCCTCGCGGCCGTCCTCGTGCTCGCCCACCTGGCCGATGACGAGGGCGTGTTCGCCTGGGCCGGGGCGCTCGCCGCCACCGCCAGCCGCGGATCCCCGGCCCGCCTGCTCCGGATCGTCTTCGCCGTCGCCGCCCTCGTCACGGCCGCGCTCAGCCTGGACGCCACGGTGGTGCTGCTCACCCCGGTGGTCCTCGTCATGGCCGCCCGGATCGGCGTTCCGGCCCGCCCGCACGCCTACGCCTGCGCGCACCTGTCGAACTCGGCCTCGCTGCTGCTCCCGGTGTCGAACCTGACCAACCTGCTCGCGTTCGCGGCCAGCGGACTCGGGTTCGCCTCGTTCGCCGCGGTCATGGCACTGCCGTGGATCGCCGTGATCGCCGTCGAGTACCTCGTGTTCCGGCTGTTCTTCCGCCGCGACCTGGCCGCGCCCGCCGGGATCCCGGCCGGCGAGGCACCGCCGCCGCCACGGTTCGCGCTGGTGGTCCTCGCCGTCACGCTGGCCGGGTTCGCGCTCGGCGAGCCGCTGGGCGTCCACCCCGCCTGGATCGCCGCCCTCGGCGCGCTGGTGCTCGCCGGGCGCCAGCTCGCCAAGGTGCGCAGTGCGAAAACCGTCCTGCGGATCGCCCGGGAGACCAATCCGGCGTTCTGCGCGTTCGTGCTGGCGCTCGGCGTGGTCGTGCTCGCGGTCCGGCGGCATGGGCTCGGTCCGCTGGTCGCGCACCTCACGCCAGGCAGCGCGACCCTGCTCGGGCTGCTCGGTACGGCCGTGCTCGCCGCGGTACTGGCGAACCTGGTGAACAACCTGCCCGCGACACTGGTGATGGTCCCGATCGTGGCCCACTCGCCCGCGCTGGTGCTCGCCGTCCTGCTCGGGGTGAACATCGGGCCGAACCTGACCTACACCGGATCCCTCGCCACCCTGCTCTGGCGCCGGGTGCTGCACGTCCGGGACATCGCCCCGCCGCTCGGCGAGTTCGTACTGCTCGGCGCGCTGACGGTCCCGGCCTGCCTCGCCGCGGCCACCCTCGCCCTCTGGCTGTCGATCAGAGCGCTAGGTGTTGCCTGACCTGCGCGTTCACGGTCGCCATCGCGTCCGGCGGAAGGGTGCCGAGCCGCCTGCCGATGCGCGTCACGTCGACCGTGCGAAGCTGCTCGGTCTGGGTCTTCGAGTCGCGTTCGAGGCCACCCGTGCCCGCGGGGATCAGCAACTGAAACGGGAACACCCTGATCACGCTCGACGTGATCGGCACGACGACGACCACCCCCCGGCCCAGCCGCTCGGCGACCCGGTTGGCCCCGTCATTGCTCACTATCAGCGCCGGGCGGGTTTTGTTCGACTCCGATCCGACCGCCGGATCAAAGCTCACCAGATGGACGTCACCTCGGCGCATCGCCGAGCCCGTCACCCGCGGCCGAGTCCCACAACGGCTTGTCCGGCGACTGGTCCCACTCGGTGAACGCCTCGGCGTACGCACTCTCGGACTCGGCCTCGCGCAGCAACTCGACAGCCCGCTGAAGCGCAGCCGACCGGGACGTGACCCCGTCCGCCCGATGGCTCTGGGCATACGAATCGACGAAGGCGACGTCCTCCTCAGGCAGGCTAATGCTGATGTTCATACTCTCCATACTACTCTGGCTAGTATCGAAGGGCCTCATAACGGCGAAGTGCGGTAACTGCGGCCGGTCAGGACCG
>JAOPVE010000441.1 GCA_025963185.1 Actinomycetes bacterium
CGGTAACTGCGACCGGCCTGGACCGGCCGCAGTTACCGCACTTCGGCAGAGCGGGCAGAGCGGGTGGGGCGGGCGGGGCGGGGTGGGGTCAGCCGGTGCCCTTCGAGTACGCCCAGGCGGTCCGGGCGAGGGTGTCTTCCGTTCCGGTGAAGCCCTCCCGCGGATTGAGCGTGTCGGAGTTGAAGTCCACGTCGGCGTCGTCCCTGGTGCCGCCGACGCCGTCCGGCCCGACGCCGAACATCGCCGACGCGTTGCCGCCCTGGTCCATCAGGCTCGGGACGTCGTCGAACTGGTCGACGTGCCAGTTGCCGGACAGGTGGCCCAGCTCGTGGCTGGTCACGTTGCCCAGTGCCCGGCCGATGAACGCGATCCGGTCACTCGCGGGCGTCAGGTAGGTGTTGATCGAGTAGTCCGGGCCTGCCGGGCTGCTGAGCAGGTCCAGCAGGATGATCGCCGTCTCCTCGTGCCCGAAGTTGCCCGGATCGACGGACTCGGCGATCCCGATCGTGCCGATCCCGGATTCCTCAATGGTGCCGCCGACGACGAGCCGCGTGACGTTGGGCTGCCCGAACGGATCGGGGTCGTGGCGGCTGTCGAGGATCCGTACGCCGAAGTTCGGGTTTGGGCCCTTCGCGGCGAGGTCGCGCTGCACGTTCTCCCGCACGGTGGCGACGAACGTGTCGGCGAGCTTGCCCTCGTCGCTGGGCGCCAGGCCCCACCCGGCGAGGAACGACTTGAGTGGCGAGAGCTGGCGGACTCCGCCTCCGCCGCCGAAGATCCGGGTGTTGATCCGGGCGCCGTCGAAGTCGAGGAAAATTGTCTGGATCGCGTTCTTCTTCTCGGTCTCTGTGCCCGGACGGTAGCCCTCCAGCGTCACGTCGTACGCGCCGTCGCCGTCGTTCACCGCGAGCGCGTACCGGCCGGAGCGGGGCGCCACGAAGTCCAGCACCGCGTTGCCGCCGCCGGGCAGGGGAGAGGCCGCCGGGTAGAGGCCGGAGGCGTCCTGGCTGGACGATTCGGCTTCGGTGCCGTCGGGCCCGACGAGGGAGAGCCGGTGTGCCGCGCCGGTGACCGAGGCCCCGACGACGTCCCCGGCCTTGAGGTCGAGCGCGTAGAAGTCCCTGTCGCTGACGTCGGTGGTGAAGACGGTGAGGCCGTACGGACCCTCGGATCCGGCGCCGTTCCCGCTCCCGGAGTCGTGCGGATCGGCGGGCAGCGGCCCGAACCCGCTGATCACCACGTAGAGGTCCTCGCCGGCGGGCAGCGGGAGGTCGAGGTACGGGCCGGCGTTGAAGACCGAGAGGTCACCGGCGGCGGTGTAGACGAGGATCACCGGCAGCAGCGGGCTCCCGGTGGTGCTGACCTTGATCGTCGCGCGCGTGGCGGTGGGCCCGCCGGTCAGCTTGTAGAAGTCGAAGTCGCCGGTGCCGTCCCCTGCGGTGCCGTGCGGCCCGTCGCCGATCACCCCGCCGGTGCGGATCATCGGGTGCTGCCCGGGTACGCCGAGGCTCGCGGCGAGGGGGATCGACCCGTTGTCCTCTGGCGCCTGTGGCAGCGTCGGGGCGCCGGGGCTGGGCGCGAGGGTTCCGTGCAGGGCGATCCGCGGTTTCTTGCCGGTGCCCGTGCCGAACGCGGTGATCCGCTCGGCCTTGGCCTGGGTGTCGTTGACCCCGATGACCCCGGCCGGCTCGCGCTCGGCGTAGCGCGCGGGCGCTGCTACGGACGGCCTGGCGAGGCGCGCGCGTGCCTGAGCCTTGGCAACACGCTGGCGGGCGATCTGGCCGAGGTCCACCTTCGACGGATCGGGCAGGAGCGCGACCAGCGGATCGGGCTGGAGCAGGCCCGGCCGCTGCCACGCCGGGGCCTGCGGGACCGGCGTGACCCGCTTGACCGGCGTGGCGCTGGCCGCCGGGGCCACGGTGCCGGCCGTGAGAACCGCCACCGCGAGCACTGTGCCGATCCGGGATAAGAGTGGAGACATGAAGCTCCCTTCGGGTGCCGCGCGCACGGCGGTCCCTGTGCCCCCTGTGGCCGCAGGGACGGCGCGTCGGCTCGCGCCAGCCTGGCGTCCCCGACCGGTTTGCGGAAGCTCGTCAGCATTTCGCCACCGAATACCTCACCGTCAGGGGCCGCCCCTCCGCGAAGGGCGGTAACCGCGACCGGTCCCGACCGGCCGGAGTTACCGCACTTCGCCCCAGCGAGCGGCCCCAGCGGGAGGCGCGGCGGGGAGCGGCGGGCGTTAGCGGTGGGCCCAGAAGAGCTGGTGGCCCGAGGATCCCTCGGGGACGAACTCCTCGGCGGTCACCGTCAGCCCGGCCTCGGCGAGCCAGCAACGGTAGGTGGCCGCGTCCGGGTGGCTCCACCACATCGGCGCGTCGCCGCCGAGCCAGTCCGGGGACGTGCCGGTCCACTCGCCCGCGCCGGTGGTGGCGAGCAGCCAGCCGCCGGGCCGCAGCCAGGTCGCGATCCGGCCGAGCAGGGTGCGCTGGTCGTCCTGCGTGAGGTGGATCAGCATGTAGAGGCACACGACCGCGTCGAAGCTCGCCGGACCGAAGGCCACCGCGGTCGCGTCGGCCTGGGTGAACACCCCGCCGGGGACCAACTCGCGGGCCCGCCGGATCTGCACCTCGCTCACGTCGATCCCCGTGACGGCGTGTCCCCGCTCGGCGAGCGCCCTGGCGACGGGGATCCCGCACCCGCAGCCGAGGTCGAGTACGGCCGCGCCGGGCGGGATCCGGGCGGCGAGTTCGCCGATCCACGGCGTGTACTCCGGTGGGGATCCGCCGTCGGGGCGATAGAGATAGGACAGCGCGTCGTAGCCCGTGCGGACGATCTCCCGGGGATCCATGGCCCGATCGTGGCGCAAGCGGGGGCGGCCCGGCGAGCGGTAATCCGAGTGGGGCTCTCATCATGCGGGATGGGCGTCCCGTAGAGTTGACGCGTGATCAGAAGGCGGCTTACGGTGGCGCCATGCAGTTCGGTCTCCTCGTACTTGAGTAGCGCGTCGGCACCACGCCGCCGCGCTCACCCCTCCGTGCCCCGCACGAGGGGTTTTTTGTTGCCCGGACGCTGCCGGGCGGCAAATCCGGACAGCCTGATCCCCGTTCGCCCGACCGTGAAGGTGCCACATGACTGACAGTGCCAGCACTCCCGTCACCGGAGCCCAATCGCTCGTCCGGTCGCTTGAGTCGGCCGGCGTCGAGGTCGTGTTCGGCATCCCGGGCGGCGCGATCCTGCCCGCCTACGATCCGTTGTACGACTCGACGACGGTCCGGCACGTGCTGGTCCGCCACGAGCAGGGCGCAGGGCACGCGGCCGAGGGGTACGCGCAGGCCACGGGCAAGGTCGGGGTGTGCATGGCGACCTCGGGGCCGGGTGCGACGAACCTGGTGACCCCGATCGCCGACGCGTACATGGACTCGGTCCCGATCGTCGCGATCACCGGCCAGGTGCCCAGCGCCGCGATCGGCACGGACGCCTTCCAGGAGGCGGACATCTGCGGTATCACGATGCCGATCACGAAACACAACATCCTCGTGAAGTCCGCGGACGAGATCCCGCAGGCGATCGCCGAGGCGTTCCACCTGGCCTCCACCGGCCGCCCCGGTCCGGTGCTGGTCGACCTGCCCAAGGACGTGCTGCAGGCGCAGACCACGTTCTCCTGGCCCCCGGTCATGGACCTGCCCGGCTACCGGCCCACCCTGCACCCGCACGCCAAGCAGGTCCGGGAGGCCGCCCGGCTGCTCACGTCCTCGAAGAAGCCGGTGCTCTACGTCGGCGGCGGTGTGCTCAAGGCGCACGCGTCCGCCGAGCTCAAGGTCCTCGCCGAGCTGACCGGCGCGCCCGTCGTCACCACCCTCATGGCGCGCGGCGCGTTCCCCGACAGCCACCCTCAGCACCTGGGGATGCCCGGCATGCACGGCACGGTCGCGGCCGTCACGGCGCTGCAGAAGGCCGACCTGATCGTCGCCCTCGGCGCCCGTTTCGACGACCGCGTGACCGGCAACCTCGCCTCGTTCGCGCCGTACGCCACGATCGTGCACGCGGACATCGACCCGGCGGAGATCTCGAAGAACCGCACCGCGGACGTCCCGATCGTGGGCGACGCGCGCGAGGTGATCGCCGAGCTGGTGGTCGCGGTCCAGGCCGAGAAGGGCTCGGACGCCACCGCCACGCAGGAGCGGCTGGCGAGCTGGTGGCGCCAGCTCAACCACACACTGGAGACCTACCCGCTGGGCTACGAGGAGCACTCCGACGGCACGCTGGCCCCGCAGTACGTGATCAAGCGGATCGGCGAGATCGCCGGTCCAGACGCGCTGTATGTCGCCGGCGTGGGCCAGCACCAGATGTGGGCCAGCCAGTTCATCTCCTACGAGAAGCCGTACACATGGCTGAACTCCGGGGGCGCCGGCACGATGGGCTACGCCGTGCCCGCCGCGATGGGCGCCAAGCTGGGCCGGCCCGAGGCCACCGTGTGGGCGATCGACGGCGACGGCTGCTTCCAGATGACAAACCAGGAGCTGGCGACCTGCGCGCTGGAGGGCATCCCGATCAAGGTCGCCGTGATCAACAACGGCAGCCTGGGCATGGTCCGGCAGTGGCAGACCCTCTTCTACGAGGAGCGGTATTCCAACACCGACCTCAAGACCCACAAGCAGCGGATCCCGGACTTCGTGAAGCTCGCCGACGCCATGGGCTGCGTCGGGCTGCGCTGCGAGACCGCGGCCGACGTGGACGCCACGATCCACAAGGCGATGGCGATCAACGACCAGCCCGTCGTCGTCGACTTCGTGGTCGGCAAGGACGCCATGGTGTGGCCGATGGTCGCCGCCGGGACCAGCAACGACGAGATCATGGCCGCGCGCGACGTGCGGCCCGTCTGGGACGAGGATTCAGTCTGATGACTGTTACGCACAGCAGGCACACGCTGTCGGTGCTGGTGGAGAACAAGCCCGGCGTGCTCGCACGGGTCGCCTCGCTGTTCAGCCGGCGCGGCTTCAACATCGACTCGCTGGCGGTCGGTCCCACCGAGCACGCCGAGGTCTCGCGGATGACGATCGTCGTCAACGTCGAGGGGCTGCCCCTGGAGCAGGTCACCAAGCAGCTGAACAAGCTGGTCCACGTGATCAAGATCGTCGAGCTGGACGCGTCGAGTTCGGTGCAGCGCGAGCTCGTCCTGATCAAGGTCCGCGCGGACCTGGCGATGCGCTCGCACGTGCTGGAGACCGTCCAGCTGTTCCGGGCCAAGGTCGTCGACGTCGCCACCGACGCCGTGACGATCGAGGCCACCGGCACCGCCGACAAGCTGGAGGCGCTGATCCGGGTGCTGGAGCCGTTCGGCATCAAGGAGCTGGTGCAGTCCGGGATGGTGGCGATCGGGCGTGGTGCCCGGTCCATCACCGGCCCGGCGTCGTCGCTGCGGTCGGTCGACCGGTCCGCCTGAGTTCCCGCAGAATCCGTTCACCGCGAGACCCTTTAACCCCGAGAGGACAGTACGTTCCGATGCCCGTTGAGATCTTCCACGACGACGACGCCGACCTGTCGATCATCCAGGGCCGCAAGGTCGCCGTCCTCGGCTACGGCAGCCAGGGCCACGCCCACGCGCTGTCGCTGCGCGACTCGGGCGTCGACGTGCGCGTCGGCCTCCCCGAGGGATCCAAGAGCCGCCCGAAGGCCGAGGCCGAGGGCCTGCGTGTGCTGACGCCCGCCGAGGCGTCCGCCGAGGCCGACGTGATCATGGTGCTCGCCCCGGACACCGCCCAGCGCACCTTGTACACCGAGTCGATCGAGCCCAACCTCACCGAGGGCAAGGCGCTGCTGTTCGGCCACGGATTCAACATCCGCTACGACCTGATCCGCCCGCCGGCGAACGTCGACGTGGCGATGGTCGCGCCGAAGGGCCCCGGTCACCTGGTCCGCCGCCAGTACGTCGACGGCAAGGGCGTGCCGTGCCTCGTCGCGGTCGAGCAGGACGCGTCCGGACAGGCCTTCGAGCTGGCCCTCTCGTACGCCAAGGCGATCGGCGGCGCCCGGGCCGGCGTCATCCGCACCACGTTCACCGAGGAGACCGAGACCGACCTGTTCGGCGAGCAGGCGGTGCTGTGTGGCGGCGCGTCCGCGCTGGTCCAGGCCGGATTCGAGGTACTGACCGAGGCCGGGTACACCCCCGAGGTCGCCTACTTCGAGTGCCTGCACGAGCTGAAGCTGATCGTCGACCTCATGTACGAGGGCGGCATCGCCCGCCAGCGCTACTCGGTCTCCGACACCGCCGAGTACGGCGACTACGTCTCTGGCCCGCGCGTGATCAACGCCGCGGTCAAGGAGGAGATGAAGAAGGTGCTCGGCGACATCCAGGACGGCACGTTCGCCCGCAACTGGATCGCTGAGGACGACGCGGGCCGCCCCAACTTCACGAAGATGCGCGAAGAGGGCGCGAACCACCCGATCGAGCAGGTCGGCGCGAAGCTGCGCGGCATGATGTCGTGGGTCGACCGGCCGATCACCGAGACCGCCTGATCTGTCAACGCGAGCGGGGCCCGGGCAGGCTGCCCGGGCCCCGCTGCGTTCCGGCCCGCGTGAGATCCTGACGGCATGCCTCGCTTCACGACCAAAGACGGCACCGGTCTGCACTACGCCCTGCGCGGCGACGGTGCTCCGCTGGTGTGCGTGCCCGGTGGCCCGGGCCGGTCCGCGGTCTACCTGGGCGACCTCGGCGGCCTGGACCGCAGCCGCACGCTCGTCCTGCTCGACCCCCGCGGCACGGGGGAGTCGGCGATGCCGCCGGACGCCACCACGCTCGCCTTTCCGCACCTCGCCGAGGACCTCGAAGAGCTGCGCACCCACCTCGGCTACGACCAGCTCGACCTGCTCGGGCACTCGGCCGGCGCCGCGGTCACCCAGGTCTACGCGGCCCGCTACCCCGGCCGGGTCCGGCGGATGGTGCTCGCGAACCCGTCCGCGCGGTTGCAGGCCTATACGCCGGACACGTCCGCGGTGCGGTCCGCCCGGTACACCGAGCCGTGGTACTCCGGCGCGGCGCAGGCCATGGCCGCCCTCGACGCGGTGACCTCGCTCGACGAGGCCGCCCCGCTGCTGGACCGGGTCGCGCCCTTCTACTACGGCCGCTGGGACGACACCGCCCGCGCGCACGCCGCCGGGTACTCGGCGCAGGTCAACCGGGGTGCGCAGGTCGGCTTCGCGGCCGGTCCGATCATGCGTGACTTCGACCGGGTCGGCGCGCTGGCCTCCCTGCTCTCGCTGCGCGCACCCACCCTCGTCATCGCCGGATCGGTCGACGGCGGCAGCGGCGTCCCCGGCGCCGAGGCGGTGGCGCACAGCATCGCGGGCGCCACGAGCGTCGTCCTGGACGGCTGCGGCCACTACCCCTGGATCGACGCCCCCACAGTCTTCGCCCGCACCGTGGAGTCCTTTCTCCGCTGATCCCTGGGCGGGCAGCTCCTGCGCGCGCCGAAGTGCGGTAACTGGCGCCGGTCCTGGCCGGTCGGAGTTACCGCACTTCGGGAGAAGGTTTGCTGGCGGCCCGAAGGATCCGTGGTTCGGTGGGTTGCCGCACTTGCCTGTGCGGAAGCTGGTTCCGCGGGCTGGTCTAGACCGCTGACCTGGGGACAAGCCGTCCCCGGCGCCAGGACGCGGCGACGGGGACGGCTTCACCGGGAAATTCCAGCGTAGGGACTTACTCGCCGGTAAGTCCTGCGAAGGGTCCACAAACACTCGGTGAACATGAGCCGGCCGGGGAGGGCTCGCGTGACGGTGGTCACGCGAGCGGCCCAGTAGCGAGACGTGGCGTCTTCCCGTCCGTACGATCGGTCAAATCCGCCGTAGAGCGCAGCGTGGCGCCTCTTCACCGCCTGCACACGATCCCGAGGGACACGATGCCCAAGCCAGTCGTCCTCGTCGCCGAGGAACTCGCCCCGTCCGCACTCGACGTGCTCGCGCACGACTTCGAGGTACGCCATGTAGACGGCGCTGATCGCTCGGCTCTGCTGCCTGCTCTCGCGGACGTCGACGCGATCCTCATCCGCAGTGCCACCAAGGTCGACGCCGAGGCTATCGCGGCGGGACCGAAGCTCAAGGTCGTCGCCCGCGCAGGCGTGGGGCTGGACAACGTCGATGTCGCGGCCGCCACGGCTCGCGGGGTCATGGTCGTCAACGCGCCGACGTCGAACATCGTCAGCGCCGCCGAGCAGGCCGTCGCCCTGCTGCTGGCCAGCGCGCGCAACACCGCGCCGGCCAACGCCGCCCTGCGCAACGGCGAGTGGAAGCGCTCGAAGTACACCGGTGTCGAGGTGTCGGAGAAGACCGTCGGTGTCGTCGGCCTCGGCCGCATCGGTGTGCTGTTCGCCCAGCGGATGGCCGCGTTCGGCACCCGTCTGATCGCCTACGATCCCTACGTCCAGCCCGCCAGGGCGGCGCAGCTCGGGGTCCGGCTGGTGAGCCTGGAGGAGCTGCTGCAGGAGAGCGACTTCATCTCGATCCACCTGCCGAAGACGCCCGAGACGCTGGGCCTGATCGGCGCCAAGGAGCTTCAGCTCGTCAAGCCCACGGTCCGGATCATCAACGCGGCCCGCGGCGGGCTCGTGGACGAGCAGGCGCTCGCCGACGCGGTGGCCGAGGGCAGGGTCGCTGGCGCGGGCATCGACGTGTTCGCCAAGGAGCCGTGCACCGACTCGCCGCTGTTCGCGCACGAGCAGATCGTCGTGACCCCGCACCTGGGCGCGTCGACGAACGAGGCGCAGGACAAGGCCGGTCTCGCGGTCGCCAAGAGCGTGAAGCTGGCGCTGCAGGGCGAGTTCGTGCCGGACGCCGTGAACGTCCAGGCGGGCGGCGTCGTCGCCGAGGACGTGCGGCCGGGCCTGCCGCTCGCCGAGAAGCTCGGCCGGGTCTTCACGGCCGTGGCCGGCGGTGTCGCGCAGTCGATCACGGTCGAGGTACGCGGCGAGATCGTCGAGTACGACGTCAGTGTCCTTCAGCTCGCGGCCCTCAAGGGTGTGTTCGCCGAGGTGGTCGAGGAGTCGGTGACGTTCGTCAACGCGCCGCTGCTGGCCAAGGAGCGGGGCGTCGACGTCGGCCTGTCCACCAGCGTGGAGAGCCCGGACTACCGCAACCTTGTGACGGTCCGCGGGGTGCTCGCCGACGGCCGCACGGTGAGCGTGTCCGGCACCCTGACCGGCCAGAAGCAGGCCCAGCGGATCACCGAGCTGGACGGCTTCGACATCGACCTCACGCCCGAGGGGCACGTGCTGTTCTTCCGGTACGACGACCGGCCCGGCGTGGTCGGCACCCTCGGCCGCATGCTCGGCGACGCGAACGTGAACATCGCCGGCATGCAGGTCGCCAGGGCCGACGCCGGGGGCGACACGCTCATGGCGCTCTCGGTCGACCAGGCGGTGCCGGCTGACCTGCTCTCGGCCATCGCGTCCGCGATCGGCGCCCGCGCGGCGAGCGCGGTGGACCTCTCCCAGGTCTGAACCTGACACACCAAGCGGGGCGGGCCAGTCGGCCCGCCCCGCTTCGCTGTTGCTGTGGTCAGCCCCCGGGCCGGCCGCCGCCGGGAGCGCCGCCGGTGAAGCCGCCGCCCGTGAAGCCACCGCCGGTGAAGCCGCCCTGCCGTCCGGTCTGTCCGGCGCCGCCGAAGCGGTTGCGGGACGTGCTGGAGTTCGCCGGCAGTGCCGCCGTGAGGTCCGCTAGCACGACCTGCTCGCCGGCCTTGAGTCCGGCCGTGATCTCGGTCGAGGTCGTGCCGGACAGGCCCGTCTTGACCGTCCGGCGCGCGGGCTGGCCGCCGCTGAGCACGGTGACCGACGCGGTGCCGGTGGCCGTCCTTGTCACAGCCGAACTGGGGATCGTGAGCACGTCCTCGGCGGTCCCCTCTTCGAGGCTCACGCTGGCCTGGGATCCGGTGACGAACGCGCCCCCGGCCTCGGGCACGAGTACGACCACCGGGTACGCGACAGCGCTGGTCGTGGCGGTGCTGGCCGCGGCGGATCCGGTCCGGCCCGAGCCGGTGCCCGTGCCGCTGGCCGCCGGGAGCAGGCCGATCGAGGTGACCGTTCCCGCCGCGGGGGCCGTCGCGCCGTCCGCGACCACGTCGGCGTCCATCCCCATCTTGATCTTCGGCATGTTGGCGAGTGGCACGTCGACCGTGATCTCGGCGGCGCCCGGCGCGAGGATCGCGATCGAGTTGCTGCCCGCCGCGGATCCGGCGACGAGCCCGACGCTGGCCACGGTTCCCGCCATGGGTGCGGTCAGGGTCGCGGCGGTGAGGTTGTCCTCGGCCTTGCCGGTCCCGATCTGCGCGGCGGTCACGGCCGCCTGGGCGCTCGCCACCCGCGCGGCCGGCGACTGTGAGCCGCCCTGAGAGGAACTTTGCGAGCCGGACCGGCCGGTGGACGCCGTGCTCGCCGCGCCCCCACCCGCCGCTGCGCCTCCGGCGGACGCGGCACCTCCAGTCGACGTGGTGGAACCACCCGAGGACTTGCCGCCCGAGGAAGCACTGCCGGTGGACGTTCCGCCAGACGCCTTCGCCGCGCTGGACAACAGCTTCGCGAGGGCGGCCGAGTCCTTCGCCAGGGCCGTCTGGGCCGTCGCCGTGGCCTGCTGGGCGCGCTGGGCGCCGGCGATCGCGTCGAGGCAGTCCCCGAGCGCGCCCGAGCCCGCCGAGGGCGACGGCCGGGGGCTCGCCGAAGGCCGCGCCGCCGGGTCCGCCGCAGCACGCACGGCTGGACGGACGACGGGGTGCGGCGACACGAGCGCGGCAGGCTTCGGCGAGCTCAGCAGGACAGGCCGCGGCGATGCGGAAGCCAGATCCGGCGATGCGGACGCCGGGCCCGCTGATGTGGACGCCACGGGCTGTGGCGACGGCCGCAGCCTGGGACGCGGCGAGGGGGACGCGGCCGCCGACGCGATAGCCGATGCGGACGGCCGTGCTCCGAGCACGGATTCGCCACCGGAACCGCCGCCGCCAGCGGCGCCACCGCCAGGGGTGCCGCCGTCCGCCGAAGGGGACACCGACGAGCACGCCGTCATCTCGGCGGCCAGCGCCCTGGTGGCCGCCGCGAGCTTCTGGCCGGCGGCTCGCTGATCCGCTGCGATCTTCTTCTGGGTGGCAGCGATCCGCGGATCGGCCTTGGCGCCCGACCCCGACCGCCCGGCCGAAGCCGCGCCGGAGGAGGCCGCCGAGCCCGCGGACGTCGTCGTCGACGCCGTGGAGACGGTAGTGGCCGCGGAGGCCGTCTCCAGTTCCGCCTTCGCGCTGGCCAGGGTGGCGTTCGCGTCGGTGAGCGCGGCCTGTAGCGCGGTCGTGTCGAGCGTCGCGAGGGTCTGGCCCTGCCGCACGTGGTCCCCGACGGAGACCGGGACCGACTTGACCTTGCCCGAGACGCCGAAGACCGCGCTGGCCTGGCTGACCTGGCGGACCGATCCGGTGAGGTCGAGCCGCTGGTCGACCGTCCCGCGCCCGGCCGTGGCAGTGCGGTAGGCGGCGGACGGATCGGGACGGGTGGCGGCCCACGCCCCGGCGGATCCGCCGCCTACCAGTACGAGAACCCCCGCGAGGACGCCGCCGCGGCGCACCAGGCGCCGGCGCAGCATCAGCGCGCGAGGATCAGTTGCCGCCATTGCCGGGACCGTTCTGGCCGCCACGCTGGCCGCCGAACCCGCCGCCGCAGGCCCCGTTCTCGGCCGGCCGGACCGCGATCGCGGTGGCCTGGACCGTGCCGGTGTCGTCGGCCTTGCCGATCGCGGTCACGCACTTGCCGACCGCTACGGCGCTGGCCGCCGCTGCCGCGGTCTTGGTGTACGCGGTGGATCCGGTGGTGGTGACGGTGATGGTCGTGGGGGAGGCGCTGGCGGATCCGAACGCGGCCTGCTCGACGGTGAACCCGCCCGAGGCCACGGACTTGACCGTGCCGAACGCCCCGAAGCCGCCGCGCCGGTTTGCGCCACTCGGCCGCGCGGACGGCCGGGTGCTCGGACGGGTGCCGCCGGGCCGGACTCCGCCGGGCTGCCCGCCGAACCCGCCGGCGCCCTGGCACTTTCCGCTGACCGGCTCGGACACGGTCACGGTCCCCGCGGTGACCGCGGTCGCCGGTCCGGACGGCGGGCTGGGCTGCGTGGACCCGCCCGGAGTGCCCGGCGGCCGGACCGTCACGCACACCCCGGCCTTCACGTCCGCCGCCGTGGCCGGAACCGTGGCGGTGAACTTCGTGGCCGCGGAGTAGGTGACGGCGGTCTGGGCGTTGTTGCCCTGCACCTGCAGGGTGCTGCCGTCGATGGCGGCGACGAGGCCGCCGACACCGGGCATCCCGCGCTGGCCGGTGCGGCCCTGCTGGTTGCCGTTGCCCGCGGGCGCGGTGTTGTTGGTGGCCGACGCGGTGCCCGACGACGAGCACCCGGCCATCAGTAGCAGGGCCGCGGTGGGAACGAGGACGGCCGCCGGCCGCAGGATCGCTGACTTGCTCACGGGTATCGCACTCCAGTGCCGAAGGGGCGGGTTCATTCGCTGCGCAGCGCGTCGATCGGAGCCAGGCGGGCGGCCCGGCTCGCGGGGTAGACGCCCGCGCCGATCCCGATCGCCAGGGCGACGGTCACGGCCGCGGCTGCGGCGAGGGGGGAGACGGTGACGGGCTGGTTGAGCACGCCCGGCAGGGTGGCGGCGCCCGCGAGCCCGAGGCCGAGCCCGAGCAGTCCGCCGGTGAAGCCGAGCAGGCCGGCCTCGGTCAGGAACTGGTGCCGGATCACGGCCGGGGTGGCGCCGAGCGCCTTGCGCAGGCCGATCTCGCGGATCCGCTCGGTGACCGACACGAGCATGATGTTCATGACGCCGATCCCGCCGACCAGCAGCGACAGGGCAGCCACTCCGCCGAGCAGGATCGTCAGGGTCCGGTCGGTCGAGGTGGCGGTGTCCAGCAGCGACTGCTGGCTGGCGATCGTGAAGTCCGCGGTGGCGGCCGTGACGCCGTGCAGCGAGAGCAGCGCGGCGTTGGCCTCCTGGTAGGCGGCGGTCAGGGTGTCCTGCGTTGTGGCCTCGAGGTAGATCGTCGAGATCGCCGCGCGGGTGGTGCCGCTGCCGATCCGGGTCGCCGCGGTGGTCATCGGGACGATCGCCTGGTCGTCGTCGTTCGTGGCGGTCGAGGATCCGGCCGACGTGAGCACGCCGATCACCGTGAGGGTCGCGTTGCCGGCGGTCACGGTCTGGCCGATCGGGCTGCGGCCGCCGAACAGCTCGGCCGCGGTGTCCGGCCCGAGGACCGTGACCTGGGCGGCGTTCGTCAGCTCGGGCGCGGTGAAGAACCGGCCCTCGCTGACGGTCCGGGCCCGGACGGAGAGCCAGTCCGGGGTGGTGCCGGCGATCGTGGTGGTCCAGTTCGTCGTCCCGGCGGTGAGGGACTGGGAGCTGGAGGCCACCGGGGCGACCTTGGCGACGTCCGGCGCGACCGAGTGGGTGGCCAGCGCGGAGGCGTCCCTGGCGGTGAGGGTCGAGGCCGAGCCTCGGCCGCCGCGGATCCCGGTGCTGCTCGTCGCGCTGCCCGGGGAGACGATGAGCAGGTTCGATCCCAGCTTGCTGATCTGGTCGCGCACCTGGGCCTGCGCGCCCTGCCCGAGGCCGACCGTGAGGATCACCGCGGCGATCCCGATGAGGATCCCGAGCATGGTCAGGATCGAGCGCAGCCGGTGCGATCCGATCGCGGCGAGTGCGGTCCGGAGGGTGTCCTTCCAGCTCACCAGGCACCCGCCCCGGACAGTGCGAGGTCGAGCTGGCCGTCGCGGATGTGCAGGGTGCGGCGGGCGCGGGCGGCGACCTCCGCCTCGTGGGTGATGAGCACGATGGTCCGGCCCGCGGCGTGGAGTTCCTCGAACAGGCCGAGGACGTCCTCGCTGGACCGCGAGTCCAGGTTCCCGGTGGGCTCGTCGGCGAGGATCAGCGACGGATCCGTCACCAGCGCCCGCGCCACGGCGACCCGCTGCTGCTGGCCGCCGGACAGCTCGCCGGGCCGGTGCTCGACGCGGTCGGCGAGCCCCACCCGCTCCAGCGACGACATCGCCCGGTCTCTCCGCTCTGCGGGCGAGACGCCCGCGTAGGCGAGCGGCAGCTCGACGTTCCGCCAGGCCGGCAGCGAGGGCAGCAGGTTGAACTGCTGGAACACGAACCCGATCTGCCGGTTCCGGACCTGCGCGAGGTCGGTCTCGGTCATGCCGCTCACGTCGGTACCGGCCAGCTCGTAGGTGCCCGAGGTGACCACGTCGAGGCAGCCCAGGATGTGCATGAGCGTCGACTTTCCGGAGCCCGACGGGCCCATGATCGCGGCGTACTCGCCCGCCCCGACAGCGAGCGAGACGCCGCGAAGTGCTTCGACCTCGAGCTGGCCCGAGATGTAGGTCTTGCGCACGTCGCGCAGCCGCAGGATCGGTACCGGCGGCAGCTCGGCGGCGTCCTCGTATGCGGGAACGTCAGCGGGAACGCCGGCGTCCTCGGCCGGCTCGGCGGCACCGAACCAGGCAGTCACCGGCCACCGCCGTTCGTGCCG
Organism: Actinomycetes bacterium; assembly: GCA_025963185.1. Classification (GTDB taxonomy): domain Bacteria; phylum Actinomycetota; class Actinomycetes; order Mycobacteriales; family Cryptosporangiaceae; genus RYN-140. The sequence continues at coordinate 14,547 of JAOPVE010000441.1, forward strand.
CCGCCGTTGAGGCCCCCGCCGTTGAACCCGCCCCCGGTGAACCCGCCGTTCTGGCCGAAGCCGCCGCCGGTCCGGCCGGTGCCGCCGGTCCGTCCGGTGCGGCCGGTCCCGCCGCCCGGCCGGGTGATGGTGAGGACGATCTGGTCGCCGTCCTTGAGGCCGCTCTTGACCTCGGTGCTGGGCCCGTAGACCTGCCCGATCGTGATCGGGGTCTCGGTGTCCTTGCCGCCCTTGCGCACGGTCACGACCGTCTTCCCGCCGGAGGTGCGGACCGCCGCCGTCGGCACGGTGAGCACGTCGTTGAGCTGCTTGACCGTGATCGACACGCTGGCCGTGCCCCCGGCGTAGATGCCAGCGGGGTTACCCGTCACCGCGATCGTCACCGGGAAGGTCGCGCTGCCGCTGCTGGAGGACGAGGCGACGATCCCGGCGGACTTCACCGTGCCGAACACCGGCGTGGCGCTGCCGGTCGGAGTGATCTCGGCCTGGAGCCCCTTCTTGATCTTCGCGAGGTCCGAGCTGCCCACCGAGGCGTTGACGATCCACGAGTTCGTGGTGATGACGGTGACCAGGGCGGTCGAGGACGCCGAGGCCGATCCGCCCGAGGAGGACCCGCCCGAGGAGGACCCGCCCGAGGCCGCCGACGAGGATCCGACCCGGTCGCCCACGGCCACGTTGACCGCGGCGATCGTCCCGGCGAAGGGGGCGGTGAGGGTGGCGTCGGCGAGGTCCTGCTTGGCGCTCGCGAGGCGGCTGTTCGCCGAGGCCACCTGCGCCGATGCTGAGGCGAGCTGGGTGCTTGACGCGCCAGCGGCCTGCTGGGCGGTGAGCGCGGTTCCGGCCGCGTCGGCGCTGGCCTGGGCGGAGGTGACGGCGGCCTGCAGGTCGGTGGTCCCGAGCTGGGCGAGTTCGGCGCCCTGAACCACCTTGGCTCCCACCTCGGCGCTGACCGTGCTCACCGTGCCGGAGACCGGGAACGACAGGTCGGCCTGGCGGGCGGGCGCGATGGTGCCCGACGCGCTGACGGTCTGCCGGAGCGCGCCGGTACTCGCGGTGACGACGAGTGAGGTGGTGGCCACGGCCGGCGTCCCGGACCGGGTCAGCAGCCACACCCCGGATCCGGCGGCGGCGAGCACCACGATCGCCGCTCCGAGAACGACCCATTTCGGCCGCTTTCGCAGCGCCTGCAACTTCTGCGGCACTCGTTCCTCCTGATCAGCGGGACACACTTCTGTGTGTGCCGGGCCAGCCTCGGCGCGTGAGCTGAGACACTCCTGGGTGGAACCTGGGAATTCCCTGTGACCCAGCGCGACGCCCGAACGGCCGGCCCCGCGCGATCCCCGGCGCCCGGCCCGAAGCGGGCCCGGCGCGGCCGGAACCAGGCCCGAAGCGGCCGAAGCAGTCCGCTGGGTGGGACTTGTGTTTCGGTGCGTGGGACGCCTCGGTTACGCTGGCCGGGCAGTCCGGCAGCGAGGCCGGCCTGGATACGAGGAGGCGCGCGCGGTGGCGACGACCCGGCTGGCAGTGATCGGCGGCGACGGCATCGGCCCAGAGGTGGTGGCCGAGGGCCTCAAGGTGCTCGACACGGTCCTCCCCGGTGTCCAGGCGACGCACTACGACCTCGGCGCGGCCCGCTGGCACCGCACGGGCGAGGTGCTGCCCGAGTCCGTCCTCGCCGAGCTTCCCGGGCACGACGCGATCCTGCTCGGGGCGGTGGGCGATCCGAGTGTTCCCTCGGGGATCCTCGAACGCGGTTTGCTTCTCAAGCTCCGGTTCAGCTTCGACCATTTCGTGAACCTCCGGCCCGCCCGGCTCTACCCCGGCGTCGTGAGCCCGCTGGCCGGCGTCAAGCCCGGTGACATCGACTTCGTGGTGGTCCGCGAGGGCACCGAGGGCCTGTACTGCGGCGCCGGCGGGGTCCTCCAGAAGGGCACCCCGCACGAGATCGCCACGGAGGAGTCGCTGAACACCCGGTACGGCGTCGAGCGGGTCGTGCGCGACGCGTTCGCCCGCGCCGCCGCCCGGCCGCGCAAGAAGCTCACGCTGGTCCACAAGAACAACGTGCTGGTCAACGCCGGCGGGCTGTGGACGCGGGTCTTCAACGAGGTCGCCGCCGAGTTCCCCAGCGTGACCACCGAGTACCTGCACGTCGACGCGGCCAGCATGTTCTTCGTGACCCAGCCGCAGCGCTTCGACGTGGTCGTCACCGAGAACCTGTTCGGCGACATCATCACCGACCTCGCCGCCGCGATCTGCGGTGGCATCGGGCTCGCTGCCAGCGGAAACATCAACCCGACCGGCGCGTTCCCGTCGATGTTCGAGCCTGTTCACGGGTCGGCGCCCGACATCGCCGGCCAGGGCGTGGCCGACCCGACCGCCACCGTTCTGTCGGTCGCCATGCTGCTGGAGCACCTGGGCCACCCCGAGGCCGCCGCCAGGGTCGAGAGAGCCGTCGCGGACGACCTCGCCGAGCGCGAGCCCGGCGCCGGTGTCCGCACCGCCGAGGTCGGCGACCGGATCGCCGCGCGAGTAGCCGGCTAGAGCGCTCCCAGAACCACCGAAGCGGTGGGGATCGGCGAGCGCTCGCTCGCCGATCCCCACCGCTTTTCGCTGTCTGCACACCGTGCTGAACGAACGGTAAGTTGACCATCGTGGGCCACGAGATGCCCGCGCCAACCGGAAGGACCGCCATGAGCACTGCATCGCCGCTGCCTACGTTCGACCTGCGTCCCACCGCGACGCCGGTACGGGCCGGCGACCGCGAGGCGCTGCTCGCCGATCCCGGGTTCGGGCGCGTCTTCACCGATCACATGGTCACGATCCGTTATGCCGAGGGGAAGGGCTGGTACGAGCCCCGGCTCGAGCCGTACGGGCCGATCAGCCTCGATCCCGCCACCTCGGCGCTGCACTACGGGCAGGAGATCTTCGAGGGCCTCAAGGTCTACCGGCAGCAGGGCGGCGGCCTCGCCACGTTCCGGCCGGAGCAGAACGCGCGCCGGTTCAACCGGTCCGCCGAGCGGCTGGCGATGGCGCAACTGCCCGAGGAGCTGTTCCTGGAGTCGATCCGGGTGCTCGTCGAGCAGGACGCCGACTGGGTCCCCACGGCCCCCGAGACGAGCCTCTACCTGCGTCCGTTCATGTTCGCGACGGATCCGTTCCTCGGGGTCCGGCCAGCGCTGGAGTACCTGTACGTGCTGATCGCCTCCCCGGTCGGCGCGTACTGGCCGCAGGGCGTCAAGCCGGTCAGCGTGTGGCTCTCGACGGACTACACCCGGGCGGCCCCTGGCGGTACCGGCGAGGCCAAGTGCGCGGGCAACTACGCGGCGAGCCTGGTCGCCCAGGCCCAGGCCGCCGAGCGGGGCTGCGACCAGGTGGTCTGGCTGGACGCCGTGGAGCACCGCTGGATCGAGGAGATGGGCGGCATGAACCTGTACTTCGTCTTCACCGGCGAGGACGGCGGCCGCACGCTCGTCACCCCCGAGCTGACGGGCACGCTGCTCCCGGGGATCACCCGCGACAGCCTGCTCCAGCTCGCGGGTGACTTCGGGCTGCGCACCGAGGTCCGGCGCATCTCCACGGACGAGTGGCGCGAGGCGGCCGCGAGCGGGCGGATGACCGAGGCGTTCGCGTGCGGGACGGCGGCGGTGATCACCCCGGTCGGCACGGTCAAGGGCTCGGACGGGGAGTTCACAGTGGCCGACGGCGAGCCCGGCCAGCTCACCATGCAGCTGCGCCAGGCCCTGCTCGACATCCAGCACGGCCGCACCCCCGACACCCGCGGCTGGATGCACAAGCTCGCCTGACCCTGGTGAAATGTGTGCCGTCGGGCCGGTCCTGGCCGGTCCGGCGGCACACACCTCGCCGAGGCGGTGGCGCGTCGGGGCGAGTTGGTTGCCCGCGGGGTCGCCGGCCCATAGCGTTTCGGGCATGACGGCGGACGACCGGCGGCTCAGTCTCGAACAGCTCAAAGTGGAAGTGGCGGGCGACACGGTCGACACCGTGCTGCTCGGCTTCGCCGACATGCAGGGACGGCTCCAGGGCAAACGGCTGGCCGCCCCGTACTTCCTCGCGGACGTGCTCGACCACGCCGCCGAGGGCTGCAACTACCTGCTCGCGGTCGATGTCGACATGAACACCGTCGGCGGGTACGCGATGAGCTCGTGGGAGACCGGGTACGGCGACTTCGTCCTCAAGCCCGACCTCGCCACCCTGCACCGGGTGCCGTGGCACCCCGGCACGGTCGCCGTGATGGCGGACCTGCGCTGGCTCGACGGGCGGCCGGTCGCGCAGTCGCCCCGGCAGATCCTCGGCGAACAGCTCGGCCGGCTCGCCGACCGGGGCTGGCGGGCGCTCGCGGGCACCGAGCTGGAGTTCCTCGTCTTCCAGGACACCTACGAGCACGCCTGGAACGCGGGCTACCGCAACCTCACCCCCGCCAACCAGTACAACGTGGACTACTCGCTGCAGGGCACCGCCCGGGTCGAGCCCCTGCTGCGGGCGATCCGGCGGGGCATGGCCGGGGCGGGGCTGACCGTCGAGTCCGCGAAGGGCGAGTGCAACTACGGCCAGCACGAGATCGCGTTCCGGTACGCCGAGGCCCAGCGCACCTGCGACCAGCACGTGGTCTACAAGAACGGCGCCAAGGAGATCGCGGCCCAGCACGGCGTGAGCCTGACCTTCATGCCCAAGTTCAACGAGCGCGAGGGCAACTCCTGCCACATCCACCTCTCGCTGCGGGGCACCGACGGCACGCCGGTCTTCGCGGCGGACGATCCGCTGTTCCGGCACTTCATCGCGGGTCAGCTGGCACATCTGCGTGAGCTCACGCTGCTCTTCGCGCCCAACGTCAACAGCTACAAGCGGTTCGCGGACGGATCCTTCGCCCCCACCGCGATCGCCTGGGGCCCCGACAACCGCACGTGCTCGATCCGGGTGATCGGGGAGGGTCATTCCAAGCGGTTCGAGAACCGGGTCCCCGGCGGGGACGTGAACCCGTACCTGGCGATCGCGGCCATGGTCGCGGCCGGGCTCGACGGGGTGGACCGGGAACTGCCCCTGGCGGATCCGGTCACGGGCAACGCCTACGAGTCCGGCGCCGAGCGCGTGCCGCGGAGCCTGCGCGAGGCCAGGGACCTGTTCGCCGCCTCCGAACTGGCCCGCACCGCGTTCGGCGACGACGTGGTCGACCACTATGTGAACGCCGCGGACGTCGAGCTGGCGGCGTTCGAGTCGGCGGTGACCGACTGGGAGCGCTTCCGGGGATTCGAGCGGCTGTGACCGACATCCTCGATCCGGCGACCGAGCGGGTGATCGCGCAGGTCCCGGGATCCACCGGGGAGGACACCGACCGGGCGATCGCGGCCGCCCGGCGCGCGTTCCCGGCCTGGCGGGACGTGGCGCCCGGCGACCGCGCGCGCCTGCTCCGGCGCTTCGCCGAGGCCATCGACGCCCACTCCGAGGAGCTGGCCCAGCTCGAAGTGCGCAACGCCGGGCACACGATCGCCAACGCGCGCTGGGAGGCGGGCAACGCGCGGGACGTGCTGCACTACTACGCCGGGGCGCCCGAGCGGCTGACCGGCCGCCAGATCCCGGTCGCCGGCGGGATCGACGTGACGTTCCGCGAGCCGCTCGGAGTCGTCGGCGTGATCGTCCCGTGGAACTTCCCGATGCCGATCGCGTCCTGGGGCTTCGCGCCCGCTCTCGCGGCCGGCAACACCGTGGTGCTGAAGCCCGCCGAACTGACCCCGCTGACCGCGATCCGGATCGGCGAGCTGGCCCTCGACGCCGGCCTGCCCGAGGGGGTGTTCACCGTGGTCCCGGGCAAGGGATCCGTGGTGGGGGCGCGGATCGCCGGGCACCGCGACGTGGCGAAGCTGGTCTTCACCGGATCCACCGAGGTCGGCCGGCAGATTGCCGCCGCGGCCGCCGCCCGGCTGATCCCGGTGACGCTCGAACTCGGCGGCAAGAGCGCCAACATCGTGTTCGCGGACGCCGACCTGGAACGCGCCGCGGCCACGGCCCCGTACGGGGTGTTCGACAACGCGGGGCAGGACTGCTGCGCCCGCTCGCGGATCCTGGTCCAGCGCAGCGTCTACGACCGGTTCCTCGGGCTGCTCGAACCGGCCGTCGCGGGAGTCGTGGTGGGCGATCCGGCGGACCCCAAGTCCGAGATGGGGCCGCTGATCAGCGCCGCGCAGCGGGAGTCCGTGGCCGCCTACGTGCCCGAGGGGGCGCCGGTGGCGTTCCGCGGATCCGTCCCGGCGGGGCCCGGCTTCTGGTACCCGCCGACGGTGCTCGCCCCCGTCTCGCCCGGCGACCGGACGGCCCGCGAGGAGATCTTCGGCCCGGTCGTCGCTGTCATCCCCTTCGAGGACGAGGCCGACGCGATCGCCATCGCCAACGACAGCGACTACGGCCTGTCCGGATCCATCTGGACCGAGAACGTCGGCCGCGCGCTGCGGGTGGCGCGCGCCGTCGAGTCCGGCAACCTGTCGGTGAACTCGCACTCCTCGGTGCGGTACTGGACCCCGTTCGGCGGCTACAAGCAATCCGGTCTCGGCCGGGAACTCGGCCCGGACGCCCTGGAGGCGTTCACCGAGGTCAAGAACGTCTTCATCGCGACCTGAGGCTGATCGGCGACGGGGGAGTGGGCATGCAGCGCTTGCAGGGGCGGGTCGCCGTGGTGACCGGGGGGGCCAGCGGCATCGGGCTGGCCTCCGTGCGCAGGCTGGCCGCCGAGGGGGCGCGCGTCGTCGTCGCCGACCTCGACACCGCCGGTGGCGGCGCCGCGGCCACGGAGGCCGACGGGCTCTTCGTCGCCGCCGACGTGAGCGACGAGCGGCAGGTCCGCAACCTCTTCGCCGCCGCCGCCGAGGCCTACGGCGGCATCGACATCGCCTTCAACAACGCCGGCATCTCGCCGCCCGACGACGACTCGATCCTCACCACGGGCCTGGACGCCTGGCACCGGGTGCAGGAGGTCAACCTGACCTCGGTGTTCCTGTGCTGCAAGTACGCGATCCCGCACATGCAGGCCCGCGGCGGCGGATCGGTCATCAACACCGCCTCGTTCGTCGCGCGCATGGGCGCCGCGACCTCGCAGATCGCCTATACGGCGAGCAAGGGCGGGGTGCTGGCGCTCTCCCGTGAACTCGGCGTGCAGTTCGCGCGCGAGAACATCCGCGTCAACGCCCTCTCGCCCGGCCCGGTCGACACCCCGCTGCTGCGGGAGTTGTTCGCCAGCGATCCGGAGCGCGCCGCCCGCCGGCTGGTCCACGTCCCGATGGGCCGGTTCGCCCGCGCCGAGGAGATCGCCGCCGCGGTCGCCTTCCTCGCCTGCGACGTCAGCTCCTTCATCACGGCCAGCGAATTCCTGGTCGACGGCGGCATCTCGAGTGCCTACGTGACCCCGCTCTGAAGGTGCGCGGCCCGCTGACACACGATCTGCGGCGCGGCGAGAACCGCCAGGTACAACCCGGGTACCTGGCGAACCTCGCCGCTTGCATCTCGCGCACCTCAGCGGGCTCCAGGTCTAGATCAAAACTGGGTATTCGTGCTCAAGCGCCGGTGGTGATGGCGGCGCCAGGATGAGGCCCATGAGTACACAGAAGGCGCTGGCCGCCGGGGGGATCGCCGTTCTCGCGGCCGGATCATGGTTCGGCTGGATGGGGTGGGACCACACGTACCAGTACGACGCCGCGGGTCAGGCCAGCGGGCCGTACGAGGCGTGGCAGGTGGCCGGGTGCGTCCTGACCCTCGCCGTGCTCGCCGCTGCCGGGGCGCTCCTGGTGTCGCCGTGGCTGACCGCGCTGCTCGTGACCGTGCCGTTCACCGCCGCCTGGATCTCCACGGCAGCGCCCAGTGACGACACCGGTCTGTGGGCCGTCGGCGCGATCCTGGTGCTCGGCGCGCTGGCGGCCGGATCCGCGGTGGTGGCCTACGGCGCGTACTTCGCGCGTGCGGCGATCCGGCACGCGGCCGGCCACTGAGGACCCGGCCCGGTCTGCCCGCTTCGGCCCTCATTTGTCACCGCGCACTACGTAGGTTTCCGCGCCGGACTGCGTATCGGTATCAGGGGTTTACCAGATGTACCGAGGGGTGCCTACGCCCGAAGATTCCCATGCTGGCCAGGGGAGCGGGAGGAACGCGTGGCACTGCAGCACATGCCCCGATGGGGCTGGGGGTGACGTTGTCGAGGCGGGACCGGATCGGTCCCGCCCCGAAACGCCGTTCAGTTAGTCAGGTCAGACCGTGAGCGTCCAGGTGTCGATGTGGCCGGTGTCCTGCGCGGCCGTGTCCTGCACCCGCAGCTTCCACGCGCCGTTCCTGGCCTCCGACGAGAGGTTCGCCGTGAACGTCTGGTCGATGTTGTCGGCACTGCCGCCGGTCTTGCTGGCCAGCGGGTAGGTGCTGCCGTCCGGGGCGACGAGGGTCACCACGAGGTCACCACGGTAGGTGTGGACGATGTGGACCTCGACGGTGCTCGACGCCGACGCCGATCCGGTGCAGCCGGCCAGGGTGATCGTGCTCTCGACAGTGCTCAGGTCGGGGATCGCCACGTCGGTGCCGTTGGTGCCCGTGCAGCCAGAGGGCGGCGGCGGGGGCGGCGGCTGGGTGCCGCCACCGAGGACGGCTGCCTCGGCCGCGATCGCACTGGCGAACGTGCTGACCTGGCTGTAGACGCCGGGATAGTTCGGCTCGGCGCAGCCCTGGCCCCAGCTCACGATGCCGACCTGGATCCAGGCGTTTGCGGCGTCCTTGCGGAACATCGGGCCGCCCGAGTCGCCCTGGCAGGAGTCGAGCCCACCCTGGGGGACCCCGGCGCAGATCTCGTCGCTCGGCACCAGCGTCGGGTAGGACGTCTTGCAGCTCGCGTCCGAGACAAACGGCACGGACACCTTGCGCAGCACCGTGCTCTGCGGACCGCTCTCGGAGGTCGCGCCCCAGCCCGCCACGGTGAAGGTGCCGCTGTCGTACGCGGTGGTCGTGGCGATCGGCAGGGTCGGGAAGGTCACCGGGCTGGCCAGCTTGATCAGGGCCCAGTCCTTACCGGCCCCGGTGTACCCCGGCGCCTGGTAGACGTAGGTCGACTTGACCTTGGTGGCCGCCGCGTCGTTCCGGTTCACCACGCCCATGGTGGCGGTGATCGAGGTGTTGTTGCCGGTCCCGTCGACGCAGTGGGCGGCGGTGAGCACGATCTGCGGGCTGTACAGCGCGCCGCCGCAGCCCATGCTGAGCAGCACCATGAAGGGGAACTCGCCCTGCGCGGCCGGGGTGCCGCCGACGATCGAGGGGTTCGCGGTGCCAGCTGGGGGAGCACCGGCGGGCGCGGCGCTCGCGGGCGCGGCCAAGGCGCCGATCGCCGTGACGGCGGCCGCGGCCGCGGCAAGGGCTAACTTCGGTCCGGACATCCTGCCTCCTGTCGCCACCACATCGGTGAGGTGAGGCGAACTGTAGGGAGCGGATCAGCCGAAGGACAGACATATCAGAATAATTTTCGATTTTAGCGGACACGACTGGGGCACACTCCGCTAGACGCGGCTCACTGAGGGCGCTTGACCGGAGGCCGGCCGGGTGTCAGCTGGCGGGGCGGGCCCGCAGGCGGCGGGCGCCGGACTCCCCGTAATCGCGCGTGGCCCCGTGCTGGCGCGCCGCGCCGTACTCGTGGGCGGCCTCGGCGAGTGCGCTGAACAGGCGGTGGTCGTCGGTCGACTCGGGGTGCCACTGCACGCCCAGGGTGAACGGCTGGGACGGATCCTCGATCGCCTCGATGGATCCGTCGTCGGCCCACCCGCTCACGTTCAGCCAGCCCGGATCCGCCACGCCCTGGTGGTGGTAGGAGTTGACCTCGGTGAACTCGCCGAGCACGCTCGCGATCCGGCTGCCGGGTTCGAACGAGGCCCCGTGGACGCCGTAGACGCCCAGGCCGGGCCGGTGGGTGTCGTGCCCGACCTCGTCCGGCATGTGCTGGATCAGCCGCCCGCCCGCGGCCACGGCCATGAGCTGCATACCCCGGCAGACCCCGAGGACCGGCACGCCACGGTCGAGAGCCGGGCCCAGCAGCGTGAGCTCACCGGCGTCCCGCTCGGGCCGTAACCCCGTGGTCTCGGGGTGCGGATCGTCCCCATACCGGCCCGGATCGATGTCGGCGCCACCCGCGAGCACAAGCCCGTCGAGCACGTCGAGTACCCCGGCGTCGGTGTCGTCGGGTGGCAGCAGCACCGGGCGGGCGCCGGCGCCGGTGACGGCGCGCACGTACGCGTGGGGCAGCAGGGCCGCAGGGGTGTCCTGCCAGGTCCCCCACGAGGCGGACTCGATGTAACAGGTGATCCCGACGAGGGGCCTGCGGTCACGGTAGGGCATCCACCCATTGTTCGCCGGACTCGCGCCGCTCGCATGAGCACGGCCCGTGAGCTGGGCGACACGCCCACATGCTGGGAGTGGGGTTGCACGGATCGGGACACGGTGTGCGAGACTTCGCCCATGACCACTCGCGTCATCATTATCAGCTAGCGCGCTCGCGACTTCTCGCCAGCGCGCAGACCTCCCACGTTCGTGGGGGGTCTTTTTGTTGTCCCACCCTCCCCCTGCGTTCCTTCCACCTTCTCGTTGAGAAAGGCCGGCATCGGCATGGACGACAGCTTCCACGTCTTCGACACCACGCTGCGCGACGGCGCCCAGGGCGAAGGAATGTCCTTCTCCGTGGCTGACAAGCTCGCCGTCGCGCGGCTGCTGGACGAGTTCGGCGTGGGCTTCATCGAGGGTGGCTGGCCGGGCGCGCTGCCGAAGGACACCGAGTTCTTCGCCAGGGCCCAGACCGAGCTCTCGCTGCGGCACGCCAAGCTCGTCGCCTTCGGCGCCACCCGCAAGGCCGGGAACAAGGCCCACGAGGATCCGCAGGTGCTCGCCCTGCGTGACTCGGGCGCCCCGGTCGTGACGCTGGTCGCCAAGTCCGACGTCCGGCACGTGACCCAGGCGCTGCGCACCACCTACGAGGAGAACCTGGACATGGTCCGGGACACGGTGTCGTTCCTGGTGGGGGAGGGGCGGCGGGTGTTCCTCGACTGCGAGCACTTCTTCGACGGGTACGGCCACGACCGCGACTACGGCCTGCGCGTGCTCGAAGCCGCGTTCGAGGCGGGCGCGGACGTGGGGGTCCTGTGCGACACCAACGGCGGCCAGCTGCCGATGGGAGTCGGCCGCACGGTCGCCGAGGTGATCTCCCGGGGCGGCTTCCGGGTCGGCATGCACGCCCAGAACGACACATCCTGTGCCGTGGCGAACACCCTCGCCGCGGTGGCGGCCGGAGCCACCCACGTCCAGGGCACCGCGAACGGGTACGGGGAGCGGCCGGGTAACGCCGACATCTTCGCCGTCGTGGGCGGACTGGAAATCAAGATGAACCACCGCGTGCTCCCTGACGGGTGCCTCGCGGAGATGATGCGCGTGTCGCATGCCATCGCAGAGATCGCCAATAAGGCCCCGAATCCCCAACAGGCGTATGTCGGGACGTCAGCGTTCGCTCACAAGGCGGGACTGCATGCCAGCGCGATCAAGATCAGCCCGGAGCTCTACAACCACGTAGATCCGGCGGTCGTCGGCAACGACATGCGCATCCTCGTCACCGAGATGGCCGGCCGGGCCAGCGTCGAGCTCAAGGGCCGCGAGCTGGGAATCGACCTGGCCGGCCATCCGGAGGCGGTAGGCAGGGTGGTGGAGAAGGTCAAGGGGCTGGAGGCCGACGGCTGGTCGTTCGAGGCCGCCGACGCCTCGTTCGAGCTGATGGTGCGGGCCGAGCTGGAGGGCGGTCCGACGGCGTACTTCGACCTGGAGTCCTACCGGGTGCTCGTCGAGCACCGGGCGGACGGCGAGGTCGTCAGCGAGGCCACGGTCAAGGCCCGGGTCGGCCCGGATCGCGAGCGCGTGATCGCGACGGCCGAGGGCAACGGGCCGGTCAACGCACTCGACCACGCCCTGCGCCAGGCGGTCCAGCGGTACTACCCGCAGCTGGCGGGCATCGAGCTGGCCGACTACAAGGTGCGGATCCTCGAGGGCCGCCACGGCACCGACGCCGTCACCCGGGTCCTGATTACCACCACCGACGGCCACGAGGACTGGACCACGGTCGGCGTCCACGCCAACGTCATCGAGGCCTCCTGGCGCGCCCTCGTCGACGCGCTCACCTACGGCCTGCGCCGCGACTGACCCCCAACCGGGCTCGGCCTAACGCCGAAGTGCGGTAACTCCCGCCGGTCAGGACCGGCCGGAGTTACCGCACTTGCGGGCGCTCTCGCGTTACTTCGTCGCGGGCTTGACGGCCACGGCGGTCCAGGCCGCCTTGACCGCCTTGGACTCGGCGCTGTTCGCGCCGTACAGGTCGTCCGAGGCGAGGACCGTGCCCAGGCGCGCCTTCGAGTAGTTCGTGTTCGACGTGAACTTGGTGGTCAGCGCGCGGTACCAGATCGCCGCGGCCTTGTCCCGGCCGATCCCCGTGACGGCGGGGGCGCCGTTGCAGGTCGGGCTGTTGCCGAACGTGGACTTGCCGCTGCCGTTGGACAGCAGGAAGAAGAAGTGGTTGGCGATCCCGGACGACCAGTGGACGTCGGTGCTGCCCGCGGCCGAGCTCCAGCAGGAGAGGGAGTTGCCGTCCTTCTTCGGGTCGTCCATGTAGCGCAGCGGGCTGCCGTCGCCGCGGATGTCGACCTTCTCGCCGATCAGGAAGTCGCCCGGGTCGGTCGCGTTCTTGGCCGAGAACTCGACCATCGTCCCCATGATGTCGCTGGTGGCCTCGTTCAGGCCGCCGGACTCACCCGAGTAGATCAGGTTGGCGGTGGCCGCGGTCACGCCGTGGGTCATCTCGTGCCCGGTCACGTCGAGCGCGGTGACGGGCTTGTTCGCCGCCCAGTCGCCGTACTGCATGCAGAAGCAGGTGTCGTCCCAGAACGCGTTCTGGAAGAAGCCGCCGGTGTCGGGGTCCTTGAGGTGGACGTACGAGAGCGCGCCCTTGCCGTCGTTGTTGATCCCGTTGCGCTTGAAGACGGTCTTGTAGAAGTCCCAGGTCGCCGCGACGCCCACCTGCACGTCCGCCCCGGCCGAGGCCAGGTTGCTGTTCTTCCCGTTGCCGAAGACGTTGGTCGCCGAGGTGAAGGCCTTGGTGTTCGACGCGGTGGCGTTGCCGGCCCGCTGCGAGCTGCCGTCCCTGGTCTCGTTGTTGCCCCGGGTCGGGTCCTTGAGCACGTACTGGCCGGCCGTGTTCTTGCTGGTGCCGAGCTTGGTCGCACCCGTGAGGACGCCGTTGCCCGTGCCGGTGTCGGCGCTCATCACGCTGTCGTACTTGAGCTTCACGGCGCCGGACTTGGCGTCGACCAGCACGTTGAGCTTGCTCGGGCCCTCCTTGGTGAAGCCGCTCACGAGCACGTGCCAGACCAGCGTGGGGGTGCTGTCCAGCGCGTCGACGGCCAGCGTGGCGGTGGCGGCCGCGTGCTTGCCGGTGAAGACGCCGCTGGCGATCGCGACCGCGCGGTCCTTCGCGAGCGTGGGGGTGGTGCTGGTGGTGATCGGCGCCGACTGGGTCACGGTCGCCGACTTGAAAGCGCCGTTCGGGGCCGAATTGACGATCGTGTCGCCGCCGATGACGGCCAGTCCGTTGAAGGTCCGGTCGACGTGGACGTGACGGCTCCCGTCGGCGTCGATGACGACGCTGCGAGCCTGGTACCCGTCGGCGCTGGCGGCCTTGATCGCGGTCTTGTTGCTGGTGCCGCGCAGGGCGCTGAGCGCGTCCGCCACGGCCTGCTCCGGCGTGACGGTCGGCGTGGCGGCAGAGGCGCTGCCGGCCCCTCCGGCGAAGGCTCCCGCTACGAGGGTGGCGCCGACCAGCGCGGCCGCACCGCCTAACGCGATCGTGCGCCGGCTGGCTGCGCGGTGTTCAGTCATCGATGTCCTCCAGTGTGGTCGCCGCGGGGTGGGGGCGCGGCGCCATCGAATTGGTCGTTTGGTGTCGAACGTATCCCGGTCAGGGGAAACGAGAAGTCGAAGGCGATCGTCGTGAATGGGACCCGATGTCCGCTAGTGCTGAACCTTAAGAAAACCTCAAGTAGTTGTGAATGTAATTAGACGGCTACGCTCCGCTGATCAATCGCGTAATTGACGGTGTATTAGCCCGGCAATTACGGCATGGGACCCGGTGAACACGGAGTCGCCCGGATCCGTACCACAGGGGTGGCGATCCTTTAGCGGGACCGCACCGGCACCACAATCCGCACCACAACGGGCACCACAATCCGCACCCGCGAATCCGCACCGGACCGCCGCCCAGCCCCAGGGCGACCGGGGGTCTTGACGGGGCAACCGCGAGCGGATTCAGTCAGGGTCCAGGCCTAGGGAGGCCTGAGAGGGGACTTGAGTGGCATCGCACGGGTGGACCCTTCGCCAGGGCACGCGCTCACTGCTCGCGGTCGTCGCCGTGCTCGCCGCCGCCGTCGGAGTCATCGCCGGAGTGTTCACCCTCGTCTCGCCGGGCACGGAACTGAGCACCACCCCGCTGCTCGCCGCCGCCCGCAACATCGAGGTGGGCGAGACGTCCCGCCTCGATGACCGCCGGACGATGGCCAGCGGCGACCGCGCGTACGAGGTCGGCGCCGCAGACGGCCGCTACCCCGCAACGGGTACCGCGATCCGGGGGGAGA
>JAOPVE010000448.1 GCA_025963185.1 Actinomycetes bacterium
GACTCGTACGCGAACCACACCGTCTCGGGCACGTCGAGGTGCGCGACCTGCCCGGTGGCGTGGACCCCCGAGTCGGTGCGGCCCGCGACAGTCAGCTCGGCGGGCACCCGAAGGATCAGCGAGAGCGCCTCCCCCAGCACCCCCTGGACCGTCCGCTGGGCCCGCTGGATCGCCCACCCCGCGAACGCGGTGCCGTCGTAGGAGAGGTCGAGGCGCAGACGGACGAGCCCGCCGCCCCCAGCGGGGGTGACGGGCTCATCGCGGTCGGACTCGGTGCTCAGGCCTCGTCGTCCTCGGCGTGCGCGCCAGCCTCCGTGAAGCCAGCGGCCTCGGCGGACTCGGCGGTGTCGAAGTACACCTCGGCGATCGTCGCCTCGAACCACTGGCCGTCGGGCTGGTGGAACTTCATCGAGTCGGCGTTGCCCTTGATCGGGTAGCCCTCGGGGGCGGATCCGTCCTCGAGGGGCTCGGCCGAGCCGGCGCCGTACGGGCCGGACGCGGTCGGGTCCTCGTCAGCCTCGACGGCGTCGGTGGCGTCCGCGGTGGCGGCAGCCGGGGCCGCCGCCTTCGCGAACTTGGTGCCCCGCGCCCGCTCGGCCTCGCCAACGGCCTGCTGGGCCACGGTGAGCGCCTCGACGAGCTCGATCACCGCCATGGGGGCGTTGTCGCCCTTGCGGGGGCCCACCTTCACGATCCGCGTGTAGCCACCCGGACGGGTCGCGTAACGCGGGCCGATCTCCTCGAAGAGGTGGCCGACGATGTTCTTGTCCCGCACGACCGTCAGCACCTGGCGACGGGCGTGCAGATCACCGCGCTTCGCGAACGTGATGAGCCGCTCGGCCAACGGACGCAGCCGCTTGGCCTTCGCCTCGGTGGTGGTGATGCGGCCGTGCTCGAACAGCGACGTGGCCAGGTTGGCCAGCAGCAGCCGCTCGTGGGCCGGACTACCGCCGAGGCGGGGACCCTTGGTGGGCGTGGGCATGACTCGTGCTCCTCGTTGCGAATTCGCGGGTCAGGCTGAGAAAACTACAGCTGCTCGGTCTCTGCGTAGTCCGTGCCGTCGTAGTCGGCGTCGGAGAAAGTGTCGACCACGTGTGACGGGTCGAAGCCGGGAGGCGAGTCCTTGAGAGCCAGGCCCATTCCGGCGAGCTTCATCTTGACCTCGTCGATCGACTTCGCGCCAAAGTTGCGGATGTCGAGCAGGTCGGCCTCGGACCGCGAGATGAGCTCACCCACGCTGTGGATGCCCTCGCGCTTGAGGCAGTTGTACGAGCGGACCGTGAGGTCGAGCTCCTCGATCGGCAGCGCCAGGTCGGCGGCCAGGGCCGCGTCCGTCGGCGACGGGCCGATGTCGATGCCCTCGGCGGTCTCGTCCAGCTCGCGGCACAGGCCGAACAGCTCGACGAGGGTGGATCCGGCGGAGGCGATCGCCGTACGCGGGCTGATCGAGCGCTTGGTCTCGACGTCGACGATCAGCTTGTCGAAGTCGGTGCGCTGCTCGACACGGGTCGCGGCGACCTGGTAGGTCACCTTGAGGACCGGGGAGTAGATCGAGTCGATCGGGATCCGGCCGATCTCCTGGCCCTGCTGCTTGTTCTGGACGGCGGAGACGTAGCCACGGCCACGCTCGACGGTCAGCTCGATCTCGAGCCGGCCCTTGCCGTTGATGGTGGCGATGTGCAGGTCGGGGTTGTGCACGGTGACCCCGGCCGGCGGCGCGATGTCCGCGGCCGTGACGGTGCCCGGGCCCTGCTTGCGCAGGTACATGGTGACCGGCTCGTCGCTCTCGGAGCTGATGACCAGCTCCTTGATGTTGAGGATCAGCTCGGTGACGTCTTCCTTGACGCCCGGCACGGTGGTGAACTCGTGCAGGACGCCGTCGATCTTGATGCTCGTCACGGCCGCGCCGGGGATCGACGACAGCAGCGTGCGCCGGAGCGAGTTGCCCAGGGTGTAGCCGAAGCCCGGCTCGAGCGGCTCGATGACGAACCGCGAGCGGTACTCGCTGACCGGCTCTTCGGTCAGCGCAGGGCGCTGGGTGATAAGCACAATGCCTCCAAAATTCTCGGGCGACCGCTATATGACGCCGCGAGGGGAACCGCTACGGCTGCCGGACCTCCGTCCGTCCGCCAACCGCTTCTTGCTCTTCCTGCTTAGATCTTGCTCTTGATCTCAAGCTTTTGATCTAAACCTGGAGCCGCTCCAGGTGCGCGAGATGCAAGCCGCGAGGTTCGCCGGGTACCGGTGTTGTACCCGGCGGTTCTCGCGGCGCCGCAGATCGCGTGCCTGGAGTGGCCGCCTACTTGCTGTAGAGCTCGACGATGAGCTGTTCCTGGACCGGCGTGTCGATCACCTGACGGGCGGGAAGCCCGTGGACCAGGACCTTCATCTGGTTCGTGATGACCTCGATCCACGCGGGGATGCCACGGGATCCGGCCTCGGCGCGGGCGACCACGAACGGCGTGAGCTCGCGGGACTTCTCCCGGACCTCGATGATGTCGTTCTGGCTCACCCGGTACGACGGGATGTCGACCTTCTTGCCGTTGACCACGATGTGGCCATGGCGGACGACCTGGCGCGCCATGTCACGGGACTTGGCGAAGCCAGCCCGGTACACGACGTTGTCCAGCCGCGCCTCGAGGATCTGCAGCAGGACGTCACCAGTCTTGCCCTGCTTGCGGTTGGCCTCTTCGTAGTAGCCACGGAACTGCTTCTCCAGCACGCCGTAGATGCGGCGGGCCTTCTGCTTCTCACGAAGCTGGAGCAGGTACTCGCTGTCCTTGCTGCGCCCGCGGCCGTGCTGGCCCGGCGGGTAGGGACGAATCTCGATGGGGCACTTCGGCCCCTCGCACTTCGATCCCTTGAGGAACAGCTTCATCTTTTCGCGCCGGCAGCGGCGGCAATCAGCACCGGTGTAGCGGGCCATATCTTTCTCGATCTCCTGAAGTCAGCGGGTCAGACGCGACGGCGCTTGGGCGGACGGCAGCCGTTGTGCGGCATCGGGGTCACGTCGGAGATCGAGCCGACCTCCAGGCCAGTGGCCTGCAGCGAGCGGATCGCCGTCTCGCGGCCCGAGCCCGGGCCCTTCACGAAGACGTCGACCTTGCGCATGCCGTGTTCCTGGGCCTTACGGGCGGCCGACTCGGCGGCAAGCTGTGCGGCGAAAGGGGTCGACTTGCGGGATCCCTTGAAGCCGACATGGCCGGCGGACGCCCAGCTGATCACGTTCCCGCTCGGGTCGGTGATCGAGACGATCGTGTTGTTGAACGTGCTCTTGATGTGCGCGTGGCCATGAGCCACGTTCTTCTTCTCCTTGCGCCTGACCTTCTTGGCGGCGCCGGCACGGGTCTTCGGAGGCATCTGCCTGTGATCTCCTGAGTCTCGAGAGTCGGTCGGAGCTGTCCGCCCCGGTAACGGAGCGGCGCTCTACTACTTCTTGCCGGGCTTCTTCTTGCCGGCCACGGTCTTCTTCGGGCCCTTGCGGGTACGCGCGTTGGTGTGCGTGCGCTGTCCCCGCACGGGGAGGCCGCGGCGGTGCCGGATGCCCTGGTAGCAGCCGATCTCGATCTTGCGCCGGATGTCCGAGGCGACCTCGCGGCGCAGGTCGCCCTCGACTCGGAAGTTGGCGTCGATGAAGTCGCGCAGCTGCACGACCTCGTCGTCGGTCAGGTCCTTGACCCGCTTGTTCGGGTCGACGCCCGTGCCCTTGAGGGTCTCGATCGAGCGGGTCCGGCCGATGCCGAAGATATAGGTGAGCGCGATCTCCAGCCGCTTTTCGCGGGGGAGGTCTACGCCGGCGAGACGTGCCATGGGTGGGCGTACTCCTTCAATGCTCTCCGGAGGTCTGCCGCAGCTCCGGCCCCGCCTGCCCTGGCGGGCCCCGGCCTCCGACCGGGGGTTGGCCAGTGAACTACCTGGCCGGAGCTGCGATGAAAAGAACGCGTCAGCCCTGGCGCTGCTTGTGGCGCAGGTTGTCGCAGATCACCATGACCCGGCCGTGACGGCGGATCACCTTGCACTTGTCGCAGATCTTCTTGACACTCGGCTTGACCTTCACGGCTGTGCCTTCTCCTGTTCGGGTACGCAGCCAGCCGTGAGACCAGCGCGCGTGCTCGGTGACCACGCGACGGTCGGCCCGCCGCGAACTGGCCTGGACCTACTTGTAGCGGTAGACGATGCGCCCACGAGTGAGGTCGTAGGGCGAAAGCTCCACCACGACGCGGTCTTCAGGCAGGATGCGGATGTAGTGCTGACGCATCTTGCCGCTGATGTGGGCGAGAACGCGGTGACCGTTGGACAGCTCAACGCGGAACATCGCGTTGGGAAGCGGTTCAACGACCCGGCCCTCGATCTCGATGGCCCCGTCCTTCTTCGGCATGTCCTCCGCAATCGTGACGCAGTACTGGTGCACCATCGGCACACCGGATTGGTTCGCAGGCTCGAGCGTCTTCAGCCGCGTCCCTCACCGCCCCACCCAAGGGGCAGCGGAGAACAGACGCCACGCGCCAAACACGGAGTCTACGACGTCCGCCAGGCAAAGACCAATCGGCCCCCGCGGTCGGGCGCGTCAAAGTTCCGCTCTCCGCGAACCCGGCCCGAATAAGCCCCCGTTGCCCGTCTCTGCCCAGGGCAAAAAGGCTCTTTCCGATGACCTCGTTCGGGTACCCGCCGTACCGCTCGTCACGACCGCCCCACCCCGAGCCCGCGCGCACCCCCGAGCCCCCCGCCCGACCGCCCCACTACGAGCCCCCGCGCACCACCGAGCCTCCCGAAGGGAGGGCGCTCAGCGGCCGTTGATCCGCCGGACCA
>JAOPVE010000513.1 GCA_025963185.1 Actinomycetes bacterium
CACTCGCCGCGTGTCCGGATCCGATGTCGTCCGCGCCGGGCAGGGCCAGGAGGCCGTGGTTGGACGGCGCGCAGGAAACGTTCCAGCTGTAGAAGCGCCCGGCCGTGAGCCAGGCCCCGCGGTCGCCAGGCGCGTAGCGGTCGCCGTAGAACGCGTAGGTGGCGTCGGATCGCACGGTGAGCAGCGCCTCCTCCCGGGAAAGGACCGGCCGCGACGGCACCAGCGCGTACACGAACACGTAGTTGGTGACGACGGTCAGCTCGCCCTTCGGACCCAGCGCGGGCCGCATCGTGCCGCTGACTCGCGGGGCGGCGAGCAGGACCTGGCCCGGCGCGAGCGTGCTCAGTCCGTCGGGGGCGTCGTGGGTCTTCTGCGTCTGCGCGTACACGAACAGGCGGTAGTTCAGCGCGAGGCCGCTGGCGTATGGTCCGCCGTCGCGGCGGGTGAGCAGGGTCTTGTCGAGGCGGCCGACTGTGAGCAGGTGGGCGGTCTTGGCGAGGGCCGCGGCGACCTCATCCCTGCCGTGCCGCCCGATGGGTGCAGGCGCAGGAACGGTGATCCGGGTGGGGAACTTCGCGGCGGGCGTGCCACGGTACGGATCGGAGCGCAGGTCGGCGTCGGTGACCAGCGACTGCGGCGGATCAGCGGGGCGCGGCGACACAGCGGCGTCCGGCGCCGGGAGCTTGACGTGGCCCAGCGATCCGCCGTGCAGGTACCAGGCGGTCAGACCGGCCAGCACCCCGCACACGGCGACCGTCGGCAGCGACCGGGTGACCTGGGCTAATCGGCGCCGGCGCCGGACCGTCCGCTGCTCACGCAGCGCCCGCTCGTAGTTCTCGCGCCACAGGTCTTCGCCGACGGCCTCCCGGAAGCCGTCCTCGTCCTGGGTGGCCACCTCAGGCGGTGGGGGTGTAGTCGCCGCGCAGGTGGCTGTCGAGGTCACCGGTGTAGCCCCTGCGGACGGCCCGGCGGCCGAAGAACACCACGTAGAACAGGAACCCGGAGAACGCGAGGACCCCGATCCCGACCCGAGCCCAGGTCGGCAGCGAGGACGGCGTGACGAACGCCTCGATGACCCCGCTGATCATCAGCACCACGACGAGCCCCAGCGCCACCATCACCGCGGATCGCATCGCGGCCCCCAGCGCCTGCCCGCGCGGCACGGTGGGCGGGGGCGAGATCCACGACCAGCCCATCCGCATGCCGACCCCGGCCGCGACGAACACGGCGGTGAGTTCGAGCAGGCCGTGCGGGGTGATCAGCCCGAAGAAGACGTCGCTGCGCCCGAACGCCACCATGACCCCGCCGGTGACGCCGACTCCGACGATGTTCTGGTACAGCATGTAGACGACCGGCAGCAGGACGATGCCCGAGATCAGGCAGATGGCCGCGACCAGCGCGTTGTTGGTCCACACCTTGAGCGCGAAGTTCTGGGCGGCGTACTCGGAGTAGTAGTCGGCGAAGTCGTGGTCGACGAGGTGGCGGAGCTGCTCGTCGGTGCCGAGCTTCGCCGCGAGGCTGGGGTGGGCGCCGATGTAGGCGATCAGCGCGAACGCCACCACCGAGCTCGTGACCGCGATCGTGCTCCACCAGCGCCATGCCTGGTACACCGCGGCCGGGAACGTGACGGTGAAGAAGCTCAGTACGGATCGCCATGCGGGCGCCGAACTGCCCGCCACGGCCGCCCTGGCCCGCGACACGAGCCTGGACAGCCGCCCGATGAGCGCCGGATCCGGAGTGCGGCTCTGGACCGCGGACAGGTGGGTCGCCGTGCGCTGGTAGAGCGTGATCAGCTCGTCAGCCTCGGCGGCGGACAGCCTGCGGCGCCTGACCAGCTGTTCGAGTCTGGCCCACTCGGAGGCGTGCTCGGCCACGTAGGCATCGAGATCCACGCCAAGCCTCCCCCATGAGCACCGGATTCACACCCTACCGACCCTCGTCAAAAGGTCATTGACCTGACCTGGAGCGCACTCAGTGGGCCAGATATGCCAGGAGGTCCTGCCGGGTCACTACTCCCACGGGCTTGCCGTCGTCGAGGACTACGGCCGCGCCGGCCTTCTCCAGGGCGTGCATGGCGGCGGACACGGGCTCGCCGGCGCCGATCGACGGCAGCGGCGGGGACATGTGCTTCTCCAGCGCGTCCGCGAGCGAGGCGCCGCCGGAGAAGAGCGCGTCGAGCAGGTCGCGCTCGACGACGGATCCGATCACCTCGGCACTCATCACCGGCGGCTCGGCCTTCACCACCGGGACCTGCGAGACGCCGTACTCGCGCAGAACGTCGATCGCCTCGCGGACGGTCTCGTTGGGGTGGAGGTGCACGAGCGGGGGCATGGATCCGCTCTTGCGCTTGAGCACGTCCCCCACGAGCGTCTCGCCGGAGGTGTGGAGGAAGCCGAAATCGGCCATCCAGTCGTCGTTGAAGATCTTCGAGAGGTACCCGCGGCCGGAGTCCGGGAGCAGGACCACGACGATGTCGTCCGGACCGGCCCGGCGGGCCACGTCGAGGGCTGCGACGACGGCCATCCCGCAGGATCCGCCGACTAGCAGGCCCTCCTCGCGGGCGAGCCGCCGGGTCATCTCGAAGGAGTCCTTGTCGCTGACCGCGATGATCTCGTCGGGCACGCTCGGGTCGTACGCGGTGGGCCAGAAGTCCTCGCCGACGCCCTCGACCAGGTACGGGCGGCCGGTTCCGCCGGAGTAGACCGACCCCTCCGGATCCGCCCCGATCACCCGCACGTTGCCCTGGTCCTTGAGGTACCGGCCGGTGCCCGTGATCGTGCCGCCCGTGCCGATGCCGGTCACGAAGTGGGTGACCCGGCCGTCGGTGTCGGCCCAGATCTCCGGTCCGGTGGTGGCGTAGTGCGAGGCCGGGCCCTCCGGGTTGGAGTACTGGTCGGGCTTCCAGGCGTCCGGGGTGTCGCGGACGAGCCGGTCGGACACGTTGTAGTACGAGTCCGGGTGCTCGGGGGCGACCGCGGTCGGGCACACCACGACCTCGGCGCCGTACGCGCGGAGCACGTTGATCTTGTCCTGGGAGACCTTGTCGGGGCACACGAAGATGCACTTGTAGCCCTTGGTCTGCGCGACGATCGCCAGCCCGACGCCGGTGTTTCCGCTGGTCGGCTCGACGATCGTGCCGCCGGGCTTGAGCGCACCCGACCTCTCGGCGGCCTCGATCATGCCCACGGCGATGCGGTCCTTCACCGATCCGCCGGGATTGAAGTACTCGACCTTGGCCAGGACCGTGGCGGCGATGCCGTCGGTGACCGATCGGAGCCGCACCAGCGGGGTGTTGCCGAACAGTTCGACGAGGGAGTCGTAGTAGCGCACGGTGTCCTCCGGTGCACGGGGCGGGACCGGCCACGCTGCCGGGACGACCGCTCCCCGCCAGGTTATCCGGACGGATCCGCCAGGCCAGCCGCCCACCCCGCGGGTCCGGCTGGGACGGATGCTCGTGCGAGGGACGCAACGCCACGCCCGTGATCGTTAACTTCGGTGCTGCAATGGTCGGCTAGCCTCGGATCCGGGCGCTCGTAGCACGGGAGGTGGCACGCTGAGCCGGGTATCGAGGGCGAGACGGATCGTCGTACGCGCCGCGTACGGCGGTGGGGGCGTCGGGCTGGCCGGAGCCGCGCTGTGGGCACTGCTGCTGAAGCAGGCCGCGATGGCGCGCGAGGCGATCCCGAAGCACGACACCTTGCCGCCGGAGTCCGACGGCCTCTACGGCACCGAGTTCTCCGGGAAGCCGCTCACGCTGGCGATGCTGGGCGACTCGTCCGCGGCCGGGCTCGGCGTCGAGGTGCCCCGCGAGACTCCCGCCGCGCTGCTCGCGTCCGGGCTGTCCCGGATCGCCCAGCGCCCGGTCAAGGTGATCTGCGTCGCGGTGATCGGGGCCGAGAGCCGGGGGCTGCTGCCGCAGGTCGCGAAGGTGCTCCCCTACGCGCCCGACGTCGCCGTGGCGATGATCGGCGGCAACGACGTGACCCACCGGGTGCTCCCGGCGGTGGCGGTCCGGCACCTGGACCAGGCGGTCCGCACGCTGGTCGAGGCCGGCGCCGAGGTCATCGTCGGCACCTGCCCTGACCTGGGCACCATCGAGCCGATCCAGCCGCCGCTGCGCTGGGTGGCCCGCCGGTGGAGCCGCCAGCTCGCCGCCGCGCAAACGATCGCCGTGGTCGAGGCCGGTGGCCGCTCGGTGTCCCTCGGCGACCTGCTCGGCCCGGAGTTCGCCGCCCGTCCGGCGCAGATGTTCTCGGCGGACCGGTTCCACCCGTCCGCCGCCGGCTACGCGAGCGCGGCCGCCGCGATGCTGCCGTCGGTCGCCGCCGCACTCGGCCTCGGCGCCGACACCCAGGCCGCGCCGAGCATCGCCCGTGGTGAGGCGGTCCTCTCGCTGCCGCAGGCCGCGGTCGAGGCCGCCGACGAGGCGGGCACCGAGGTCTCGGCGACCGCCGTCAACGGACGCGACCGGGGCCGCCGCGGCCGCTGGGTCGAACTCCGGCACCGGATCAGATTCTTCACCAACTCGCCGGAGGACCCGTCCGTAGACGAGGATGGACCACACGGACGAACGGCGGCCTGGGGGGCGAGATGAAACCTGGACGGCTTCTTCTGCGCGGTGCCGGCGGTGTGGCGGCGGCGGGCCTGACCGGCCTCCTGCTGCTCGCCGTCGAGGGCCTGGTCGCGGCGCGGCGCACGTACGCCTCGTCGGACCACGCGCCTTCGGTGTCAGGCACATTCGGATCCGGCGGGGGCACGCCGTTGCGGCTGCTCATGCTCGGCGACTCCACGGCCGCGGGGCTCGGCGTCGGGGAGACCGAGGAGACGGTCGGCGGACGGCTGGCCGAGCTGATCGCGTCCACGGGCCGTCCGGTGCGGCTGGACTCGGTCGCGGTGTCCGGATCGCGCGCGGCCGACCTGGCGACCCAGGTGTCCCGCGCGCTGGTCCGCGGGGCGCCCGACATCGCGGTGATCCTCATCGGCGCGTCCGACGCGACACACTTCACCACCCTGTCCGACCTGGAACGACACCTCGAAGCGGCCGTGGTCCGGCTGCGCTCGGCGGGCACCGAGGTCGTCGTGGGAACGTGCCCCGACCTGGGTGCGCTGCGGAACTTCGCGCAGCCGCTGCGGGAGCTGATCGGCTGGGCCGGGCGGCGCGTGGGCGAGGCCTCCTACCGGGCGGCCAGGGCGGGCGGCGGCGTGCCGATCGACCTGGCGGCGCGCACGGGCGCGGTGTTCCGGGCCGACCCGGGCACCCTCTGCGAGGACCGGTTCCACCCCTCCGCCGACGGCTACCAGCTCTGGGCGCTCGCGCTCTACCCGGCGGTCTACGAGGCGGCCCGCTCGGTCTCCGCCGCGGGGTAATGTC
>JAOPVE010000515.1 GCA_025963185.1 Actinomycetes bacterium
GTGTGACTGGTGCGACCACCAGGCGCTGTGCCCGGAGTTCGGCGGCACCCCGCCGCCGTTCCCCGAGGCGCCGGCCCCGCCCGCCGACGAGCCAGTCGCCGGCCCGGCCGCGGAGGACTGACCGCCAGACCAAGTGCGGTAACCGCGACCGGCCGGGACCGGCCATGGTTACCGCGCTTCGGCGGATGGGACTTCGCGCGGCCGGGGCCAGGGTGATCTCATCCCTGGGCAGGAGGGAGGAATCACCTCCTGGCTGGGGCCGCCGGGGGCTGGCCGTGGCTACGGTTCGGGGTATGCCGTTCGACTCCGCCCGCAGCTGGCTGCGCCTGCACCCGCTGCGCGCCGACTCGCTGCTCGCGCTCGGCATCCTCGGCGCGGCGGCGCTCGCGCTCGCGACCGACGGGGCTCCGCTCGGCGATCCGGCGCCGGTGGTCCTGCTGCTGGTGGTGGCCGGTGCGGTGCCGGTGGCGATCCGGCGGTGGCGGCCGTGGTGGGCCGTCGAGGGCGTCATGCTCGTCACCCTCGCCGCGGCCACGCTCAAGCTCCCGGACACCACGGGCGGCATCGCGGTCATCGTCGTGCTGTACACGGTCGCGGCCGTCCTCCCGCTCGGGCAGGCCGCGGTCGCCGGCACCCTGCTCAGCCTCGCCGTGCTGGTCGACCTGCTGCTGCGCCCGCCCGGCGGCTACGAGCGGTGGATCAGCAGCGGGCTGGTCCTGCTCGTCTGCTTCTCCGTGGGCCGGACCGTCGCCACCCGGCACGCCTACACCCGGGCCCTCGAAGAGCGGGCGCGCACCGCCGAATCGTCGCGGGAGGCCTCGGCCCGCGAGGCCGTGCTGGAGGAGCGCCGCCGGATCGCCCGCGAGCTGCACGACGTCGTCGCCCACCACGTCAGCGTGATGGGGGTGCTCGCCACCGGGGCCCGGCGCGCCCTGCACCGCGATCCGGAGTGGGCCGACGAGGCCCTCGCGACGATCGAGGCGACCGGCCGGGCCACCCTGCGGGAGATGCGGCGGCTGCTGGACGTGCTGCGCAACGACGGCGAAAGTGACGCGGCGCTCCAGCCGCAGCCGGGCCTCGCCGGGCTGGAGGCGCTCGCCGAGCAGGTCCGGGAGGCGGGGCTCGACGTGCGGCTCGTCGTCACCGGCACCCCCCGGCCGCTGGATCCGGGGATCGACCTCACGATCTACCGGATCGTCCAGGAGGGCCTCACGAACGCGCTCAAGCACGCGGGCCCGGCCTCGGCGACCGTGTCGCTGGACTTCCGGCCGGCGGCGATCACGCTGCGGGTGGACGACAACGGGGCCGGCGCCGGGGCCGGCCAGGACGCGCGCGCCGGCTTCCACGGCCATGGCCTGGTGGGTATGCGCGAGCGGGTCTCCCTGTACGGTGGCACCCTGCGGTCCGGGCCGCGCGGCGGCGAGGGCTACTCGGTGGCCGCAGACATCCCGCTCGATCCGGCCCCCGAGGTGATCCGTTGAACGCCGAGCAGCCGGTGATCCGCGTCCTGCTGGCGGACGACCAGCCGCTGTTGCGCACCGGCTTCCGGATGGTCCTGGGCTCCGAGCCCGACCTGCTGGTCGTCGGCGAGGCGGGCGACGGCGCCGAGGCCGTGGACCTGGCCCGGCGGCTGCTGCCCGACGTGGTCCTCATGGACATCCGGATGCCCCGCATGGACGGCGTCGCGGCGACCAAGGCGATCGTCGAGGCCGGGCTGCCGGTCCGGGTGCTGATCCTCACCACATTCGAGCTGGACGAGTACGTCGTCGGCGGGCTCCGCGCGGGCGCCGGCGGGTTCCTGTCCAAGGACGTGCCCGCCGAGGACCTGGTGGAGGCGATCCGCACCGTGGCGGCCGGGGAGGCCGTGGTTTCCCCGCGGATCCTGCAACGGCTTCTCGACCGGTTCGCCGACCGGCTGCCGGACCCCGCGGCCACTCCCCCGGCCGCACTCGCCACCCTGACGGACCGCGAGCAGGAGGTCCTCGTGCACATCGCCCGCGGGCTCTCCAACGCCGAGATCGCCCGCGAGCTGTATGTGAGTGAGACCACAGTGAAGACGCACGTGGGTCACGTCCTGACGAAACTGGGGCTGCGCGACCGGGTCCAGGCGGTCGTCCTGGCGTACGAGTCGGGGCTGGTCCGCCCGGGCGCGTAAGCCCTTTCCCCTGGCCCCGGGGCGTAAACTGGGCGAATCGGGCCTGCCCTATGGGTGAGATCCCTGAGACCGGAGTCCACCGGTAGTCGTACGCCAAAGCCCTCCGGTGCGACGACGAAAATGACTGGACCTCTCCCTACGGTAAGGACGTTCACTGGTGACGGCTGGCCACGTGGCGAGCTGACAGTCCGGAATAGACGATGGAGAGCGCTGTGACGACAACCACGACCGCCGCGGCAGTGGCCGCGCGAGCGGTGGACGTCTGGAAGGTTTACGGGGCGACCGAAGAGACGAGGGTCGATGCGCTCGCGGGGGTGAGCGTCGAGTTCCAGCGCGGGCAGTTCACCGCGATCATGGGCCCGTCCGGGTCCGGCAAGTCCACACTGATGCACTGCCTCGCCGGGCTCGACGAGGTGACGCGGGGCGACGTGTGGATCGGCGACACGCAGGTCAACGGCCTGGGCGACCGGCGCCTGACCGACCTGCGCCGCACCAAGGTCGGATTCATCTTCCAGCAGTTCAACCTGCTGCCGACCCTGACCGCGGAGGAGAACATCACGCTGCCGTTGGCGATCGGCGGCCGCAAGCCCGAAAAAGAGTGGCTCGACCTGGTGATCTCCACCGTCGGGCTCGGCGACCGGCTCAAGCACCGTCCGTCGCAGCTCTCGGGCGGCCAGCAGCAGCGCGTCGCCTGCGCGCGGGCCCTCGCGTCCAAGCCCGAGGTGATCTTCGCCGACGAGCCCACCGGCAACCTGGACTCGCGGTCCGGCGCCGACGTGCTCGGGTTCCTGCAGCGATCCGTCCGTGAGTTCGGCCAGACGATCGTCATGGTCACCCACGATCCGAACGCCGCGTCCTATGCCGACCGGGTCGTCTTCCTCGCCGACGGGCGCATCGTCGACGAGATGACCGATCCGACCGCCGAGCGGGTCCTCGACGAGATGAAGCGCCTGGACACGATCGCGGCCGGGGCCGTCTGATGTTCAAGGCCACCCTCAAGGGCCTGCTCTCACGAAAGCTGCGGCTCGTCCTGTCGGCGCTGTCGGTCGTGCTCGGCGTGATGTTCGTGTCCGGCGCCTTCGTCCTCACCGACACCCTCGGCAAGTCGTTCGACGCGATGTTCCAGGACATCGACAAGAGCGTCGACGTGCAGATCACGGCGAAGCCGAAGGTCAAGAGCACCAACGGCGATGCCCCACAGGCCAATATCCCGGCCGCCGAGGTACCCACCGTGCGCGCGGTCACCGGGGTCGCGAAGGCCGAACCCGGGGTGTTCACCACCGGCGCCCGGGTCGTCGGCAAGGACGGCAAGGTCCTGAGCTCCTTCGGCCCACCCCAGTTCGGATCCTCGTGGAGCGGGGAGACCAGCCTGGTCCAGCTCCGCACCGGCCGCGGGCCCACCACCGACAACGAGATCGCGATGGACGCCGCGACGGCCAAGACCACCAAGTACACGGTGGGCGAGACCGTCAAGATCCTCACGCTGACGCCCAAGCCACAGTCGTTCACGCTGGTGGGCATCTTCGGCTACAGCGGCGGCCGGGACACCCTCGGCGGTACCCAGACGATCGCCTTCACCACCCCGGCGGCTCAGCAACTGCTGCTCGGCGAGAAGGACGTCTTCACCCAGATCCAGGTGACCGCGGCGAGCGGCGTGAGCCAGACGGATCTCAAGAAGAACATCCAGTCAGCGCTCGGCAGCAACTACAAGGTCCAGACCAGGACCGAACTCGCCGACGAGCAGTCCGGTGACATCAAGCAGGCGTTGTCGATCCTGAACAACGTCCTGCTCGGGTTCGCCTTCGTCGCACTCTTCGTCGGCGTGTTCCTGATCCTGAACACGTTCTCGATGCTGGTCGCCCAGCGCACCCGCGAGCTGGCGCTGTTCCGGGCCATCGGGGCGAGCCGCAAGCAGGTGATCGGCTCCGTGCTTGTCGAGGCGACGATCATCGGGGTCATCGCATCGGTCGTCGGCCTTGCCATCGGGATCGGGGTCGGTGTCGCGCTGGCCTACGCGGTGACCCTGCTGCTGCAGAGCCAGCTCACGCTCGTCGTGGGCGTGCCGCTGGTTGCGGTCGTCGCGGCAATCGCCGTCGGCCTCGGGGTGACTCTCGCGGCGGCGCTGTTCCCGGCGGTTCGTGCGTCGCGGATCCCGCCGGTGGCGGCCATGCGGGACGCCGCCACAC
>JAOPVE010000324.1 GCA_025963185.1 Actinomycetes bacterium
ACTGCTGGCCCGGATCACCGTCGAGCACGAGGCCGTCCGCCGCGCGATGGACGCGATCCGCACCGGCGGCTGACCTGCCCTCCGACCCCTCCGAAGTGCGGTAACCGCGGCCGGTCAGGACCGGCGCGACGGCACACACTTCGGGGGTGGAGGCCGCATGGGCTAGTCCAATGGTCAAAATTAAGGTCTAGTCCGCTGTCTCACTTGGTCAGTGGGTGTGCCGGGGGTCGCTGGCCCGCTCGGTGGCCGACGTCCAGATCGCCACGGCCCAGTCCCTGTCCTGCGCCGATAGCTCCGGCGGGACGTCGCGATCCCAGAGCCCGGACGCGGTCCACGCGGCGAATCGCCGGTGCGCGGTCGCCTTCGAGACGCCGAAGGCCGCGGGCAGGGTGTGCCATGCGGATCCGCTGGTCACGATGTACACGATCGCCGTGAAGACCGCCCTGTCGTCCACAGGACGCAGCCCACCGCCCTGCCACCGCGTGCGATGCGCGGGCAGCAGCGGGAGGACCGCAGCCCACAGCGAGTCGCTAACCAGGCGTTTCGTCAGAGGACCATCCATTGTGCACCGGCTATCGAGGCTGAGGGATCGGCGCCAACTGAGACACCATGAACTCCATTCACATACCTTGTGTGGCGTTTCTTACGCATTGATACTCCTTGCGACCGGCACTTCGGCAGTGCGGACCGGAGCCGATGCACCCCACCCCGCAGCACCTCGGCCCGCGCCTCTCGGCCGGCACACGGACGTCGCCGTCAGGGCAACGTCCCCTGTCCCCACCAGGGAGGATCGTGTGAGAACAGCCATCTCCACCCCCCGTGTCGTCGCGGTGGCCCTAACCGGGCTCGTCGCCGGCACACTGTTCGCCGTCCCCGCCGCTCAGGCGGAGTCCGCGGTGCACGCGTCGTCGGCCGCGGCGATCCGCGCCGCTGACACCGCTGTCATCGTCCGCGCCGACATCTCCGCCGGGCTAGAGACCCAGCTCGGGAACCGTGCCGCCGGCAGCTACGAGGACGCCAGCGGCAAGCTCGTCGTGAACGTCACCGACCAGGCCGGCGTCGCCGCCGTCCAGGCCACCGGCGCCACCGCGCGGCTGGTCAAGAACAGCATCGCCACCCTCAACGCGGCGAGCGCCGACCTGACGAAGAACGCCAAGATCCCCGGCACCGCCTGGGCGATGGACCCGGTGAACAACGTGCTCACGGTCCAGGCCGACAGCACCGTGACCGGGGCGAAGCTGGCCAAGGTCAAGTCGGAGGCCGCGAAGTTCGGTGCGGCCGTGAAGGTCACGTCGATCCCCGGAAAGATCAGCTTGCGGATCGTCGGAGGCGACGCGATCTACCACTCGCCCTATCGCTGCTCGCTGGGCTTCAACGTCCTGCGGGGCGGCCAGCCGGCGTTCCTCACGGCAGGTCACTGCGGCAACCTCGGCGGCGCGTGGTCGAACTCCGCCGGCCAGGTCATCGGGCAGACGGCCGGATCCAGCTTCCCCGGTAACGACTACGCGATCGTGACCTACACGGCGAACGTGAGCCGCGCGGGCCACGTCGACATGTACCCGGGCGAGAACGACATCGCCCGCGCCAGCTCGGCGTACGTCGGCGAGACGGTGACCCGCAGTGGCAGTACCTCGCACGTGCACAGCGGCACGGTTCTCGGCCTCAACGCGACCGTGAACTACGCCGAGGGATCGGTCAGCGGACTGATCTACACCAACGTGTGCGCCGAGGGCGGCGACTCCGGTGGATCGCTGTTCACCGGCAACGTGGCGCTCGGCCTCACCTCCGGCGGATCGGGCAACTGCACGGCCGGCGGCCAGACGTACTTCCAGCCGGTCACCGAGCCTCTCTCGGTGTACGGCGCCAGCATCTACTGATCGCGCTCGTCTTGCGGCCGGGCTCCGTCGGGGCCCGGCCGCTTCACGCCTTGCCGACGAGGACGGCGTGTACCCCGGGCGGATCCGCGAGGAAGGGCAGCGCGGCGAGCCACGCGGCCGCCGCGGCGCCGTCCGAGGCCACGGTGCCCGAGTCGCCGAGCGGCCCGGCGATCGCGTCCTGAACTCGGTCGCGGATCTCGGGAACCCCCGTCAGCAGCCCGCCCGCGAGCACGACCGGTCCGGGCGGTGGGCCGAGCGAGATCAGCGTCGCGGCGAGCCGGTCCGCGGCGTCGGCCAGCAGGGCGATCGCCACCGGATCCCCGGCCTGGGCGCAGGCCGTGACCGAGGTGGCGAACGCGCCGATCGCCGTGCGGGGAAGCTGGTAGACGCGGGTGACGAAGTCCTCCAGCCCGGATCCGCCGATCCGCAGGGCGACTTCGGACGCCAGCGGGGAGAGTTCGGCGCCGTGCTGGAGCGCCCGGGCGGTGTAGCGCGCGGCTTGGAGGCCGAGCCAGAACCCGGATCCCTCGTCGCCGAGCAGCCAGCCCAGGCCGTCGGCGGTGCGGCCGATGTCCCACTCCGCGATCTCGGCGGCGACCGCGCCGGTGCCCGCGATCAGGACGGTCCCGGCCGGCTCGGGGGTACCCGCGGCGAACCCGACGACGGTATCGGGGACGGTCCGCAGTGGGCACCGCAGCCCGAGCGCGGACCAATGTTGCTGGTAGACGGCCGCAGCCGCCGGATCCGCGAGCCGCGCCTCCCCGGCCATCCCCGCGACGGCCGCCTGGACCAGCGCCGGATCGTGTCCGCCGAGGGCCTGCCCGACGGCGGCCGCGAGCGCGCCGGCGGCCTGGTCCGGATCCCTGGCGACGGGGTTCCCCGCGCCCGCCAGCCCACGGCCGAGGATCTGACCGCTGGCAGTGGCGAGGACCGCGCGGCTGGCGGTGCCCCCGCAGTCGGCGCCGAGCACGAGTGGAGTAGTCACGACGTCACCCTAGAGC
Organism: Actinomycetes bacterium; assembly: GCA_025963185.1. Taxonomy (GTDB): domain Bacteria; phylum Actinomycetota; class Actinomycetes; order Mycobacteriales; family Cryptosporangiaceae; genus RYN-140. Next base: position 2,879 of record JAOPVE010000324.1, read on the forward strand.
CGTCCGGGTGCAGCCCCGGATACCCTGGGTGGGTAATCACACGTGAGGGGGCCGCTGTGGCGCACGGATACATCAGCGACAAGGACGCCTACCTCAAGCGCCTGCGCCGGATCGAGGGCCAGGTGCGGGGACTGCAACGCATGGTCGAGAACGACACCTACTGCATCGACATCCTGACCCAGGTGTCCGCCGCCACGAAGGCGCTCCAGTCGGTCGCCCTCGGGCTCCTCGAAGACCACCTCGGACACTGCGTCGCGGGTGCGGTCGCCGCGAGCGAGTCCGGCACCGGATCACAGGCCGAGGCGGACGCGAAAATCAAGGAAGCCGCCGACGCAATCGCCCGCCTCGTCCGCTCCTAACCGCCTGGCCCGGCACTCGCCTCGCCCGCCGCTATTAGCGGACGCCCTCACCGCCCGAACTGCGGTAACCCCGGCCGGTCCCGACCGGCCCCAGTTACCGCACTTCGCAGGGGAGGGGCGTTAGGTGCGGCCGAAGGTGTGGACTGCTGAGCTGCCGGCCCGGCGGGCGCGGGGGATGTCCTCGGCGATCAGCGCGGCGGCCATGACGAGCGGGACCGCCACCAGTTCGGCGACGGCGATCCAGTGCCCGAGCGGGATCGCGGCCAGGACCCCCGCCGTCGCGGCGAGCCGGTGTACGACACCCGTGAGCCCGAGGATCCGCAGGAACCACGCGTGCCCGGCGAGGAACAGCGCGGCTCCGGCCCCGAGCGCGATCGCCGGCGGCCAGGGCAGGGACTCGAATCCGTGCGCTACGGACGTCTTCACGCCGGTCGCCAGCACGACGATCCCGAGGATCATGGGGTAGTGCGCGTACCCGTAGGCGGCCAGCGCGGTGCGTGCCTTGCGGGCCGGCTCGGTGATGGCGGCCAGCACCTGCTCGGCGCGTTCCTCGTCGCCGGCGAAGTAGGCCCACCACAGGTAGTAGGCGATGCACAGGCCGAGCACCGCGACTGTGATGGTCTCGGTGCCGAGCGGGAGCCCGGCGATTCCGACGCCGATCGCGACGATGGACTCGCCGATCGCGATGATCACGACCAGTCCGTGCCGCTCGGTGAAGTGCCGGGTCGCGACGGTGTAGCCGGTCATCCGGTGCAGGTAGGGGGTGGCGATCTGGATCGCCAGCGCGGCGGCCCACAGTCCGTATCGCCAGCCCGGCGGGACGAATCCGCCGCCGACCACGAGCAGCGCCGAGACGAGGTTGAGCAGCGCCAGCCGCCGGACCGCCGGGGCAGCGGACGGCCCGCCCACCCCGAGGAACAGGCTGCTGTGTACGAGGCTGACGACGAGGTACGCCACCCCGAACGCCCAGCCGGTGGACCCGAACGCGTGCGGGATCGCCAGCGCGATCACGAAGAACCCAGCCATCCCGGTGAGCAGCAGGCTGCGCCGGGTGGTGCTGCTCGGCGCGACGGCGTTCGTCAGCCACGCGTACCCGCCGTACATCCACCAGATGACGCCGAGCATGAGCACGACCTGGGCCAGCCCGAGCCAGTCCAGATGGTGTTCGAGCAGATCGGCGAGCTGGGTGATGGTAAAGACGAAGACGAGGTCGAAGAACAGTTCGAGGGTCGAGACCCGCACGGGCGGGTTGTCCCCGGTGCTGGCCTCCGCGGTCATCTCGCGGCCGCGTTGATCGCGGGCGTCTCGTAGATCGGCTTGGCCGAGCCGCCCTCGGCCACCGCGAGGAAGGCCCTGCCGATCCGCTCGGTGGTCGTCATCATGCTGGGGAGCAGCCGGTCGAACAGCGGGAACGCGGGCGAGGTGACGGTGTAGAGGAGCTGGAGCACCGCGGTCTTGCTGCGGGCGCCGTTACGCGGCTGGATGTAGCCGGGCCGGAAGATGACGGCGTGGAACGGCAGTGCGAGCAGCGCGTTCTCGGTCTCGCCCTTGACCCGGGCCCAGCGCATCCGGCCCTCGGCGTCGGTGCCCGCGCCCGAGACGTAGACGAACGTCATCGCGGGGTTGAGCCGGGCCAGGGTGCGGGCGACGGCGAGCGTGAGGTCGTAGGTGAGCGCCCGGTACTCGGCCGCGTCCCGCCACACCGAGCTGGTGCCGACACCGAAGAAGCAGGCGTCGGCGGCCGCAAGCTCGTCCTCGATCCCCGAGAGGTCGGTGATGTCGGGCTGGAGGAACTCGCGCAGCTTCGGGTGCTGCTCGCCGCTGGGCGTGCGCCCGACCACCAGCACGTCGCTGACCCGCTCGTCGCGCAGGCACTCGTGCAGCACGCCCCGCCCGACCATCCCCGACGCCCCGAACACCACGACTCGCATGGGTCAGAGCTTGCCATGTGCTCAGCCGGGATGGCCCTCGGCGGGGGAGAGGTGGAAGCTGTCCGGTGGCTGGGTGCACCACTCGCCGAACGGATCCCCGGCCACCACCGCGAAGATCCCCGGGGCGGCGGACTCGAACGACTCGCGCGAGTCCCAGATCGCGAGGCCGACGAGCCGGTCGCTCGCGGCGTCGGTCCAGGCGCCCATCTGGATCAGTCCGGCCGCGCCCCGGGCGGCCTCGTCGGCGCGGTGCATCGAGGCGAGCACGTCGGCCGCGTGCTCGGGCTTCGGGTAGTGGACCGCCAGGTGCACGAACATCAGGCAGCCCGCTCGGCGAACATCGCCAGCAGCTCGTCCCAGCCGCGGCCGTAGCCGGTCGCCTTGGCGGGGCCGTCGGGGAACTGGTCCCAGCCGCGGTGCTCGATCGTCACGCGGGTTCCGGCGTCCGTGGCCGCGAAGCGCACGTCGACCTCGGTGCTGACCCCGGGCGGCCAGTCGGCGATCCGCCAGCCGAAGACGAGCCGCTCCGGCGGATCCCACACGGTCACCGTCCCGATCTCGAAGCCCTCGCCGGTGGCCGTGTCGTACACCTCGACCAGGCGCTGGCCGTCGAACCGCATCTCGGCGCCGCGCTCCGGGTCGTTCCAGTAGTAGGTGCCCGGCCTCCACCAGCGCCCGATGTCGTCGGTGAACACCGAAAAAGCCGTCTTCGGATCGCAGGCGACCTCGATCGCGGCCGTTGCTGTGCTGTTCATGCCGCGGCCCTCGCTTCGTTCGAGTCGGCCCTTCCCAGGGGACGCGCTGTACTGATGATTCGCTCGCTCCACTCGTTCATGCCTACTCCTCACTCACGCGCTCGGCGCGCGTCTTCTCGGCGTGGGCCTTGAAGGCGCCGAGCTGGTCGGTCCAGAACGACTGCACCTGGTCGAGCCAGGCTCCGAGCGCGGCGAGCCGGTCGGGCCGCAGCTCGTAGATCCGCTGGCGGGCGTCCGTGTCGGCGGGGCGCTCGGTGACGACTCCGCTGTGGCGGAGCACCCGCAGGTGCCGGCTCACGGCGGGGGCGGAGATGTCGAACGCGGCCACCAGCTCACCGGCCCGCCGGGGACGCTCGCGCAGCAGCTCGACGATCCGCCGTCGGGTCGGATCGGCGAGCGCCGTGAGCGTCGCGTCGACATCACTAACCATGAGGTTAATTATTAACCGGTGAGTGAATGAGTGACAATAGGCGAATGACCACGGTTCGGTGGGCCCGCGAGGACGACTTCGGGGCCGTCTGCGCGATCGTCAACCACTACATCGCCACGACCACGATCAACTTCCGCACGGATCCGCAGACCCCGGCCGAATGGATCGCCGACTGGCGCGCGGGTGGCGACCGCTACCCCTGGCTGGTCGCCGAGCACGAGGGCGAGATCGCCGGACTCGCCTACGCGGCCCCCTGGAAGACCCGCCCCGCCTACGACTGGACCACCGAGGTGACCGGCTACGTCGCGCCGGGCGCCCGGCGCGGCGGCGTCGGCCGGGCCCTCTACACGAGGCTGCTCGCGAGCCTCGACGCCCAGGGATTCCGCACCGCGGTCGCGGTGATCGCCCTGCCCAACGAGGCCAGCGTCGGGCTGCACGAGTCGTTCGGCTTCGTCCACGCGGGCACCCTCACGGCGGCCGGCTACAAGAACGGCGTGTGGTGCGACACCGGGTTCTGGCAGCGGTCCGGACCGTGCGCGACAGGGCAGCCGCCGCGTAGCGTGGAGCCATGAGCACGATGCCCAGGATCGAGCAGATCGACGCCATGTACCGCGGCGAGTTCCAGCTGCCCGACGGATCGGTGATGCCACCCCCGTGGGAGATCGTGCGCCCGCAGCCAGCCGTCGTCGAGCTCACGGAGTCAGGCAGGCTGACCGGCCGGGTGCTCGACGCGGGGTGCGGCACCGGGCGGCACTCGGCGTACCTGGCGGAGGAGGGCCACGGCGTCACCGAGGTCGTCGGCTTCGACGGCTCGCCCACCGCGATCGGGCTGGCCCGCGAGCGGGTTCAGCTGCCGAACGTCAGCTTCGTCGTGGCCGACGCCACCGAGATGGACGGCGTCGACGGCCCGTTCGACTCCGTGCTCGACCTCGGGCTGTTCCACATGCTCGACGCCACCGGGCAGGTCGCGTACGCGCGGGCGCTGGCCCGCGTGGTCCGGCCCGGCGGTACCGCCTACGTCGTGGCGTTCGCGCACAGTGTCACGCCCGAGGTGCTGCGCGCGGCGTTCGGCGAGGGCTGGCAGGTTCCGGATCCGGAGCCCACGTTCCTGTACGGCAAGATCCCGCCGGGTGAGACGCCGCCGGGACTGGACGCGGTCGTGGACGAGGAGACGGGGCTGTCGAAGATCCGCGCGCTGGTCGCCGCCGTCACCCGCGCCTGATTGCGAAACCCAAACGGCACGACGAAGTGGACCAGGATGCGGGCGGTGCCCCGGAGCGTGGCCGGATGCTGATCCGCCCCGCTGAGCCGGCCGACGTACCGGGGATCGCCGAGTTCCAGACCGTGTGCTGGCGCGAGGTCTATCGAGGCATCGTTGAACAGTCCTATCTGGACCGGGTGACCGCGGCCGACCGGGCGGTCCGCTGGGGCGAGCGGCTCGCGACCGGATCCCGCCGCATCGCCCTCGCCACCGACCCCACTCCGACACCGACCCCCGCCCTTCGAAGTGCGGTGACTCCGGCCGGTCCCGACCGGCCACAGTTACCGCACTTCGGAGACGCGCGCACCGCCGGAGACGCGCGCACCGCCGGAGATGCGCGCACCGCCGGAGAGGCGCGGACCGCCGGCGGCGGGCGGATCGTTGGGGTCGTGAGCTGGGGTGCGCACCCGGGTCGTGGGCTGGAGCTGATGAGCTTGTACGTCGGAGCCGCCCACCGGGGCTCG
>JAOPVE010000326.1 GCA_025963185.1 Actinomycetes bacterium
GTGGCGTGCCCGCGCGCGAGCCAGCCGGCCTCGGCGAGCCCCGGCAGGACGGCCACGGCGGGCAGCAGGTCGAGCGCGAACGAGGTGAGCGCGTAGGCGAAGGTCCACCGCCGGGTGCGCGCCGGGCGGGTGGCGAGGTCGAAGCGGGCCTTCCCGGTGCGCGCCGCGGGGACCCCGGCCCAGCGCTCACCCGCGGGCACGACGCCGAGCACGCAGGATCCGGGGGCGATCTTGGCGCCGTCCATGATCGCCGCGCCCGGGAGCAGGGTGCTGCGGGCGCCGACGCTGGCCCCGGCGCCCACGCCGATCCGGCCGAGGTGGAGCTGGTCGCCGTCGAGCCAGTGCCCGGAGAGGTCGACCTCGGGCTCGATCGCGCAACCGGATCCGAGTGAGAGCATCCCGGTCACCGGCGGGAGCGAGTGCAGGTCGGTGTCGGGGGCGATCCGGGCACCGAGGGCCTTGGCGTAGTAGCTCAGCCAGCCGCCGGTGAGGTTGGCCGCGCCGCTGGCGATGGCGAGCTGTTCGGCGGTCCACAGGCGCAGGTGGACGATCCCGCCGCGCGGGTAGGTGCCGGGCCGGACGGATCCGAGCAGCAGCCTGGCCCCGCCCGCGGCGATCGCGAGGCGCCCGGGCGGGCTGATCAGCAGCAGCCAGCCGAGCGCGACGAGCCACCACGACACCCGCGGCGCCCAGCCGAACCCGCCGATCCCGGCCAGGACGTTCCCGAGGGCCGCCAGCGCGACAACCCAGCGCAGCCCGCGGATCGTCTGCAGCGGCACCAGGAGCACCGCCTGCGCGAGCCCGGTGAGCAACGGGACCGGCGCGACGCGCTCGCGCGGTCCGGACCGGTGCGGCGCGGAGGCGTCGAGCACCGCGGCGAGGTCGGCGAGTACGGGGTACTGGTACAGATCGCCTACCGAGCTGCCGGGGTGGCGCTCGCGGATCCGCGAGACGAGCTGCGCCGCGGCCAGGCTCGACCCGCCCGAGGCGAAGAAGTCGTCGCCGGGTGCCGTGGCGGGCCGCCCGAGGATCTCGCCCCACAGCCCGGCGAGCCAGCCCTGCGTGCCGGTCAGCGTGCTCGGCGGAGTTCCCGCGCCGGGCAGCGGCCAGGGCAGCGCGGCCCGGTCGACCTTGCCCGAGGTGCGGACCGGCAGGCCCTCGACCTCGGCGAGCAGCGGAATGAGCGCGGCCGGCAGCGCCGAGCGGAGCCGGGCGAGCGCGTCCTCGCGGTCGTAGCCAGGCCCGGGCACGACGTACCCGGCCAGCACCTGGTGACCCGCGGCGGTCGTCTTGACGGCGGCCGCGCCACCGGCGACCCCGGGGAGTGCGGACAGTGCCGCGTCGACCTCGCCGAGCTCGATCCGGCGGCCACCCAGCTTGACCTGCTCGTCGGCGCGCCCGAGGAACACCAGCCCGGCCGGATCGGCCCGCACCAGGTCGCCGCTGCGATAGGCGCGGTCCCAGCCGAGGGCGGGCAGTGGCGCGAACTTCTCGGCGTCCTTGTCCTGGTCGAGGTAGCGGGCCAGGCCCACCCCGCCGATCACCAGCTCGCCCTCGCCGCCCATCGGCACGATCTCGCCGTCCGGGCCGGTCACGGCGAGATCCCAGCCGTCCAGCGGCAGGCCGATCCGGACCCGGCCGTGGCCGGTCAGCGGCGCGGCGCAGGCCACGACGGTCGCCTCGGTCGGGCCGTAGGTGTTCCAGACCTCCCGGCCGGGCACCGCCAGGCGCGCGGCCAGTTCGGGTGGGCAGGCCTCGCCGCCGAAGATCAGCAGCCGGACCTTCCCGAGCGACTCGGCGGGCCACAGCGAAGCCAGTGTGGGCACGGTCGAGACCGCGGTGATCGCGCGCTCGGCGAGCCAGGGCGCCAGGTCCGATCCGCTGCGCACCAGCGAGCGGGGCGCGGCCACGAGGCAGGCCCCGCTGCGCCACGCGAGCCACATCTCCTCGCAGGACGCGTCGAAGGCGACCGACAGCCCGGCGAGTACCCGGTCGCCGGGCCCCAGCGGATCCCCGGCGAGGAACAGCCCGGCCTCGGCGTCGGCGAACGCGGCCGCCGAGCGATGGCTCACGGCCACGCCCTTGGGCTTGCCGGTGGATCCGGAGGTGAAGATGATCCACGCGTCGTCGCCCGGACCGGGATCCGCCGCGGCAGACGCGAAACCGGGCCGGACCGCGAGATCCCCGCCGGCGCCCAGCACGGCCCGGACCCCGGCCTCGCCGAACACCAGCTTGGCCCGCTCGGCCGGATCGTCCGCGTCGACCGGCACATACGCGGCCCCCGCGACGAGCACGCCGAGGATCGCGACGTACAGCTCGGCGGTGCCCGACGGGATCCGCACCCCGACCCGGTGCCCGCGCCCCACCCCCACCTCGGTGAGCCGGATCGCCACCTTCTCGGCCTCGGTGGCCAGTTCGGCGTAGGTCAGGGTGGTGGTGCCGTCGTCCAGGGCGGGCGCGCCGGGGTGGTCGCGGGCGGTCGCGGCGAACACCTCGGCGAGGGTGCGCTCGGGGGCGGCGGGGAAGCCGGAGTACACGGCACGGTTCTGCGGCAGCGGGCCGAAAACGATCCGCCGCTCGTCGAGAACGGTCAACTGGGCCTCTTCCAGTCGGTCAGGCGCTCGCCTGAGCAGCCCTGGCGCGGTCGTGCGCGTGCCCGTCGCGGCGCGCCCGGCTTCCCGCCGGAGGTGGTGCCCGCAGCCGGAGGCTGACGTCGTGCCGAGCTGCCCGGCCACCGAGACCCCGTGCGGCGGGACCCCCGGTGCTGCCTCTCGGCGGGTACGGCGGCGAGGTACGGCCGCTGTATCGAATCAGGAGTTTACCTGGGTGTAACCGTGGCTTGCCCAGGCTTCGGGGGCGAGGTGGGCGGGCTCACAGCGACACGGCAGGCTGGGGACCATGCCGACGACCGTTTTGCCCCTGCGCGAGGGCGAGTGCCAGGTGTGGTGGGCCCGCCGGCAGGACTGCCGTCCGGAACTGGCCGGGCTGCTGGATCCGGCGGAGCGGGGGCGGCTGGCCGCGCTGGTCCAGCCCGCGGACCAGGAGCGGTTCACCGTCGGTGCCGCGCTGGTCCGGTCGCTCGTGGGTGCGCTGACGGGGGTCCGGCCGGAGGATGTGGTCCTCGACCGCGCCTGCCCCGACTGCGGCCGCCCGCACGGCAGGATCACGGTCCCCGGTGGCGCGCCGCGGCTCTCGCTGTCGCACTCGGGGGATCTCGTGGTGGTTGCCCTGCACCCCACCGCGGAGGTCGGGGTGGACGTCGAGCAGGTCGCCCGGGGCCTCGATCCGCTGTCGCTGGCCCGGGTGGCCCTGACTGGGCGCGAGGAGGCGGACCTGCGCGCCCTGCCCGCCGAGCAGCACCCGGCGGCGTTCGCGGGGTACTGGGTCCGCAAGGAGGCGTTCGTCAAGGCGACCGGCGAGGGACTGCGGCGGCCGCCCGGCGAGGTCGAGGTGACCGCCCCGGGCACGCCGCCGCGCCTGCTCAGCGCCTACCCCGGCCCGGTGTGGCTCGGTGATCTGAGCCCCCGGCCGGGGTACGCGGCGGCGGTGGCCGTGCTCGCCGAGGGGCCGGTCCTCGTCCGCGAATTCGACGGGACCGCCCTGCTCGCCGAGACCGCCCGCCACTAGGCCACTAGGCCACGAGGCCACTAGGCCACGAGGCCAAGGGGGCTCTGGGCGGCAGTGCCGTCAGGGCCGGCGTGCCAGTCCTCGCCACAGCGCGGTGGTCATCGGCGTCCCGTTGGCGAAAGCGCTCTCGGTGTGCCCTTTCGGGCACGCTCGCAGGCACGGTCGCCACCGGGCTAAGCTGTCGGGCTGAAGGGATGGCTCAGCGCCAACCGGGGCACCGTCGGCTGTAGGAGATGCGTGAACCTGTCGGCGAGCGACATGTGGGCAGCGCCCCTGAGCCAGACTGGCCGCGCGCGACTGGTGGGCCGCGAGCGCGAGCTGGCCCTGCTCCGCCAGCTCCACGAGATGCCGGCCCAAGCCAAGCTCGTCGAGATCGTGGCCGATCCTGGGATCGGCAAGACCCGGCTGCTGACCGAGTTACGGGCCCAGGCACAGGCGCTGGGATCCACGGTCTTCGCCGGGCGCGCCGCCGAGTTCGAGCAGGAGGTGCCGTTCGGCGTCTTCGCGGGCGCGCTCGTCGACGGCCTCGTCGGCCTCGACGCCGGCCAGCGCGAGCACCTCGGTGACGATGCGGTCGCCCTGCTCTCCGAGGCGTTCACTGCCCGATTCGGCCGCGATGTCGGTGCCCCGCGCTCAGACCTGGTGGGCATGGATCGGTACCGGCTCTGCCGCGCCGTGCGCGCGCTGCTCGAGGTGCTCGGGCGCGGAGCCGGTGTGACCGTCGTGCTCGATGACGTCCACTGGGCCGACGCCGGCTCGGTCGAGCTGCTCGAATACCTGCTGCGCCAGCCGCCACGGGCGCCGTTCCTCCTCGCGGTCGCCTACCGGCCGCGCCAGGTAGAGCCCAGGCTGGCCGCCGCGCTGGCCCGCGCCGCCGAGAGCGCAGCGCTCCGCCTGGATCTGCCACCGCTCTCGCTGCCGGACGTGGCCGAGCTCCTCGGTACGGGCGTCAGCCGAGCACGCACCCAGGAGCTCTTCGAGGTCAGCGGGGGCAATCCCTTCTATCTGGATGCTCTTGCGCGGCTCGCGAGCAGCGGGCAGCTGCCTGCCGGTGGCCTGCTGCCGGAGGCGGACGGGGCGGTCCGGATGGCGCTGGCCGCCGAATTCGGGGCGCTGCCGGCCGATGCCGCTCTCGTGGCGCAGGCCGCGGCGGTCGTCGGCGACCCGTTCGATCCCGAACTGATCGCCGAAGTCGCCGAGGTCGACGTCGAGGCCACCGTGCGGATCCTCGACGAGCTGAGCCGCCGGGACCTCATCCGCCCGGAGGACCGGGCGAGGCGGTTCCACTATCGGCATCCGCTCGTGCGCAGCGCCGCCTACTCCAGCGCCCCGGCTGGGTGGCGCCTCGGCGCGCATGCCCGCGCCGCGGCGGGGCTGGCGCGCCGGGGGGCGTCCGCGCTCACGCGCGCCCACCACGTCGAGCGGGCGGCTCACGTGGGCGACGAGCAGGCCATCGCCGTGCTGGTGGAGGCGGCCGACGCGGCGTTCGCGACCGCTCCGTCCCTCGCCGTGCACTGGCTGCGTACCGCGATCTCGCTGCTGCCGCACGAGCCGTCCGCGGACGACCGGCGCCTCGGGCTGATGCTGCTGCGCGCCCGTGGCCTCATAGTCACCGGCCGCTTCGCCGAGTGCCGCCAGGTACTGCACGATGTCATGGCCCTGGTGCCCGGCGGCTCGAGCACCCAGCGGCGCACCGCGGTGTCGATGTGGGGCGCCGTCGAGCGCATGACCGGACGCTACGAGGAGGCGCACGCGCTGCTGGTGGCCGAGCTGGCAACGATCCCCGAGCAGGATGCGCCGTTCGCCGCGGCGCTCCGCACCGAGATGGCCGCGGGTGAGCTGCACTGTTCGCGGTTCGCGGAGGCTCACCAGGCCGTCGCGGAGATCGTGGCCGCGGGTGAGCTCCCGCCGCTGATGCACGCCTTCGCACAGACCATCCTGTCGAGCGCCGCCACCTACCTCGGGTACTTCGACGAGGCACACCGGGCGCTGGGTGAGGCCCAGCAGTGTCTCGATGGCCTGTCGGACGGAGTCCTCGCGCAACGTCTGTCGCTCACGCTCGAGGTCGCGTGGTGCGAGATGGGGCTGGAGCGGTACGACGACGCGCTTCGGCACATCCGGCGGGGGATGGCGCTCGCGACCCGCACCGGCCAGGGCCACATGCACGCCGACCTGCTGCTGGCGCTGGCCGTGGTCTACATGCAGCTGGGCC
>JAOPVE010000328.1 GCA_025963185.1 Actinomycetes bacterium
TGAACGCGCGCGCGTCGCTGCCGTAGTACGCCCGCCCCGGATCGGCGAGCCGCGCCATCGTCACCACGGACGCCGCCGCCCCCGCCACGCACACCCCGAGCAGCACCGCGAACGGCCGGACGTGCCGTCGCCCCGCCCACAGCGCCCAGGCCACCACGAGCGGCCAGAGCAGGTAGAACTGCTCCTCGATGGCGAGCGACCAGGTGTGCTGGAGCGGCGAGGGGCTCGCGGTCTGGGCGAAGTACCCGCCGTCGCCGCGGTGCAGCAGCCACCAGTTCGCGGCGTAGCCGAGCGTAGCCAGGGCGTCCTTCCGCAGCAGGCCCAGTTCCTGCGGCGGCAGCACGGTCCGGAACGCGAGAACCACGGCAGTCACCGTGAGTAGCAGGGCGGGCAGCAGGCGGCGGGCGCGGCGGAGCCAGAACCGCGCGAACCGGATCCGCCCGGTGGTGGCCCAGTCGGCGAGCAGGAGCCCGGTGATGAGGAAGCCACTGAGGACGAAGAACGCGTCGACACCGAGGAATCCGCCGCGGGCCAGCGGACCCATCCCGCCGTGGAAGGCGAGGACAGCCGCCACCGCGAGCGCGCGGATCCCGTCGAGCGCAGGCACCCGCCCGCTGCGGCGCGCGGCGACATGCCGGCCTGGCCGTCCCTCGTGCCGGCCGCCGTAGACCCCGCCGCGCTCCATCGCGCCTCCCGGTCCCGTCCGCGGAGATGTTTCCACGCCAGCGGCGGCCCAATCCACGATGGCGCACCAGGCCGGTGCCAGTTCCCCGATCCGGGATGCGAATGTCAGGCCGGCCACTAGTCGCCCGGCGGAAAACGGCCCGCCTGGGACGTCCGCGCGCACCGCTCTATGCTCGGGCGCGTGAGCACGGTGCGGCGCAACAACGTCAACCTCAGCGGACCGGCGGACGGCCGGCCGCTCGTCTTCGCGCACGGATTCGGGTGCGACCAGAACATGTGGCGCGACGTCGTGCCCGCTTTCGAGGCCGATCACCGGATCGTCCTGTTCGACCATGTGGGCGCGGGCAAGTCGGACCTGTCGGCCTACGATCCGGTGCGCTACGGATCGCTCGGCGGGTACACCGACGACGTCGTCGAGCTGACCCGCGAACTCGGCCTGACCGGGGCCGTCTTCGTCGGGCACTCGGTCTCGGCGATGATCGGCGCGCTCGCCGTGGCCCAGGCGCCCGAGTTGTTCGACGGCCTCGTCATGGTCGGCCCGTCACCCCGGTACATCGATGGCGACGGCTACACCGGCGGGTTCAGCCAGGCCGACATCGACGAGCTGCTGCTGTCTCTCGACAGCAACTACCTCGGCTGGTCCGCGGCGATGGCCCCGGCCATCATGGGCAACCCCGGGCGGCCCGAACTCGGCGAGGAGCTGACGAACAGCTTCTGCCGGACGGATCCGGCGATCGCCAGCCAGTTCGCCCGGGTGACCTTCCTGTCCGACAACCGGGACGACCTGGCGAAGGTGGGCGTGCCCACGCTGATCCTGCAGTGCAGCGAGGACCTCATCGCGCCGGACGTCGTCGGCGAGTACGTCCACCACGCGATCCCGGGCAGCGAGTTCGTGCGGCTCGACGCAACCGGGCACTGCCCCAACCTCAGCGCCCCGGCCGAGACCGCGGCCGCGATCGGGGCATTCCTCGCGGGGCACGGCTGGTGACAGCGGCGGGCGCGGACTGGGCGGACCTCTACCAGCACGCGCCTTGCGGCCTGATCTCGACGGGCCCCGGCGGCCGGATCGCCACCGTCAACGACACCTTCCTCGACTGGACCGGCCACCGCCGCGAGGACCTCGCCGGCGCCCGCTTCACCACGGTCGTTACCACCGGCGACCGGATCTACTTCCAGACGCACGTCGTCCCGCTGCTGCGGATGCAGGGATCGGTCCGCGAGATCGCGATCACCCTCGTGTGCCCCGACGGCCGGCGGCTCTCGGCCCTGCTCAACGCCTCGATGGCCGAGGGCGCGCCCGACGGGGTCGCCCGGATCGCCGTCTTCCCCGCCGGGGACCGGCGCGCCTACGAGCGCGAACTGCTGGCCGCGCGCCGCCGCGCCGAGGACTCCGACGCCAGGGCCAGCCAGCTCGCGCGGACCCTGCAGGCCAGCCTGCTCCCGCCCGCGCTGCCCGAGATCGCCGGGCTTGAGCTCGCCGCGGTGTACCGGCCGGCCGGGCGAGGTGACGAGGTCGGCGGCGACTTCTACGACGCCTTCGAGTCCGCACCGGGTGACTGGACCGTGATCCTCGGCGACGTGTGCGGCAAGGGTGCGGCGGCGGCGGCGATCACCAGCCTGGTCCGGCACACCACGCGGGCGATCGCGGCGAGGGCGCGGGATCCGCGGACGATCCTCACCGCGCTCAACCGGGTGGTGCTCGGCGAGCAGTCCCGCACCCAGGCGCTGTGCTTCTCGACGCTGGCCTGCGTGCGGATCGTCACCGCCCCGCCGAGCCGCCCTGGCGCGGCCCCGCGGATCTCCGTCGGGCTCGCCGGGCATCCCTTCCCGTACCTGGTCCGCGACGGATCCGCGCCCGCCCCCGTCGGCCGCCGCGGCACCCTGCTCGGCGTCGCGGCCGCGCCATGGCTGCGGGCCGTTCCGGTGGCCCTCGATCCGGGCGACGCGCTCGTCCTCTACACCGACGGCGTCACCGAGGCCCGCAACGGCCATGACTTCTGGGGCGAGAAGCGCCTGGAGGACCTGCTCACGACGCTGCGCGGCCAGGACGCGGCCACGATCGCGCAGGGCATCACCGACGCGGTACTCGGCTTCCAGCACGGCAACGCCAGCGACGACATCGCCATCGTCGTCCTCCGCCGCCCCTAACGCCCACCCCGTCCCGAAGTGCGGTAATCCAGACCGCCCAGGACCGGCTTCCGTTACCGCACTTCGGTGCCGGGGTGCTCGCCGCAGAAGACGTTTCCTCACGACGGACGACGCGAACCGTGGCACCGCCCCCGCTCTGACATCGCAGGTGCGGGCCGGAAAAAACACCGAGCCTCCCACCGCGGGCACCGCGAATCGTGGGCGTTTGTGCTGGTCACGGGCGGCTGAACCGCGCCGTTCGCGAGCCGGACGGGTGGGCTGGGTCAGGTGAACGGCGAGAACTCGTGGCTTCGGGGCGCAATCGTGGCTCGGCGGTGTCACTATCTCTACTAAGCCCGTAGGTATTGAGGAGAAGCCGATGACCGCCAGGACCAGTACCAGTCCCGCTCGCCCGGCACGCCTCTTGCGCTGTCCCTGCCGCGCATGACCGGCCCCGCGATGCCGACAGTGGCCGTCGCCGGGGCCGGGGCGGCGGGCACGCTCACGGCGATCCACCTCGTCGCGGCCGCCGAGCGTGCGGGTACACCCCTGCGGATCCTGATCGCCGACCCCGATCCTCACACCGGCCGTGGCGTCGCCTACGGCACCACGGATCGCCGCCACCTGCTCAACGTCCCCGCCGGGAAGCTGTCCGCCTGGCCCGCGGATCCCGGCCACTTCGCCGCCTGGCTCGCCGCCGAGGGCGTCCCCGGAGCCGGGCCCGGCCTGTTCGCCCCCCGCGCCGAGTACGGCCGGTACCTCGCCCACACCCTCGCCGCCGCCTCGGCCCGCGCCCGGGGCCTGGTCCGGATCGACCGCGCGCACGCACCGATCACCCGCGCCGAGCCCACCGGATCCGGCGTCCGCGTGACGGCCGGCCCGGCGCGTGTGGACGTGGACGCGCTGGTTCTGGCCCTGGGCAGCACCGCGCCGTGCACCGGCTGGGCACCGGACGCGCTGGCCCGCTCGTCCCGGTTCGTCGCGGATCCGTGGGCGCGCGGCGCGCTGGCGGGAATCGGCGGGACGTCGGTGCTGCTCGTGGGCACCGGACTGACCATGGTGGACGTCGCGCTCTCGCTCGCCGGCCCGGGGCGGCGGCTGCGCGCGATCTCGCGCCACGGGCTGCTGCCCGCCGTCCACGCCGACCGCCCGCTGCCGCAGCTCGCGCCGCCCGTCCTGCCCGAGCGGCTGGGGATGGGCGAGCTGCGGACGGCGATCCGGCGGCACGTGCGGGCCTCGCTCGCGGCCCACGGCGACTGGCGCCCGGCGATCGACAGCCTCCGCCCGGTCACCGCCGAGGTGTGGAGCCGGCTCCCGCTGGCCGACCGGGCCGAGTTCCTGCGCACCGGATCGCGCCGCTGGGAGGTGCTGCGCCACCGGATGGCGCCCGCGGTCGGCGCCCGTCTGTCGGCGCTCCTCCAGAGCGGATCGCTGCACGTCGGCGCAGGGGAGGTGGAGAGCGCCACCGAGTCCGCCGACGGGATCGAGGTGGTGCTGCGCGACGGCCAGCGGATCCACGCCGAGGTTGTCGTGAACTGCACCGGGCCCCGCTGCGACTACGGCTCCGCGGCGGATCCGCTGCTGCGGGGCCTGCTGGACTCCGGCCACGCGCGCCCCGGGCCACTCGGACTCGGCCTCGCGACCGACACCGACGGGCGGCTGACCAGTACCGGCGGGCAACAACACGCCCTGTGGACCCTCGGCACCGGGCGCCGGGGCGAGCTGTGGGAGTGCACGGCGATCCCGGAGATCCGCGCGCACGCTGTCGCCCTGGCCGAAGCCATCGCCGCCCGCCTGAGCCACCGGACCCCGATGCCCGCGGCGGCCCGGTAACACCAGCCTCAGGATTACCGGCCTGACGGACCGGGTAGTGCGCTGCCATGTCCAATCGCCTGCTCGCCGTGCCGCTGTGCGCCCTCGCGCTGTGCGCCGTGACCCTGTCCGGCTGCGGTGCCGCCCGGGGCCCGCAGGATGCCGCCGTCGTCGCCGCCACCCATTTCGCCGCCGCCGTCAGCCAGCACGACGGCGCGGCGGCGTGCGGGCTGCTCGGCGAGGCCCCCCGCACCGAGCTGGAGAAGTCGGCGGGCAAGCCGTGCGCCCAGGCGATCACCGGTGAGGACCTGCCCGGGCTCGGGCGGATCGCCAAAGTCGAGACGTGGGGCGAACAGGCCCAGGTCCGGGGCTCGTCGGACACCGTGTTCCTCAGTCACCTCACCGGCCACTGGCTGGTCATGGCCGCGGGCTGCACGCCGCGGCCCGGCGATCCCTACGACTGCATCGTCACGGGGGGCTGAACCGTGCGCACCATGTTCACGCTGTGCCTGCTGTTTCTCGCCTGCGGCCTGACCTACCTGATCGCACTGGGAGCGCTGCACCGATGACCGCCACCACCCCACGTGAAGCCACCGCGCCGGCGAAAAGCACCCGCGGCTTCCTGCGCGACAACGCCCTCAGCCTGTTCTTCGGGCTGCTGTTCCTGCTCGCCCTCGGCGGCCAGGCGGCGGCGGGCTGGGCCGACCTGAACAACCGCCTGCACACCGACGGGTTCCCGCCGATGCCGTTCGGCCGGTACATGACCTCGGCGGACTTCGCGGTCGACGTCGCCGAGAACTGGCAGTCCGAGTACCTGCAGTTCTTCCTGTACATCGTGGCCACGATCTACCTGATCCAGCGCGGATCCTCGGAGTCCAAGGATCCGGGCAAGGAGGGGCGCGAGTCCGACGAGGAGCAGCTGATCGGCGCATACGCCAAGCCCGGATCCCCCGCCTGGGCCCGGATCGGCGGCTGGCGCACCGCCCTCTACTCGCGCTCGCTCGGCCTCGTCATGGGGATCCTGTTCCTGCTGTCCTGGCTCGCCCAGTCGATCGCCGGGCGCGCGGCCTTCAACGCCGACCAGCTCCGCCAGCGCGAGGATCCGGTGTCCTGGCTGTCCTACGTCAGCTCCGCCGACTTCTGGAACCGGAGCCTGCAGAACTGGCAGTCCGAGCTGCTCGCGGTCGCCTCGATGGCGATCCTGGCGATCTACCTGCGCGAACGCGGATCCCCGGAGAGCAAGCCCGTCGGCGCTCCTCACGACGCGACCGGAAGCGAGAGCTGACGGAGCTCACGCTCCGGAAATCACACCCGCACGGGCAGGCACCACGATCGACGTGATCCCCGCCTGAGCCCGGCCCGGCACGGTGGCCGGGCCCGGACCGGACCGGTCAGATCTCGATCTCGGCCAGTACCCGGGGAACCTCCGCCGGGATCTCGCGGGCGAGGTAGCCGATCCGCCCGACCGAGGCGGCGAGCCGGTCCCCAGCCCGGCCGTGCAGCTGGCTGGCCCAGACTGCGGCCTGTGCGGGATCCGCGCCGCGGGCGAGCAGACCGGTGACGATCCCGGCGAGGACGTCTCCGGATCCGGAGACCGCGAGCCCGGCGCCGCCAGTCTGGTCGCACCACAGCCGCCCGTCCGGCGCGGCGGTCCAGGTCTCTGGGCCCCCGCAGGTCACGGTGGCCCCGGCGTCGGCAGCCAGTGAGACGGTCAGCTCCGCGGTCCGGGCCTCGGCCTTCTCCCGGTCCACGCCGGCGGCGATGGCGAGCTCCTTGCGGTTCGGCGTCAGCACCGCCCGGCCGCCGAGGTGGCCGATCACCCCCGGATCGCGCCCGAGGACGGCGAGCGCCCCGGCGTCGAGCACCACCGGGCAGCCGACCCGCGGCACGACCGCCGCCACGAGTTCGGCGCACCGGCCGGGATCGAGCGCCCCTGGGCCGAGCAGCAGCGCCGACGCGCTCGCTGCGAGTTCGGCGATGTCGTCCGCGGTCGCGGGGCTGATATCGCCGTCTCGCTCCGGCAGCGGCACGACGAGCGCCTCGGGCAGCGCGATCGCCACGTGCGGCGCAAGCGACGCGACGGTTGCCACCTGGAGTTTTCCCGCCCCGGCGCGGATCGCGGCCTCGGCGGCGAGCAGCACGGCCCCCGGATTGCGGGCGCTACCGGCGGCGATGACGGTCCGGCCGCGGTCCTCCTTGTCGCTGCCGGGCGCGGGCAGGCGCCACCCGCGCAGGACCGCGGGGGTGACGATCACGGCGTCAGGACGGGACGGCATCGGGCTCCTCGACAGCAGGCTCGGCGGTGACCTTCTCGCTCATCGAGGCCACCGTGGACACGTCGTTGTACGCCTGCAGCGTGAACTCCCCCGACGGCCCGCGCACGTACCGGGTCAGCGAGCAGTTGGCCAGCGGCGGCCCGGCGTCCTCGGCGAGCAGCGCCTCCTCGGTGAGCCCTTCCAGGACGTACCGGAAGTTCATGATCACGGCCTGATGGGTCACCAGCAGCACCCGCGCCTCGCCGTAGCCACCCAGGCCGCCCAGCAGCGAGCGGACCCGCAGGGCCACATCGCACCAGCTCTCGCCGCCGGGCGGGCGGTAGTAGAACTTGCCCAGCCGGGCCCGGCGGGCGGACTCCTCGGGGTACCGCTCACGGACGCCCAGGCCGGTCAGCCCGTCGAAGACACCGAGTTCCCGCTCGCGCAGCCGCTCGTCGAGCAGGATCGGCACGCCGAGCCCGCCGCCGTCCACGGCGGCCTCGGCGGTCTGCCTGGCCCGGCGGTACGGCGAGGCCATCACGACGCCGGGACGCCGCTCGGCCGGGAGCCCGGCGAACCACTGGCCGAGGGCCTTGGCCTGGCGCAGGCCGGTCTCGGAGAGTTCCACGTCGGCGTCCCGCATCGCCAGTTCCAGCCGGGCCGCGCGAGCCTCCTGCGCACGCAGATCCGCGAGGTTGCCCTCGCTCTCGGCGTGGCGGACCAGATCGAGGGCCACCGGCCCGGACGGCGTCATGGCCTAACCGTGCCCAGCCGCGCGCCACGCTAACCACCGCTGCCCTTGGCCGCCGCCCTCGGCCGGGCGCCGCTTGGCCGGCGCCGCGATTCGCCGCGCCACGCCGGAGATCCGCACAAAAACCGGCCGACCGGCGCTTAACCGGACACCGATCGGGCAAGGGCAGGACGCCGTGACCGCGAGCACCCCGAGGAGCACGCCGTGACCTTCAATCCCCTCGCCGAGAAGGGCATCCCGCTCGGCAGCCAGATCCGCAACTGGCGGGAACTGAACGTGGAGCCGATCGATCCCGAGCCGCCGGACCCGTACACCCGCTGCCGGATCATCGCGATGAACGGGATCGAGGTCGAGTCGATCCTGTTCAGCCACCAGTTCGCCCGGCACTGCCCGGACGACCAGCTACGGCGGGAACTGGCCGAGATCCGGTACGTCGAGAGCCAGCAGCAGCGGGTGGTGAACTGGCTGCTCCCGCCGGTCGCGAGCGTGCTGGAGACCACGCTGGGCTACGAGCAGGTGGCCGTCGACCTCACGTCCTGGGTGGCCCGGATGGAGCCCGACGCGTACCTGCGCCAGGCGTACGAGTTCGGCGTGCTGGAGGACTTCGACCACCTGTACCGGTACGCGAACCTCTACGAGATGATCGAGCACCGCAAGGCCGAGAAGATCGTCGACCAGCTCACCGAGGTCATGCCGGGGCGGCCGACCGTCGCCGAGCACCGGCACCCGGCCGACAACGTGCGCACCCCCTACGACCGCGCCACCACGAGCCCGCTGTCCAAGCTGCACGCGCTGACGATCCTGTCGGCGGAGCAGCAGGTGATGAGCTACTACATGAACGTCGGCCCGCAGTACATGGAGCCGATCGCGCGGCAGCTCTACCAGGAGATCAGCCTTATCGAGCAGCAGCACGTCACCCACTACGAATCGCTGGTGGACCCGGGCGAGACCTGGTTCGAGCAGTGGGTCAACCACGAGTACAACGAGTGCTACCTGTACTACTCGTTCTTCGAACAGGAGACGGATCCGAAGGTCAAGGCCGTCTGGGAGCTGCACCTGAACATGGAACTCGAACACCTGCAGCTCGCCTGTGACGCGATGCGCCGGCACGACGGGCGGGACCCGGCCGAGGTCCTCGCGCCGGAGCTGCCCGATCCCGTGCGGTTCGAGCCGAACAAGCAGTTCCTGCGCCACCTGATCGCCACCCAGCTCGACCTGACCACGCTCGGCGCCGGATACGTCCGCGAGGCGCACGAGCGGTTCACGCAGATGCAGGAGGCCCTCAACGGCGAGCAGAAGCCGCCGAGCGAGCGGGTCATCGACGAGCACCGCGAGCTGTTCGGCACCGAGTACCGGATCGAGACCGAGGGCCCGCACCCGGTCGAGCGCCTCCGGATCAAGGACAGGCAGCGGTGAGCGCCGACCTGCCCGGACCGGACGTGGTCGACGTGCTGCTCAGCCATCACGGCCGGGCCGAGGAGCTGTTCAAGGAGACCCTCAACGCCACCGGCGAGGACCGGCGCGGCGCGTTCCACGACCTGGTCCGGCTGCTGTCGATCCACGAGACGATCGAGGAGCAGCTGGTTCACCCGCTGTCCAGGGCCAGCATCGACGCCGGTGCCGAACTCGTGGCGGATCGGCTGCGCGAGGAACGCGAGGCCAAGGAGATGCTCAAGGACCTCTACGAGCGCGGCACGGACGATCCGGAGTTCGAGCAGCGGCTGCTGGTGCTCCGCGACGCGGTCCTGGAACACGCCACCTACGAGGAGCGCTACGAGTTCCCGCGGCTGCGCCAGGCCAACTCGCCGCGCGCGCTCGCGGCGCTGGT
>JAOPVE010000349.1 GCA_025963185.1 Actinomycetes bacterium
GCCGGCCCCCCGCCGGGAGCCGGTGACCGGGCGGCGGGCGCGGCGGCGCGGGCCGAACCCCGCCAGGCCCCGGCGATCGGCGCGGCGGCGGTCCACGGTGCTCATCGCGGCGGCGATCGTGATCCCGCAACTGGTCCTCGCCGGGGTACTCGCCTACAGCTTCGACCTGCTCCCGCACCGGGGTGCCTTCGCGGCGGCCCAGAAGCTGCGTGACACCCAGGCCCAGCTGGGGATCGGCGACTGCGTCCTGGCCGATCCGCAGCGGGCCCAGTATTACCTCGAGGTGGCGTGCGGCGACAGCAGGATGGTGGGCACGGTGATCGCCGTCGTGGCCGGCCCGTCCGCGGCCACCGAGTCGTGCGACGAGGACACCGACTTCTTCGCCACCCGTCCCGGCCAGGTGGTGTGCCTGCGGCGGACCGGAGATGTCCACCCCGGGGATCCCGGCCAGGGCGGCGGCGTGTTCCGCCGGGGCGACTGCGTGATCTCCGACGGATCCGCGGGCGTGCGCGAGGTCCCCTGCGGATCCCCGGCGGTGTTCGAATCGGTCGCCGCGCGGGCCGCCGGGCCCGACGGCTGCCAGCCCCCGGCTGTGCGCTTCGCCACACTGGACCACGGCGACCTGCCCGTCCTGTGCCTCGCCGACGGACCGGGACTGGCCTCGACGGGCGAGTGCATCGCCGATCCGGATCGGGGGCCTGTGACGTTCGACGCCGTCCCGTGCGGGGACGCGGCCGCGCACGCCCGGCTGCTTTCCCGCGTGGCGACGCCCCAGGAGTGCCTCGCCGTGCCCGGCCAGACCCACTATGTGCAGGATCCGAACGGCCTGCCCACCAGTGCCGTCGTCTGCCTCCAGAAGATCCGGTGACCGCACGGCCACGATGACGGCCCGAAAAACCGAGCGTCCGGGAGTTGACCCGGGCGATACGTTCTCCCACCGGCGCCATCTGGCGGCCAGCTCGCAGGGGGAGAACCGCAGTGACCGATCAGCCGCCCATGCCCGGCAGCGACCCGGCGGGGCACGGCGTGCCTGCTCAGGGCCCCTTTCAGGGCGTGCCGGGGAGTCCAGCCGAGCCCCCGCCCGCGCCCGGCTACCCGACTCCCGGCTACGGCGCTCCCGAGTACGGCGCTGCTGGCTACGGCGCTCCGGAGTACGGTGCTCCTGGCTACGGTGCTGCCGGTAACGCCGCGACCTACGGCGGATCGCCCGCCGCCGGGGTGCCCCAGCCCGGCGGGTACCCCTACGGCGAGCCGCCCGCCCCGCCCGTCCGCAAGCGCCGGACCGGCCTGATCATCGGCTCGATCGTCGGCGCGTTCCTGCTGCTGTGCTGCGGCGGCGGGGTCGCCGTCCTGCTCGCCAGCCGCGGGCCGCTCGCCCGGATCGAGGCCGCCGCCTCGCCGAGCCCCACCGACGACCCGTCCGCGCCGTTCAAGAAGGGCGACTGCCTGGGCGCGTCCGCGGTCGCCAACATGTACAAGCGGATCGCCTGCTCGGACAAGCTGGCGATCGGCACCGTGATCAGCACGCTCACCGGCAGCCACAACCAGGACTGCGGCCCCCAGGCGGACCTCGTGGTCGAGCGCGCCGGATCGACCGCCTGCGTCCGCAGCCGCACGTCCAAGCACGACGGCGCGGCGGGCGAGGGCGGCGGATCCATCGTCCCGGGTGACTGCGTCGCCGTGGACGATCCGACGCTCGCGGTGGCGCCGTACTCGGAGGTCCCCTGCGCCGCGGGCCGCCAGTACGAGAAGGTCAGCGGCCGGGTCCTGGCCGAGGCGCAGTGCGGGCCGCCGGCGATCCGGTTCGTGCGGATGCCGCGGGCCGGGACCACGCCGGTCCTGTGCCTGGCCCCGGGCCCGGGCTCGGCGACCGCCGGTACCTGCATCGGCGCCCGGACCGTGCTGCCCGTGCCGTGCTCGTCCGGCTCGGCCGACATGACGGTGCTCGCCCGGCGCCCCACCGAACAGGGCTGCTCGACCGCCCCGGGGACGACCCACTGGGTCGCCGATCCGCAGGGCCTGCCCAAGTCGAAGGTCCTGTGCATGAAGAAGAAGGGCCAGAGCCTGTGAACCCGCCCGAACAGCCCCCGGCGCCGGATTCCCCGCAGGCGCTCCCGCCGCAGTCCCCCGCTCCCGGGTACGGCCCGCCGGCGTACGGGCCACCGGGGTACGGTCCGCCCGCGCCGCCGATGTTCGGGCCGCCGCCGGGGTACGGCGCGCCAGCCTCGGGGTCAGGCCAGAACCAGCCCGCGGATCCTCTCGCGAGCCCCTGGGCGGTCGCCGGTAACCCGGCGGCTCGTCCCGCTGGCCGGGGCCAGCTGTTCCTGCTGGCCGGGGTGCTGCCCGTGGTCCTGCTGCTCGTCGTCGGTGCGGTGGCCGGCGCGATCTACCTGGCCGGCGGATCCGCGGGCTCGACCATCACCACGACCTCGGCCAAGGCCGGTCCCACGCCCTCCCCCCCGCTGGCCCGCGAGCCCACCACGGACGACTGCGCCACCCAGGACGGCGGTCACTACGTGCTCGCCCCCTGTGGGCCGGCGGCGATGAAGGTGCTGGTGGCGGCCGTCGCCGACGCGGATCCGGCGGAGGTGTGCCCCGATCCGACCGACCTGTTCGGCTACACCGCGTCGAGCGACATCCTGTGTCTGCAGCGGCCGTCGGGCGCCCACGAGGGCGATCCGGGTAAGGGTGGTGGGGT
>JAOPVE010000362.1 GCA_025963185.1 Actinomycetes bacterium
CCCGCGTCACATCGGCCACGTTTCCGGCTTCGGGGTTCCCTCCGACGTGTTCAGCCGGTACCAGCGCATGGCGGGCAGCAAGGTCCTGATGGTCAGTGGCACCGACGAGCACGGCACGCCGATCACCGTCCAGGCCGACAAGGAGGGCGTGACGCCCCGCCAGGTCGCCGACCGGTACAACCGGGTGATCGCCGAGGACCTCACGGCGCTCGGGCTGTCGTATGACCTGTTCACCCGCACGACGACGCAGAATCACTACGAGATCGTCCAGGAGCTGTTCAAGGGCCTGTACAAGAACGGCTACGTCTTCCCCAAGACGACGATGGGCGCGATCTCGCCGTCCACTGGCCGCACGCTGCCCGACCGCTACATCGAGGGCACCTGCCCGATCTGCGGCTACGACGGCGCCCGCGGCGACCAGTGCGACAACTGCGGCAACCAGCTCGACCCGATCGACCTGATCAACCCCAAGAGCCGCATCAACGGCGAGACCCCGAACTTCGTCGAGACCGAGCACTACTTCCTCGACCTGCCCGCGTTCGCCGACGCGCTCGGCACCTGGCTGCAGGCGCGCACCGACTGGCGCCCGAACGTCCTGAAGTTCTCGATGAACCTGCTGGCCGACCTGCAGCCGCGGGCGATCAGCCGGGACATCGACTGGGGCGTGCCCGTGCCGCTGGAGGGCTGGTCCGACCGGAACGACAAGCGCCTGTACGTGTGGTTCGACGCGGTGATCGGGTACCTGTCGGCCTCGGTCGAGTGGGCCCGGCGGTCCGGGAATCCCGAGGCGTGGCGCGAGTGGTGGCAGAACCCCGACGCGTCGTCCTTCTACTTCATGGGCAAGGACAACATCACGTTCCACTCGCAGATCTGGCCGGCGATCCTGCTCGGCTACAACGGCGAGGGAAACCGGGGCGGCGAGCCGGGCAGCCTCGGCAAGCTCAGCCTGCCCACCGAGGTGGTGTCCAGCGAGTTCCTGACGATGGAGGGCCGCAAGTTCTCCTCGTCCCGCTCGGTGGTCATCTACGTGCGCGACTTCCTCGAGCGGTACGACGCCGACGCGCTGCGCTACTTCATCGCGGTCGCCGGCCCGGAGACGCAGGACACCGACTTCACCTGGTCGGAGTTCCTCCGCAAGAACAATGACGAGCTGGTCGCGGGCTGGGGCAACCTGGTGAACCGGTCGATCTCGATGGCCGCCAAGAACGTCGGGTCGATCCCGAAGCCCGGCACGTTCACCGAGGCCGACGTGGCGATGCTGGACGCGTCCCGGACGGCGTTCGGGTCCGTCGGTGCCCTGCTGGAGCGCTCGCGCCAGAAGGCGGCCATCGGCGAGGCCATGCGGGTGGTCGCCGAGGCGAACAAGTACCTGTCCGACCAGGCCCCGTGGAAGCTCAAGGACCCAGCCGACGCGGATCGGCGGGACACGATCCTGCACGTCGCCCTTCAGGTGGTGGACGACGCGAAGACGCTGCTCACGCCGTTCCTCCCGCACACCGGCCAGCGCGTCCACGAGCTGCTCGGCGGCACCGGAACGTGGTCCGGTTCGCCGGAGATCCGCGAGGTCACCGAGGGCGAGCGCAGCTACCCGGTGATCACCGGCGAGTACGAGGGCGTCCAGGCCAAGTGGGAGCCGGTCCCGCTCGAGGTGGGGCGCCCGCTCGCGCCGCCGACCCCGGTGTTCCGCAAGCTCGAACCCTCGATCGTCGACGAGGAACTGGCCAGACTGGAGGGCGCGTGACGAAGAGCCGTACCAAGCTGACTCTCGGCGGGGCGGCAGCGAGGCCGATCCAGGAGAAGCCACCGGCGCCCGAGCCGCTCGCGGTGCCGATCCTCGACAGCCACACCCACCTCGACCTGCAGGGCACCGACATCGCCGAGGCGCTCGACGCGGCCGCGGCGGTCGGGGTCGAGCGCATCGTGCAGGTCGGCATCGACGTGCCGTCCTCGCGGTGGGGCGCCGAGGTGGCCGCCGAGCACGACCGGGTACTCGCCACGGTGGCCCTGCACCCCAACGAGGCGCCGGTGCTCGCCGATCTGGACGGCCAGCTCGCCGAGATCGACGCGCTCGCCGCCCGGCCCGAGGTGCGCGGCATCGGCGAGACGGGGCTCGACTACTACCGCACCGGCGACGAGGGCCGTGAGCAGCAGGAACGCTCCTTCCGCGCGCACATCGACATCGCGAAGCGGCACGGCAAGGCGCTGGTGATCCACGACCGGGACGCGCACGACGACGTCTTGCGGGTGCTCGCCGAGGAGGGGGCGCCCGAGCGGGTCGTGTTCCACTGCTTCTCCGGCGGTCCCGAGCTGGCCAAGGCCTGTGCCGAGCACGGGTACGTGATGTCGTTCGCGGGCACCCTCACCTTCAAGAACGCCGCTGACCTGCGCGAAGCCGCCAAGCTGGCCCCGCGTGAGCTGCTGCTGGTGGAGACCGACGGGCCGTTCCTCACGCCGATGCCGTACCGGGGTCAGCCGAACGCGCCGTACCTGACGCCGCTGACGATCCGCGCGCTGGCCGAGATCCGGGGTGACGACCTCGACGAGCTGTGCGCGGCCGTCTGGGCGAACGGCGAGCGCGTCTTCGCGCTGACCTCGTGAGAGCGGCCGCGCTCCTGGGCCCCGCCGAGATCCGCTCGCTCGCCGAGTCGCTCGGGGTACGCCCCACCAAGACGCTCGGGCAGAACTTCCTCCACGATCCGAACACCATCCGGCGGATCGTCAAGGCGGCCGAACTCCAGCCGTCCGACGTCGTGCTCGAAGTGGGCCCTGGCCTGGGCTCGCTCACCCTCGGGCTCGTCGCCGAGGTGGACGAGGTGGTGGCGATCGAGATCGATCCGGTGCTCGCCGCCGCGCTGCCCGGCACGGTGGCCGAGCGGGCCCCCGGGTCCAGCCTGCGGGTGATCGAGGGCGACGCGCTGCGGATCGCCGAGATCCCCGGTCCGCCCCCGACCGCCCTGGTGGCGAACCTGCCGTACAACGTGGCCGTGCCCGTCGTCCTGCACCTGCTGGAGCTGCTGCCCTCGCTGCGCACCGGCCTGGTGATGGTCCAGGCCGAGGTGGCGGACCGGCTGGCCGCACCGCCCGGATCGCGCACCTACGGGATCCCGAGCGTCAAGGCCGCCTGGTACGCCGAGGTGCGGCGGGCCGGTCCGGTGCCGAGGGCGGTGTTCTGGCCGGTCCCGAACGTGGACTCGGGGCTGGTCCGGTTGATCCGCCGGGACCCGCCCGCTGACCCGTCGATCCGTAAGCAGGTTTTCGCCGTGGTCGATGCCGCGTTCGCCCAGCGCCGTAAGACCCTCCGGGCGGCGCTCGCCGGGTGGGCCGGATCGCCCTCGCGCGCCGAGGAACTGCTGGTCGCGGCCGGGGTGAGCCCGCAAGCGCGCGGCGAATCCCTCGACGTGGCCGCGTTCGCCCGGATCGCCGAGGTGGCCGCGCGATGACGGTCCGCGTGCGGGTGCCCGCGAAGATCAACCTCCACCTCGGCGTGGGGCCGCTGCGCGACGACGGCTACCACGAGCTGGAGACCGTGTTCCACGCCGTGTCCCTCTACGACGAGCTGACCGCCGCCGAGGGTCCGCTGTCGCTGACGATCACGGGCGAGGGCGCGGACGAGCTGCCGGTGGACGAGGACAACCTGGTGATCCGTGCCGCACACGCGCTCGCCCGGTACGCCGGCGTCGCGCCCCAGGCCGCTCTCGCGCTGCACAAGGGCATCCCGGTGGCCGGCGGCATGGCCGGGGGCAGCGCCGACGCGGCCGCCGCGCTGGTCGCCTGCGACGGGCTGTGGGGCACCGGGCTGTCCCGCCGCGAACTGCACGGCATCGCCGCCGACCTGGGCAGTGACGTGCCGTTCGCGCTGGCCGGGGGTACCGCGCTGGGCACGGGCCGGGGCGAGCTGCTCAGCCCCGTGCTGGCCCCCCGGCAGCGGCACTGGGTGATCGGCTTCGCCGACGCCGGCCTGTCCACGCCCGAGGTCTTCGCCACCCTCGACCGGCTTCGCGCCGAAACCCACCTGCCGCCCGCCCCGCCCGCCGAGCGGCTGCTCGGCGAGCTGCGGGCCGACTCGGCGGCCGGGCTCGGTGCGGCCCTCGCGAACGACCTGCAGCCCGCGGCGCTCACGCTCCGGCCGTCCCTGCGCCGCTCGCTGGCCGCCGGTGTCGACGAGGGGGCGCTCGGCGCGCTGGTCTCCGGATCCGGCCCGACCTGCTTCTTCCTCGCCGAGGACGCCTCCCACGCGGTCCGGATCGCCGCCGCGCTGGCCGGGCGCGGGGTGTGCCGTACGGTCCGCACGGCGTACGGACCAGTCCCCGGCGCGCGCATCATCTCCTCCGACGACTAACTCACCCGACGAATCACATCACCAGACGAACCAGCTCACCCGACACGACGTAAGGCAGCTCTGTGGCAAACCTGGTCAACCTCGAGGCCGTCTCGAAGGCGCACGGCACGACCGCCCTGCTCGAGGGGGTGTCCCTCGGCGTCGGCGACGGCGAGCGGATCGGCATCGTCGGCCTCAACGGCGCCGGCAAGACCACGCTGCTGAATCTCATCACCAGGGCCGAGCCCGCCGACTCGGGCCGCGTCACGCTCCGCTCCGACCTGCGGCTCGGCGTGCTCGGGCAGTCCGTGGTGCTGCCGCCGCAGGCCACGGTCCGGGACGTCGTGCTCGGTACCGCCTGGCTCGGGGAGGGGTTCGGGGCCGAGCACGAGTGGGCCGGTGACTCGGGCATCCGGAAGGTCCTCGACGGGCTCGGGCTCGACGCGATCGGCCTGGACTCGCCGATCGGCCCCCTGTCCGGCGGCGAGCGGCGGCGGGTGGCGCTGGCCGCGCTGCTGATCCGCGAGGCTGACCTGCTGGTACTCGACGAGCCTACGAACCACCTCGACATCGAGGGTGTGGCCTGGCTCGCCGAGCACCTCGTCGCCAAGCGCTGCGCGCTGCTGGTCGTCACCCACGATCGCTGGTTCCTCGACGCGGTCTGCACCGCCACCTGGGAGGTCGCGGGCGGGCAGGTCAACGCCTACGAGGGCGGGTACGCCGCGTACGTGCTGGCCAGGGCCGAGCGCACCCGCCAGGCCGCCGCCTCCGAGGAACGCCGGCAGAACCTCCTGCGCAAGGAGCTCGCCTGGCTCCGGCGCGGCGCCCCCGCCAGAACGAGCAAACCCAAGTTCCGGATCGACGCGGCCACCGCCCTGATCGCCGACGAGCCCGCCCCCCGCGACACCGTCCAGCTGCGGCGATTCGCCTCGACCCGGCTCGGCAAGCAGGTCTACGACGTCGAGGACGTGTCGCTGGCGTTCGGGTCCAAGCGACTGCTCGACGACGTCACCTGGCGGATCGGCCCCGGTGACCGGCTCGGCCTCGTCGGGGTCAACGGGGCTGGCAAGACCACGCTGTTGCGCCTGCTCACGGGGTCCCTCACCCCGGATACTGGCAAGGTGCTCACCGGGCAGACCGTCCGGGTGGCGCACCTGTCCCAGGAGGTCACCGAGCTGCCGCCCGCGCTGCGGGTACTGGAGGCGGTCTCGGAGGTCGCGCAGCGGATCCGGGTGGGCGACCGGGACCTGTCCGCTGGCCAGCTCGCCGAGATGTTCGGCTTCACCTCGGCCCGCCAGTGGACCCCCGTGGGCGACCTGTCCGGTGGCGAGCGGCGGCGGCTTCAGCTCCTCCGGCTCCTCATGGGCGAGCCCAACGTGCTGATCCTGGACGAGCCCACCAACGACCTCGACATCGACACCCTGACCGCGCTCGAAGACCTCCTGGACTCCTGGCCCGGCACCCTCATTGTCGTCAGCCACGACCGCTACCTGCTCGAACGCGTGTGCGACACGATCTGGGCCCTGCTCGGGGACGCCCACCTGCGGATGCTTCCCGGCGGGGTGGACGAGTACCTGGCCCGGCGATCCGCAGCGGGGGTTTCGCCTGTTTCCGCGGCCCCCGCGGCCGCGCCGAAGACCGACTCCCGCGCGGCGAAGAAGGAGCTCGGGCGGCTCGAACGGCTGATCGCCAAGCTCGACACGCAGGAGAAGGACCTGCACGCTC
This sequence comes from Actinomycetes bacterium, assembly GCA_025963185.1. GTDB lineage: Bacteria > Actinomycetota > Actinomycetes > Mycobacteriales > Cryptosporangiaceae > RYN-140. The sequence goes on from JAOPVE010000362.1 coordinate 6,044, forward strand.
AGCTCGCCGACCATGCGACCGACTACGCCAAGGTCGCGGATCTCGACGCCCGGCTCCGCGACCTCCACACCCAGCGCGAAGCGGCCGAGGAGCAGTGGCTGGAGCTCTCCGACGACGTGTGACTCGCTGGCCCCCGGCGCGCGCGTCCTGGGACTGGTGGGGGAGAATCGGCCGGTACGTGCGGTGGCATGACGAGAGGACCACGATGTCGCACCTTCCGGTTGACCACCCGCTTCGGGGCTTCTACCGCGGACTGGCGCTGCTGACGGGCGTCGGCCTGATCGCCTTCGGCATCGCCGGCTGGATCCAGACCTCGTCGCTGAGCTTCTTCGACCAGAGCGGCAAGACGGTGCTGTACCTGTCGACCAACCCGGCGTTCTCGGTGTTGTCGCTGGTCGTGGGCATCGGCGTGCTCATCGCGACGGTGGTTGGGCGCAACCTCGACGTCGCCACGAACACCGCGCTCGGCGCCGTCTTCATACTCGCGGGCCTGGTCATGCTGTGCGTGATCCGCACCGACGCGAACTACCTGGCCTCCTCGGTCCGGAACGTGAACGTCTCCTTCGTCGTGGGCATGCTCCTGCTCAGCCACGGCCTCTACGGCCGAGTCTCCCGCCACCGCCCCCGCGTAACCGCGTAACCGCGCCCTCCGAAGTGCGGTAACCGCGGCCGGTCATAGGCGGCGGCAGTTACCGCACTTGCCGGTTAGAGGCCGTTGCAGAACTCGCACTCGGACGGGTCCGTGGGGCCCGTCCAGCCGCGGTCCCGGAGCAGCGAGGCGATCTGGCGGGCGACCGCGCACCGGCGGCCGGTCACGTCGGCCCAGCCATAGCGCAGAGTTGTCTCGGATCGCAGTGCCGACCTGTTGTCGCGCGCCATGTCCCGCCACGCGCTCCCCGGATCGGCGTGCCCGAGCCGCCCGTCCAGCTCGACCACGAGCCGGAAGCCGGGGTAGTACACGTCCTGGAACGTGCTGTCCGCGGACCGCTGCCGCTCGCCCGGCGGCAGCCCGTGCGCTCGTTCCACGTCCCGGAGATACCGCAGTTCCAGTACTGACTCGGCCCCCTCCGCCACCCCGCCGAGGGCCTCCCGCAGCAGGGGCCGCCATCGCTGGGTGCGACGCCGGTCCAGCTCGGCGAGCAGCCTCGGCTCGGTCGTCAGTCTCAGCTGCATCGCGCGGGCGAGCAGGGTGAGCTGGTCGCCGAGCGATCCGGCCAGGTCGAACACCGTGGCCTCGACGCTGGTCCGGGGCGGATCGCGCTCGGCGCACACCGGGTCCGCGTCCAGCCGCGATCGGTGGATCCGCACCAGCGGCACCTGTGTGCGCGCCTTTCGGCCGTTCGGGATCACCACGTCGACCGGACCGTCCTCGCGCGGCCGGAGCCCCCACACCGCCGCCGAGGTGGCGTGACTGAGCAGCGCGCCGGGACCGGCGTACAGCAGGGCAGCCCACTCCTGGGACGGCTCGGCGAGCGGCCCGGAGTACGTCGCGTACACGCGGGGCGCCACCCGCTGCCACCGCATCGCGCCTAGCTGGGCGGCCACGGCGTGCCTCGTGAACCCGAAGCCTGCCGCCTGGCGCGCCGAGACCACGCGAGCCTGCCGGGCGAGCAACGCGCGCCAATCCTCTGTCGTTCGCATGTGCCAACGCTCCCGCCCCCGCGGCCCTCCGCAGGGCGCCCAGCCCGAATCTGTGGACGGCGACCCTCGCTGTGGACAAGCGCGTGTGGACAACCCCGGCACCCCACCCGAAGTGCGGTAAGAAAAGCCGCCTATGACCGGCCGCGATTACCGCACTTCGCGAATGAGGGTGGGGAGAGGCGGGAGGATGAGTACGGCGTGCTGACGGTGGCTTCATAAGTGGTGGTCAGCATGGGCGGATGATCGTGTTCTCGTCGCGGCTGGTGCGTCCGGCTGCCGTAGTAGTGACCCTGTGTGCCGTCGGTCTCGCCGGTGGGTGCGGGGGGCAGAGCCAGTCCGCTGGCGGGTCGCCGCAGGTGGCGTCCGCCGTGTCGGAGAAGCCCGGATCCACCCCGGCCGCTGCCCCGTCGCCGTCCGAGCGGCCGCTCATCCGGCCCGATGCGACCACCGAGGAACGGGCGGCGCTCACCCAGCCGTGGGATGCCTGCATGAAGAAGGAGGGGGCGAACTCGGGCGATAAGTTGCGCACCCACTACGCCGAAGCCTCGAAGAAGTGCGAGTACCTCAACCCCGAGGAGCCGTGGGAGCGGGCCAAGCGGCTGGATCCTGGCTACCTGGACAAGTTCGACCGGTGGCTGTCCTGCGCGAAGTCCAAGGGGATCGCCGTGAGCGGTTCGAGCGATCCGCCCGGGTTCCTGGAGTTCGCGGGCGGGCTCCCGCCGGACAACCAGCAGAAGCTGCTCAACGAGTGCCAGATGAAGGCGTTCAACGTGACGTGAGCCCCGGGATCGCTACCCGGTGACCAGGCGGGGCTTGGCCTCGAGGTTGTGCAGGCCGTTCCACGCGAGGTTGACCAGGTGCGCGGCCACCTCCTCCTTCTTCGGCTTGCGCACCTCGACCCACCACTGGCCCGTCAGCGCGACCATGCCGACGAGCGCCTGCGAGTACAGCCCGGCGAGCTTGGTCTCGTACCCCCGGGTCTTGAACTCCTTGTTCAGGATGTGCTCGACCTGGCTGGCGATGTCGTTGATCAGCGACGAGAAGTTGCCGGTCGCGCTGGTGACGGGGGAGTCGCGGACGAGGATCCGGAAGCCGTCCGTCTCCTCCTCGATGTAGGTGAGCAGCGCGAGGGCGGCCTGTTCGCACAGCTCACGGGGGTGCCCGCCGGTCAGCGCGCTGGTCACCATGGCCATCAGGTGGCTCATCTCGCGGTCGACGACGACGGCGTAGAGCCCCTCCTTGCCGCCGAAGTGCTCGTAGACGACGGGCTTGCTCACGTGTGCCCTGGCGGCGATCTCCTCGATCGAGGTGGCCTCGAAGCCGCGCTCGGCGAACAGGGTCCGGCCGACGTTGAGCAGTTGTTCGCGGCGTTCCTTGCCGGTCATGCGGACGCGCGCGGCGCCACGTCCGTTGCTCTTGTCTGGCTCGGTCACTCGTGCATCCTGCCAGGCGTCCGCCATGGGGTCAGATGCGTTTTGCGTCGAGGCGATCGGGACGGGGCCAGCGGACGTCGTGGATCCAGCCGAACTTCTCGAAGGCCCAGATGACCCGGGCGGACGTGTCGATCTGGCCGCGCAGGACGCCGTGGCGCGCGCAGGTCGGATCCGCGTGGTGCAGGTTGTGCCACGACTCGCCGAACGAGAGCAGGGCGAGCGGCCAGAAGTTGGCGGCCTTGTCGGTGGTCTTGAACGGGCGCTCGCCGACGATGTGGCAGACGGAGTTGATCGCCCAGGTGGTGTGGTGGAGCAGGCCGATCCGCACGACGCTGGCCCAGAAGAACGCCGAGAGGGCGCCCTGCCAGGATCCGGCCCAGAGGCCGCCGATCAGCACCGGCAGGAACACCGAGACCAGCACGATCGGCACGAACATCGCGTCGACACGGCGGATGTCCTTGTCGGCGAGCAGGTCGGGGGCGAACCGCTCGCGGTTGGTCTGCTCGGCGTCGAACAGCCAGCCGACGTGCGCGTGGAAGAAGCCCTTGGACAGCCCGCGCAGGGTCGATCCGTACCGCCAGGGGGAGTGCGGGTCGCCATCCTTGTCGCTGAACGCGTGGTGGCGGCGGTGGTCGGCGACCCAGCGGGTGACCGGCCCCTCGATCGCCAGGGTGCCGGCGATCGCGAGGGCGATCCGCAGCCAGCGCTTGGCCTTGTACGACCCGTGCGTGAAGTACCGGTGGAAGCCGACCGTGATGCCGAACCCGCCGAGGTTGAAGAAGATCACACCGAGGATCGCGTCCCGCCAGGTCAGGCCCCAGCCCCAGAAGACGGGGATCGCGGCGGCGAGCCCGACGAAGGGCACGAGCACGAAGATCCAGAGGACGGCGAGGGCGTACCAGGGCTGGCGGTCGCCCGTCAGCGACCGGGGCCCGCTCTCCGTGGCGGCAGGTGCGCTGGCCACGGCAGTGCGCGGAGGAGTCATGAGAATCCCTACGGTCGGCCGCTGTGCGGCGTTCAGCCAGCAGCGAGATCGGCTACGTATCCGTAACTTACGCCAGCGTAGGTTAATTATCGGCGCGGCGCCACGCGAAGCGGAAACGAGTCCGGCTCGGAACTGCCGCGTGGGATCGTGTCCGGGCATGCAAGAATCGCCGAGAGTCTCACCCCTTCGGCCGTGGTGTAATAGGCAGCACAGCGTCTTTTGGTGTCGCTTGTCCAGGTTCGAGTCCTGGCGGCCGAGCGTTGATGAACCCCGTTTCCGGTCTGTGGGCGCAGCTCGCACCGGTTCTCGCGCGGTGGCCGCTCTCGTTAGAGTGAAGCGACCCGTTGCCCCCGAGGGGAGACCGCTGTGACCAGCGCGGCCAGTTCCGTGCGTCCTGCTGCCGTCGTCGTTCTCGCCGCGGGCGAGGGCACCCGGATGAAATCCGCGACGTCGAAGCTGTTGCACCCGATCTGCGGGCGCACCCTGGTCGGCCATGTCCTGGCGGCCTCGCAGGCGCTCGATCCGGAGCACCTCGTCGTCGTCGTGGGGCACGCCAGGGAAGCGGTGACCGCGCACGTGGCAGACGTCGCGCCCGAGGCGATCACCGCGCACCAGACCGAGCAGCTCGGCACCGGGAACGCGGTCCGGCGGGCGCTCGAAGCCCTGCCCGAGGAGCCGGGCACCGTGGTGGTTCTCAACGGGGACGCGCCGCTGCTCACCACCGGGACCCTGCGCGAGCTGATCGCCGAGCACACCGGGGCGAACAACGCGGCCACGGTGCTCTCGGCCACGGTCCCCGATCCCACGGGCCTCGGCCGGATCGTCCGCGACGCCGACGGCGCACTCGAGCGGATCGTCGAGCAGCGCGACGCCACCCCCGCCGAGCGCGCGATCCACGAGATCAACTCGGGGATGTTCGCGTTCGACGGTCCGCTGCTGCGCGCCGCACTCAAGCGCCTGACTACCGACAACGCCCAGGGCCAGGAGTACCTGACCGACGTGGTCGCGCTGCTCCGCGGGGACGGGCACCCGGTGGCCGCGGTCGTCGCGCCGGACTACCGCGAGACGCTCGGCTGCAACGACCGTGTCGAGCTGGCCCTGCTGCGGGCGCTGCTGCGCGACCGGCTCCTCGACGCCTGGATGCGCGAGGGCGTGACCGTGGTGGATCCGGCCACCGTGTGGATCGACGCCGGGGTGACGATCGGGCGTGACGCCGTGATCTACCCGAACGTGCAGCTCCAGGGGTCCACGGTGATCGGCGCGGGCGCGCAGGTCGGGCCCGACTCCACGCTGACCGACACCCAGGTCGGCGAGGGCGCGGCCGTGGTCCGCACCCACAGCCAGGGCGCCCGGATCGCCGCGGGCGCCACCGTCGGCCCGTTCGCCTACCTGCGGCCCGGAACGGTGCTCGGCGAGGGCGGCAAGATCGGCACGTTCGTCGAGACCAAGAACGCCGACATCGGCGCGGCCTCCAAGGTGCCGCACCTGACCTACGTCGGGGACGCCACGATCGGCGAGCACTCGAACATCGGCGCCTCGTCGGTGTTCGTCAACTACGACGGGGTCCGCAAGCAGCACAGCACCATCGGCAGCCACGTCCGTACCGGCAGCGACAACATGTTCGTCGCGCCGGTGACGATCGGCGACGGCGCGTACACCGCGGCCGGATCGGTGATCACCGACGACGTTCCGCCGGGCGCGATGGGGGTCGCGCGAGCCCGGCAGCGCAACGTCGAGGGCTGGGTGGAGCGGCGCCGGGCGGGTACACCGGCAGCGGAGGCGGCCGCACGGGCCCGCGCTGCCGGATCTTCGGGGGGATCACAGACGGGAGACGAGCCGGGTGGGCCCGTCTCCGGAGCCTCTGCGGGCGAGCCGCCCGCGGAGACCGAAAAGTGAAGCACCACCGAAGGGGCCGTGAACAGTCGCATGGGCAGTATCCACTCAGAGAACCGAAAGAGCCTGCTGGTGCTCTCCGGGCGGGGTTACCCGGAGCTGGCCGAGCAGATCGCCAGCGAACTGGGTACCCAGGTCACCCCGACGACCGCGTATGACTTCGCCAGCGGCGAGATCTTCGTGCGCTTCAAGGAGTCGGTGCGCGGGTCCGACGCGTTCGTGATCCAGAGCATGACCACGCCGGTCAACCAGTGGCTGGTCGAGGCGCTACTCATGGTCGATGCCCTCAAGCGAGGATCGGCCAAGCGCACGACCGTGGTCCTGCCGTTCTACCCGTACGCGCGGCAGGACAAGAAGCACCGTGGGCGCGAGCCGATCTCCGCCCGCCTGATGGCCGACCTGTTCAAGACGGCGGGCGCGAACCGGATCCTCACCGTCGACCTGCACACGGCCCAGATCCAGGGCTTCTTCAACGGGCCGGTGGATCACCTGTTCGCGATGCCGCTGCTCACCGAGTACATCAAGGGCAAGTACGCGGCCGACAACCTGACCGTGGTCGCGCCGGACTCCGGCCGGGTCCGGGTGGCCGAGCGGTGGACCGACGATCTCGGCGGCACCCCGCTGGCGTTCATCCACAAGACCCGCGATCCGCTGATCCCGAACGAGGCCGTCGCGAACCGCGTGGTCGGCGACGTGGCCGGACGGGTCTGCATCGTGGTCGACGACATGATCGACACGGGCGGCACCATCACCAAGGCGGCCGACGCCCTGTTCGACGCCGGTGCGGCGGACGTGATCGTCGCGGCCACCCACGGCGTGCTCTCCGATCCGGCGACCGAGCGGCTGAAGAACAGCCGGATCAGCGAGGTCGTCCTGACCAACACCCTGCCGGTCCCGCCGGAGCGGCACCTGGACAAGCTCACCGTCCTGCCGATCGCGCCACTGATCGCGCGGGCGATCCGCGAGGTCTTCGACGACGGATCGGTGACCAGCCTGTTCGGCGGCGCGAGCTAGCGGCCGTTGCGGCGCGCTCCGCACCAACCCGGTGGGAACGCGCCGCGCCGGCCGGTTCGTTTTCTGGAACCGCTAATGGCTACACTGGCGAGGTTGCCCGGCGAGGGACGCCTGTACTTCGGCTCCGTGATCGACGCGGTGGATTCCGCGGCGAGCGGCACCCATCTACTCGGCCCCGCCCGGCAACCACCGCCGACAGCCACAGATCGCTTGCTTTCGAGGAGTTTTCGCCGTGTCCGAGGTCCGTATCGCCGCCGAGCCCCGCACCGAGTTCGGCAAGGGCGGCGCTCGCCGCACGCGCCGGGCCGGAAAAGTACCCGCCGTCATGTATGGCCACGGCACCGCGCCGCGCCACATCGCCCTGCCGGCGCGCGACTTCGCGCAGGCCATCAAGCACGGCATCAACACCCTGCTGACGATCGACATCGACGGCAAGTCCGAGCTGGCGCTGCCCAAGGCGATCCAGCGCGACCCGCTCAAGGGCACGTTCGACCACGTCGACCTGCTGCTGGTCCGCCGTGGCGAGAAGGTCACGGTCGAGGTCCCGGTCAACCTGGTCGGCGACGCGGCGCGTGACGGCCTGGTCAACCACGAGATGACCAGCATGACGATCGAGGCCGAGGCGACCCACCTGCCCGACGGCATCGAGGTCAGCATCGAGGGTCTCGTCGTGGGCGACCAGATCCTCGCCGGACAGATCACGCTGCCCCAGGGATCCACCCTGATCGGCGACCCCGAGGCGATGGTCGTCGCGATCGCCGCCGCCCCGAGCGCCGCCGACGTCGAGGCTGACCTGGCCGGTGGCACGCCGGAGACGGCCTCCACGGAGTCGTCCGAGGACACCTCGGCGTCCTGACGCCGCGCACACGTCCTACCGGGCCGGGGTGACCCAGATGTCTGACGAGCCGTTCCTGATCGTCGGGCTGGGAAACCCCGGCCCTGACTATTCCGGCAACCGGCACAACGTGGGTTTCATGGTCGCCGACCTGCTCGCCGAGCGGGCCGGCGGCCGGTTCAAGCTGCACAAATCCCGTGCGGAGGTCGTCGAGGGCCGGATCGGCGGGTATCCGGGCCTGCGGGTGGTACTCGCGAAGCCGATGACCTACATGAACAACTCCGGCAGCCCGGTCGGGTCGCTGCGTGATTTCTTCAAGATTCCGCCCGCGAATATCGTGGTCATCCACGATGAACTGGATATTCCATTCGGTGCCCTCCGGCTGAAATGCGGCGGTGGCGACAATGGCCACAATGGGCTCCGGTCGATTAGCCGCCTGATCGGGACGCGTGACTATCTCCGCGTTCGATTCGGAATCGGCCGCCCGCCGGGTCGCCAGGATCCGGCCGATTATGTGCTCAAGGATTTCAGCGCCGCCGAGCGCAAGGAATTGCCGTTCCTCGTGGACCGGGCGGCCGACGCCACCGAGGCACTGATGAGCGAGAGCCTCCCGAACGCCCAGAACACCTACCATGCCGGTTAATCCAGTAGGAATTGTGTGATTGATTGGCGCTCGGCGATCCGGGGGTCAATGGGGCATCTGTAACATGCGGTAACGGCACCGTCATGGGAACGCCGCGAGTCGGTTTCCGTACTCAATTCGTTTTGCCCAGTGGCGTGTTTGGGGTGGCCCGAGTGCGCTACGGTTGCCCTTGCGATCACCGCGGGGGCGGTGGCCCGCTCGCCGGAAGTCCGGCTGGAGCCGGGGGTCATACGAGATGCCTCCGGAATTCGGTGTGGATGGTCCGGGAACTGCATTTCTGGCTTTCTGCGGCCACTAGGTCACGCTCGGGATCGGGTCCCATTCGTGACGGTGTCGCCGCGGTGCGGCCAGAGATCGAGTGACGTCACCTCACGGAGGAGGTTTCCCATGCAGCTGGCCGACGCGAGCCCCGCCCCGGCGAACGCCGAGGTCTGGCACCGCACCGTCGAGGCCCATGCCGCCCGGCTCTGGCGCCAGGCCGTGGCCGCGGGGCTGAGCCCCACCGCCGCCGCCGAGACCTGCGAGCTGATCTGGTTACGGCTCGCCCAGCTCGGCGGGCGCGCACCGGCCGATCCGGGACCGTGGCTCGACACGCAGGTCCGCCGCGAGTCCGGCGCATACCTGCGGCTCGGCCCGGACCCGCGCCACCTGGCCACCGCACAGTCCGCATGACCCTCCAGCCCGCCGAGGCGGCCGGCCACGTCGCCGCCGCGGCCGCAGGTGACCGGCGCGCGTGGGAGGCGCTCGTCACGGCGTACAGCGGCCTGATCTGGGCCATCATCCGCAACCACCGGCTGCGCCACGGCGACGCCGCCGACGTCAGCCAGACCACCTGGCTGCGCCTCGTCGAGAACATCGAACGGCTCACCGATCCCGGCCGGGTCGGCGCCTGGCTGGCCACCACCGCGCGGCGCGAGTGCCTGCGGCTCCAGGCCCGGACCCGGCGGCTCGTGCTGGTCGACGGCCACCCCGATCCGGCCAGCGATCCGCTGTACCAGGGCGAACCCGGTCCGGACGCGGGGCTGCTGCGGGCCGAGCGGAACGACGAGGTCCGCAGGGTCGTTGAGCTGTTGCCCGTCCGCGAGCGGCAGCTCATGGGCATGCTGATGCTCGATCCGGCGCCGAGCTACGAGGAGATCTCGGCGGCCATGGGCATCCCGGTCGGCAGTATCGGCCCCACCCGGCGGCGCTGTTTAGAGAAACTTAAGGGACTGGTGCCGGCCGACGGTATGTCTGGCGCCCGCGCGAACTCTTCCTAGGTGGAGGTCAGGTGACGCCGCAGACGTCCGGGGGTTCTGAACACCCGGACGACGCGGCGCCGAGACCCTGGGACGTGCCGGACGACCCGGCGCCGGAGGGGAGTGGCGTGGGATCGGTCCCAGAGTCAGTGCTGGACGCCGCACGGCGGGCGTTCGACGCCGGCCCGTCGGCGGAGGTCGCCGACCTCGTGTTCGACTCGCTGCTCGACGAAGATCCGGCGGGGCTCGCGTTCGCCGATCCGTCGGTGCGGCGGCTGCACTTCGGCGTCGACGCCGGCGACCGGGGAGCGCGCGTCACCGCGTCCGAGACCGGCGAGTCGGTGCGCGTCACGCTGCAGGTCCTGCCACCGGCGGAAGCCACCGTCGAAGTGCGGTCCAAGGGGATCACGTTCCTGGCGCGGACCGACCAGAATGGCATCATCCGGTTCGACGTCCTCCCCGGCCTCGTGAGCCTGCTGATCACTCCGGTCCGCTCGCCGCTCCCGCGTCCGCTCCAGACCGCGTGGGTGCGGCTGTAGGCGGGCGTCTCGCGCGCGGCCGGCGTATCACTGGGCCTCGCGCGGTGCTCTACCTTCCTGGCGGCTGATGCCCTGGGTGGTCGTCGAAGCGCCCCGATTCGCCCCACGATCGCCGAGGAGCAGCCCGTGCAGGGTCATCTCGTCCGCCCGCACGGTGAGGTCCTCGTGGATCTCGTCGTGGCCGCCGACCGCGCCGACGAGCTGCGCAAACTGGCCCTCGACCAGCCAAGCTGGGTGCTCACCCCGCGCCAGCTGTGCGACCTGGAACTGCTCGGCACCGGAGCGTTCTCCCCGCTGCGCGGCTTCCTCGGATCCGCCGACCACGCCGCCGTGTGCGCCGGAATGCGGCTGGCCAGTGGCGAGCTGTGGCCCGTCCCGATCACGTTCGACGTGCCCGCGGAGTTCGCGGCCACGGTCGTGGTGGGCAGCGATCTCGCGCTGCGCGATCCCGAGGGGGTGCTCCGCGGGGTCCTGCACGTCGACGAGGTCTACGCGCCGGACCGCACGGCCGAGGCGCTCGCGGTGTACGGCACCGCGGATCCGGCCCACCCCGGTGTCGCGCACCTCCTCGATCCGGCCGCCGGACACTGCCTGGCCGGGATCCTCGACGTCGTCGCCCTGCCCGAGCACTACGACAACCGGGAGCTGCGGCACACCCCGGCCCAGCTGCGCGCCGAGTTCGCCCGCCGCGGGCTCGGCCGCGTCGTCGCGTTCGGCACCCGCAACCCCATGCACCGGGCCCACGTCGAGCTGGCCGCGCGCGCCGCGGAACAGTCCGGCGGATCGCTGCTGCTGCACCCCGTCGTCGGCGTGACCGCCCCCGGCGACGTCGACCACTACACCCGGGTCCGCTGCTACGAGGCCGTGCTGCCCGCCCTCGCCGGGACCTCGCCGATGCTCTCGCTGCTGCCCCTGGCGATGCGCATGGCCGGACCCCGCGAAGCCGTGCTGCACGCGATCGTCCGGCAGAACTACGGCTGCACCCACTTCGCCGTCGGGCGCGACCACGCCGGCGCGGGCGGCTACTACGCCCCGTACGCGGCGCAGCACCTGCTCGCCTCCGTCGCCGGCGAGCTGGACATCGAGATCCTGCCGTTCGGCGAGCTCGTGTACTCGCCCGGCCGCGACCAGTACGTGCCGGCCGGCGAGCTGGGGCCCGGCGACGGCCCGGCGTGGTCGATCTCGGGCACCGAACAGCGGCGGCGGCTGGCGAACGGCGATCCGCTGCCCGCCTGGTTCACGCTGCCCGAGGTGGCCGCCGAGCTGCGGCGGGCCTACCCGCCGCGATCCGAGCAGGGGTTCACGATCCTGCTCACCGGACTGTCGGGCGCGGGTAAGTCCACGGTCGCCAACGTGCTCAAGATCAAGCTGCTCGAATTCGGCGGACGCAAGGTGACCCTTCTCGACGGCGACCTCGTACGCCATCATCTGTCCAGCGAGCTCGGATTCTCGCGCGAACACCGGGACCTCAACGTCCGCCGGGTCGGCTTCGTCGCCTCGGAGATCGCGAAGAACGGTGGGGTCGCGGTCTGCGCGATGATCGCTCCCTACGATGCGCCACGGCGGGAGGTGCGGCGGATGGCCACCGACAGCGGCGGATTCCTGCTCGTCCACGTCTCGACCGGCGTCGACGTGTGCGAGCAGCGCGACCGCAAGGGCCTCTACGCCAAGGCCAGGGCCGGACTGCTGCCCGGATTCACCGGCATCTCCGACCCGTACGAGACTCCCGAGGACGCCGACCTGTCGATCGACACCGGCGAGCACAGCGCCGAGGCCGCCGCCGACCTCATCGTCGCGCGCCTGCGGGCGGACGGGTACCTCACCGGCCGTGGCCATGATTGACCCCGCCGAAAGCGAGTTTCCCGCCGCGCGGCTGAGCTGCGAGTCCGACCCCGAACTGGCCCGGCTCCTCGCCACCCACGCCGGGGTGATCCTGCTCCGGCTGCGCGGCACCCTGCGTGGCGTTCCGGCCGACCGGATCCGCGCCGAGGGCGACCGCCGGGCCCACGAGTTCCTCACCGCGGCCCTGCGGCGGCTCCGGCCCGGCGACGCGGTGCTCTCTGACGCGGTGCTCTCCGGCGGCGCTCTCGGCGATCCGGGGCGCCTCGACAGCGACCGGGTCTGGATCATCGATCCGCTCGACGGCACCCGCGAGTACGGCGAGCCGGGGCGCAGCGACTGGGCCGTCCACGTGGCCCTCTGGGAAGGTGGGCGACTCGCCGCCGGGGCCGTCGCGTTGCCCGGGCTCGGTCCGACGCTGTCCAGCGAGCACCCGCCCGCGCCGCGATCCGTCCATCGGGGTCCACTCCGGATGCTCGTGAGCCGGTCACGGCCACCCGAGTACGCGTCCGCCGTGGCCGGGCCGCTCGGCGCAGAACTGCTTTCCATGGGATCGTCGGGAGCCAAGGCGATGGCCGTCGCTCGCGGTGAGGCCGATCTGTACCTCGCCGACGGGGGCGGCTTCGAATGGGCGTCCGCGGCCCCGGTCGCGGTGTCACTCGCCGCCGGACTCCACGCCTCCCGCCTCGACGGGACGGCCCTGCGGTACAACAACCCCGATCCGGTGCTGCCGGATCTCTTGATCTGCCGCAAGGACCTCGCGGGCCAGGTCCTCGCCGCAATCTCCGCCGCCCGCTAGCCGGCCTGCCGCTTGCGTCAACCACACGTGCGTGGGCATTGCGAAGTGCGGTAACTGGGGCCGGTGGTAGCCGGTCGCAGTTACCGCACTTCGGGGTTGGTGGGCCGGCGGGTGGGTTAAGGGGCTGGTTAGGCGAACTCGGCGTCCGTGCGGAGCTGGAGCTGGATGTTCGTGTTCGCGGTGCCGTTGTTGGTCACGCAGGCCACGTAGTAGCCCGGGCCGGGGAAGGTTCCGTACGCGCGGCGGGCCTCGGCGGTCCAGTCGTTGACGAGGCCCGGGGATCCGGTGCCCGGCAGGGTGACGCCGTTGAACTGGAGCTTGAACTTCGCGCCGCCGAGGCTGGCGTGCCCCTCGGTCCGGACCTGGTAGCTGGCGTACTGCTGGACGCAGCGCTGCTCGCCCGGCCGCAGCGTGGTGCCCACGAACTGGCTCGCCTGGGCCGCGGCGGCCGTGCCAAGGATGGCGGCGGGAACGGCGACGGCGGCGAGGGCGGCTGCGGCGATGATCCTGCGGGACATGACGTCTCCTTCGGTGTTTTCGCTGGCTGGAGGCTTGTCTCCAACCGGACGACACGAAGGTAGGCGCGCGGATTTGTCACTTCCCAGACCGTTTTCTGGCCACTTCGTGACCACTTTTCACCACTGTCAGCCCGGCGAACGCCACCCGTCCACGGAACTCGGCACCGGTGCGGCGGTCTCGGGCGGAGGAGCCTGCCAGATCGGTGCGGCCCAGACGGGGGCGGGGAAAGCGGGCGCGAGCGCAACTCGCCGAGTGGCCCGGTGGCGGCGCACCAGCCACACGATCAGGATCGCGATCCCGCCGAGCAGCAGCGGGATCGCGGGGAGGCCCACCGAGAGCCCCGCGAGGAACCCCCGCGGGACCGGCCCGTCGTCGTACTCCCCGCCGCGGGCACGCAGGCTGGGCACCAGCCCGGTCGCGAGCTCCAGGTACTGCGTGTCGGAGTCGATCGCGGCGAGGGTGACCGCCGAGGCGGATCCGAGCCGGTGCCGGACCAGCGCGCCAGGGCCGCCGAGCCTGAACTCGCCGGTCAC
>JAOPVE010000376.1 GCA_025963185.1 Actinomycetes bacterium
GCATGACACTCCGAGCCCGGCCGCCGTCCGCTCAGGCGATCAGCGTTTTGCAGGCCCTCGCGGCGGATCCGGGGCGGTGGCGGTATGGCTACGACCTCGGTACCGACCTGGGGCTGAAGTCCGGATCGCTGTACCCGATCCTGGTCCGGCTCGCCGATCGCGGGCTGCTCGAGGCCACCTGGGAACAGGGCCTTCCCGGCAGGCCACCTCGCCACCTGTATCGGATCACGACCGCCGGCCTGGACGAGGTCGCCGCGCGCGCGGCCATTCCCCAGCGACGGCCGCAGGCCCAGCTGAAATGGCGGGAGGCGTGATGGCCACGATCCTCGGCGGAGTGGTTTTCGCCGTCGTGCTGGTGCTGCTGTTCGATTGGCGACCGGCCCGGACATCAGTGGATCTGCCCGCCCGGCTACTCGGGGCGATCACCCGCCGGTTGCCGGCCGACCGGGCCGAGTGGGGCGAGGCGATGCTCGGCGAACTGGAGCAGGTCAGGTCGCGCGGCGCGCGCTGGCGGTTCGCCCTCGGCTGCGCGGTCGCGACGCTGCTGTTCCCGGCGCCGCGGAACGGATCCGCCGGGTGGCCGCTCGCGGTCGTGTCCTCCGCAGCGGTGGGCTGCGCCGGGCTCGTCGCCGCCGGGATGGGCCGCTACCCGGCGATCCTGACCGCCCACGGCACCTGGCCGGTGCTCGCGCTCTTCGCCGCCGTCCTGCTCGCGTACACCGCCGGCACCGCGATCGCGCTGCGCCGGGGAGCCCCGGCGGTCGCATCCCTGGCCAGCGGACTCGGACTGGCCGCCGTATGGGCCATCGCCGGTGTCGCGGCGGTGTCGCACCCGGCCCAGCCGTTGTACTCCCTGCTCCTGCTGGCGATCCCGGTCGCGGCGGCGGCCGTGGGGGGTGCGGCGGGCTGGCGGAGGGGATCCGGGGCAGCCGGCCGCCAGGTCGCCCGGCTCGCGAGCGTGGTCGGCGGGCTGGGGCTGTTCCTCGTCCTCGGCGCGGCCACCCTGCTCACGGCCGGCGGTCCGTACGACGCCGGTCAGCTCCGCGACTTCCCGGGGAGCGGCCTGCCCGACATGGCCACCTACGCGGTGTCGGACAGCCTCGGCACGGCGATGATGCTGCTGGTCATGGCCCCGGCGCTCACGGCCGCGGTCGGGACGGCCGCGGCCACGATCACCGGCCGGATCCGCCGCGCCGCCTAGCCTCGACGAGGACCCGGCGCCGGACTCCGGCGCCCGGGTGTCCACAGTGGCCGATCCGCAGGACGGGTTTGCACCGCCCCCGCCAGAAGGCCGTAGCCCGCGGTTTCGCGACTTAATGTTCGACAGGCCGCGAGGGGCATTGCCCAGACGGCGTTTACACACTCACCCTGGTACAACCCACACGAATCAGTTCTGTGGGGATCAGTTCTCTATGTACGGGGGCATTACGGATGTTTGCAGTCCGATTTAGACATCTGGCCGTCGCCGCGCTGCTCGGCGGTGCGGCACTGGCGACGGCCACGGCGGCACCGGCGTCCGCAGACGGCACGGACACCGTCTACTCGACGACCCCGGTCAAGACCTGGGCAGTCACCGGCGGCCAGATCTACGCGATGGCCCGGGTCGGGAACAACATCGTCATCGGCGGCACGTTCACCGCGCTCAAGCCCCCGACCGGACCGTCCGTGCCGCGCGACCGGATCGCCATGATCGACGCCAGCACCGGCGCCCCGGTCGCCACGTGGAACCCGGGGGCGAGCGCGCCGGTCCGGGCGCTGGTCACCGACGGCGCCACGGTGTGGGCCGGCGGATCCTTCACGACGATCGGCGGAGTCGCCAAGTCCGACCTCGCGGCCCTGTCGGCGAGCACCGGCGCCGTACTCCCGGGCTTCGCCGCGAACGGCAACGGCGAGGTCCGCTCGCTGCTGCTCGCCAACGGACGGATCTACGCGGGCGGACTGTTCACCACGGTCAACGCGGTGCAGCGGGTGCGGCTGTTCGCGGCCAACCCGGTCACCGGCGTGCTGGACAACGCCTGGAAGCCGACCGCGAGCTGGGCCGTCAACGGCATGGTTCCCGTGCCCGGGACCCCGAACATCGCGCTTGGCGGCGAGTTCTCGACCGTCACCGGGCAGGCCCGCAAGTACCTCGCCTCGGTGAACGCGCTCACCGGCGCCGTGCAGCCGTGGGCGCCACCGGCGGACTGTGACAACCCGAGCAACCCGTGCATCGTCCGGTCGATCGCCGCGTCGTCCACGTTGGTCTACGCCGCGGTCGGCGGGGTCGGCGGGCGGGCCTCGGCGTACGACACCACCACGGGCGTCCGGAAGTGGAGCCAGTACGGCGACGGCGACGTGCAGGTCGTCGCGCTCTCGGGCAACACGGTCTACGCGGGCGGTCACTACGATCCGCTGTTCGGGCAGTTGGCGGGCGCGAACCTCACCCGCACCGAACTCGCGGCCATCGACGCCACCACCGGCCGCGTGCTTCCGTTCGCGCCGGACATGCACGGCGGAACGGGAGTCTGGGCGATCCTGCCCGACACGGACGGCCTGCGGATCGGCGGACTGTTCAGCCCGGTCGCCGGCGACGCCACGATCAAGAACTTCGCGCTGTTCCGGCCGGTCGTCGCACCGCTGGTGACAGCACAGCTGCAAATCGGCTGACCTGGCCGAACCCGGGGCCGGACGGCGACGCCGTCCGGCCCCGTTCGCCTGCACCACCACGTACGGGGGGATCCACAACGTGCACGCTCGCATCGCATCACTGACGGCCACCGCGGCCGTACTCGTCTTCGCCGCCGCGCCCGCGGTCGCCGCCGGCGGCACCAGCTACTCCACGACTCCGTCGAGCACCGCCTGGTCGGTCACCGGCGGGCAGGTCTACGCCATGGTCCGGGCCGGGGACAAGATCATCATCGGCGGGACGTTCACGGCGGTCCGGTCGCCGAGCGGGACCTCGTGGCCGCGCAACCGGATCGCGATGCTCAGCGCCTCGACGGGTGCGCCGGTAACCGGGTGGGATCCCGGCGCGAACAACACGATCCGCGCGCTAGCCACGGACGGTACCCGCCTGTGGGCCGGCGGATCGTTCACCACGATCGGCGGAGCCAGCCGATCGGATCTCGCGCTGCTCTCGGTGTCCACCGGCACCGTCCAGACCGCGTTCACGGCGAACGGCAACGGCGAGGTCCGCAGCCTCTACTACGGCAACAGCCGCCTGTACGCGGGCGGGCTCTTCACCAAGATCGGCACCACGACCCGGACCAGGGCCGCCGCGCTCAACCCGGCCACCGGCGCACTCGACGCGTCCTGGAAGCCCGTGGCGAGCTGGGCGGTCAACTCCATCGCGCCCGTGCCCGGGACCACATCGCTCGTGCTGGGCGGCGAGTTCTCGACGCTGAGCACCCAGCCGCGGCGGTACCTCGCGATGGTCCACAACACCACCGGGGCCGTGCTGCCGTGGGCTCCGGCGGCCGAGTGCAACGATCCGGACAATCCGTGCATCGTGAAGTCCGTCGCGGTCACCTCGTCGATGGTCTACGCCGCGGTGGCGGGCGTCGGGGGCCGGGTCGCGGCGTACTACGTCAGCAGCGGAGCGCGCCGGTGGGTCCAGTTCGGTGACGGGGACGCCCAGGTCGTGACGCTGTCCGGGACGACACTGTTCGCGGGCGGGCACTTCGATCCGCAGTTCGGCAACGGCGGGCCGCGGTCGGAACTGGCCGCGCTGAACTCCACGACCGGATCCATGCTGGCGTACTCGCCGAAGGTCCAGGGCGGATCGGGGATCTGGGCCATGCTCGCCGGATCCGACGGCCTCCAGATCGCCGGATCCTTCACGATGGTCAACGGCGTCACAGCCCGCAAGGGATACGCGGCGTTCCCCCTCGGCTAGCCACTCACGCACGCGCGGCCCGGGCCTGTTTCGGCAGACCCGGGCCGCGCTGCGTGGTCAGTGCCAGAAGACGGCGACGTTGAGGGGCGGACGCTCTTGGTGTCGACAGCGCGTAGACGCTAGCGGGCGGCTCGCCACCCCTTGATGCCGAGCACGCCGATCGCGGTTCCGATCGCGAACGCGGAGACGATCAGCACGGCGTGGATCCAGAAGAAGCTCGTCGGGGATCCGCCGTGGAAGGAGTGCGGATCGTCCCAGATCGCCTTGGCGAAGCGCGGCCACACCACCCAGGTCCACACCGCGACCAGCACCAGGAACACGGACCACCGCTTCGAGAGCACCACGATCGAAAGTATGCCCGCAGCTCACCGGCCCCCGCGCCGCCGGCCCCGAACCGCCGAGCCGGGACACGGGTGAGTCGCGGCAACCGGCCGGTACCGTAGGGGAATGCCGTCCCGCCCCCACCTGTGCGCCCTGCTGGCGGCCACCGCCCTCCTCGCCACACCCACGTTGTTCGCCACCCCCACGTTGTTCGCCACCCCCGCACAGGCGGCACCCGGGCAGGCAGCCACGCCGGTGCCGTGCCCGGTCGCGAAGGCGCCGCCGCTCCCCGGCGCCAAGCCGCTCCCGCCCGAGCCGGTCCCTCCTCCCCGCCCCGCGGACGAGCCCGTGGTCGGCGGTGACGCGCTCGGCACCAGCGGCCTGCTCGTCCCCGCCGGATCGGCACCGCTGCCGAAGACGATCAGCGCGCAATCGTGGGTCCTGGCGGATCTGGACTCGGGTGAGATCCTCGCCGCGTGCGCGCCGCACGCCCGGCACCTGCCCGCGAGTACCCAGAAGCTGCTCACCGCGCTCACGGCGCTGCCCGGCCTGGATCCGAAGCAGGTCGTCACGATCACCGCCGAGGACCTGGCGATCGAGCCGGGCAGTTCGGCGGTGGGCCTGGTGAAGGGCGGCAAGTACACCGTCGACACGATCGCGCTGGGCATGATGCTCAACTCGGGCAACGAGGCCGCGAACGCGCTGGCCAGGCTCGCGGGCGGATCCAAGGGCATCCCCGGCGGCATCGAGCGCATGAACGCCGAGGCCCACCGGATCGGCGCGCTGGACACGACCGCCATCACGGCGAACGGGCTCGACGGGAAGGGCCAGTTCACCTCGGCGTACGACCTGGCGCTGATCGCGCGCGCCGACTTCGCGCTGCCGGGGTTCCGCCGGTACACGGCCACGCGGAGCGCGGTGATCCCGGCGCAGCCGCCGCACTTCAAGGCGTTCCAGATCCAGAACGACAACCGGCTGCTCACGAGCTATCCGGGGGCGATCGGCGGGAAGACCGGCTTCACCGATCTGGCCCAGCACACCTACATGGGGGCGGCGCAGCGGAACGGGCGGCGGCTGGTCGTCACGATGCTGCGGGGCCAGCACCGTCCGCAGAAGCTGTGGCAGCAGGGCGCGGCCCTGCTGGACTGGGGCTTCGCGCTCCCGCGGAACGCCGAACCGGTCGGCAAGCTGGTGAGCCCCGAGGACGTGGCCCCGCGACCGTCCCCCGCTGGCGGGGCAGCCGTGCCGGGCTCGGCGGCCGCGCTCGGCGCGCGGGTGCCGTCCGGCACCTACAGCCTGCCCGAGCTGGCGGCCGTCGGGTTCGCCGTGGGCGCGGCCGTGTTGCTGCTGGTCACCGTGGTGGCGATGAGACTGCGGGTGCTCCGCCGACGTCGGCGCCGGGCAGTACGCGCCGCGCGGGTCTCGTTCTGATCCGCCCGATCCGGGCCGAGAAGGCGCGCCGCTCGCGCACCTCACCGGTGCTGCTCGTGGCGGTCAGGGCCGCGCACAGGAGCAGCAGGTTGTTCACCAGGTTGAGGAAGACCAGGACGCCGACCGCGCTGGCGACCAGCTTGTAGGCGGGATTCGCCATGGTCAGGCCGAGGACCAGTCCGCTGAAGGTTTTGAGCACCTCGAACAGGACCGCGCCCACCAACGCCGGGCCGGCCAGCCGGGACCACGACATCCGCAGCCGCGGCAGCCCGGCGAGGAGCACGACGAACAGCAGGAAGTTGATCATCACGCCGCCGGCGAACGCCACGAGTGGCAGCGTGGCCGACAGCGCGCCCTCCACGCCGAGCTTGCGCAGCAGCCACTCGGCACCGCCATTGACCAGCACGGACAGCACGATCGACGCGGCCGAGATCGGCGCCAGCGCGATGAGCACCCCGATGTCGACGAGCTTGGTGAGCCACCAGCTGCCCTCCTCCTCGCCCTGGCCCCACATGTCGTGGATCGCCTCGCGGACGGTGCCGATCCAGCCGAGCCCGGCGTAGAGCACGCCGATGAGGCCGACCACTCCGGCGGAGTACCGGGCTCCGGCGATCCAGGCGACGTCGAGCGTGGGCAGGTTCTGGGCGAGGAACTCGCTGACCGCGCGGGTGGCCGCCGCGTCGCGCCCGACGACGTACCCGAGCACCGCGTAGGCCAGCAGGAGCAGCGGGAACAGCGCGAGGAAGGTGTAGTAGGTGATCGCGGCGGACAGGTGATAGCCGCGCACCTGGTCGTAGCGGAGCAGCGCCCGCCAGGCGTGGTCGAGCCACGGCAGGCGGACCCGCACGGCACGCAGCCGCCCCTCGATCCACCCCAGCACTCGCCGCGCCCGCTCAGGCATGCGTCCCCCTTCGTCGACCGGGTAGTACCCGGCCGCAAACACGCCTCACGCGGGGGCTGGCCCGACCTCGGCGCCGGCGAAGGGGAAGTCGCGCTGCGGCCGCCAGTAGCCGTCGGCGCCGTGCTCGAACAGGGTGAACCCCCACACCCGGAACCGCGCGTTGAAGTCGGCGAGCCGGTCGTAGGCGGCGTCGAGCTGGCGGTCGGGCACGTCGTGGGCGACGGTGACGTGCGGGTGGTAGGGGAAATGCAGTTCGCGGATCAGCGGGCCGCTGCGCACGTCCGATTCGAGCTGTTCGCACTCGGCGATCCCGGCCGCGACGACGACGAACACCACGTCGGTAACCGGCCGGAACGTGCCCGTGCCGCGCAGGTGCAGCTCGAAGGGGCTGTGCCGGGCGGCGATCTTGCGCAGGTGCTCTTCGACGTCGGACAGATCGCCGCCGGGGATCTCGGTGGGCGGCACGAGCGTGACGTGCGGCGGCACCGACTGGGCCTGCGGATCCCCCGCGAGGGCCCGGTGCTGGCGCAGTTCGCTGCCCCAGGGCTCCGGGATCCCGATGGCGACCCCGATCGTGCGGCTCACCTCAGCGTCCCGCGGCCGGCAGGAACCCGATGCGGTCGTAGACGGTCTTCAGCGTGGGCTCCGCGACGGACCGGGCCTTCTCGGCGCCCTTGGCGAGGATCGTGTCCAGCTCGGCCGGATCGGCAAGGTACTCGGCCGTGCGCTTCTGGATCGGCGTGACGAAGTCGACGACCACGTCCGCCAGGTCTTTCTTCAGGTCGCCGTAGCCCTTGCCCGCGTACTCGGCCTCCAGCTGCGCGATCGTGCGCCCGCTGAGTGCCGAGTAGATCGTCAGCAGGTTGCTGATGCCGGGCTTGTTCTCCTCGTCGAAGACGACCTCGCGTCCGGTGTCGGTGACCGCGGACCGGATCTTCTTCGCACTCCGCGCCGCATCGTCGAGCAGGTCGATCAGCCCGTTCGGCGAGGACGCGGTCTTGCTCATCTTGATCGACGGGTCCTGCAGGTCGCGGATCTTCGCGGTGTCCTTGACGATGTGCGGCCGCGGCACGGTGAAGGTGTCGCCGAACCGGGCGTTGAATCGCTGGGCGAGGTCGCGGGAGAGTTCGAGGTGCTGGCGCTGGTCTTCGCCGACCGGCACCTCGTCGGCGTGGTAAATCAGGATGTCGGCGGCCTGGAGCACCGGGTAGGTGAACAGCCCGACGGAGGTGGCCGCGCTGCCCTGCTTGGCGGACTTGTCCTTGAACTGGGTCATCCGGCCGGCCTCGCCGTACCCGGTGATGCAGCTCAGCACCCACGCGAGCTGGGTGTGCTCGGGCACCTGGCTCTGCAGGAACAACGTGGATCTCGACGGGTCGACGCCGATCGCCAGCAACTGGGCGGCCGACGCGCGGGTGCGCTGCCGCAGCGCCACCGGATCGGGGTTGACCGTGATCGCGTGGAGGTCGACCACGCAGTAGAAGCAATCGTTGTCCTGCTCCTGCAGCGCGACCCAATGCCGCAGCGCGCCCAGGTAGTTCCCGAAGTGGAACGACTCGGCCGTGGGCTGGATGCCGGAGAGGACGCGTGGACGACTGGCACTCATGCCGGCATTGTGTCAGGAGGGGCGGGTCTGGCGCTCCGGTGGTCCACAGGTCGCGTTCGGATCCTCAAGCTGGCCTTAATTACCACAGGTCCGGAAAAAAGGTCGCAGTACGGGAGGCGAGAAGTCGAATCGTGATGGATTCTTGATATTGATCGTCCGACGTCCGCCGCCGACCCGGGAGCGCCGCCATGGATACCACCGCGTTGCGCCTGTTTCCCGAGAGGTTCCTGACCGTTACTGCCGGGATCACCGCCCCGATTACCGCGGGCATCACTGCCGGGATCCGGAGGCTGGCATGAACCGGCCGGGCGGGCAGTTCGGCGCCGACCCGAACCACAGCACGCCCGAGGCCCCGAACTTCGGGCTGTACCGGCCCCCGGCGGCCGGCCCGGACATTCTCGAATTCGGGAAGGGCGACTTCCACGAGCCCGGCGCGGCGGCGATCACCGCGTCGCTCGACCTCGACGCCGAGGACGGCCCGCCGCCGCCGCGCCCGCCCCGGTCCCGCCGCGCGACCGTCGCGGTGGCGCTGGTCGCACTCGTGGCGATCGGCGGGTTCGGCCTGGCCTCCCGGCGCACGCTCCCCGGGGCGGACGCGACCCCGCAGCCCAGCGCGTTTCCCTCCCCTGTGGCGGCACCGCAGCACGCCGACATGCGCTTCCAGGTGATCACCGTGAAGTTCGCCAACCCGCTTCGGGGCTACGCGCTCGCCGCGGCCTGCCCCCGCGGCGACGCCGGGCCGTGCCGCTTCGGCTTCCGGGTGACCGGCGACGGCGGCCACAGCTGGGACTACCAGCTCTCGCCGCTCCCCGTCGGCGTGCTGACGGCCGGATCCCCGGTCACGATGGCGGTGGCCGGCGACACCGGGGTGCGGATCAGCGCGGCCGGGCGGCGCTGGTTCTCCGGCGACGGAGGCCGGACCTGGCAGGCCCAGTCCACGGCCCCGGAGACGGCGAAAGCCGAGACGATCCCCCGCGGCGCCCCGCTGGACTCCCGCTGCACGCTCACCTGCGGCCCGTTCCGGATCACGGATCCGAAGACCGGCGCCCGGCTGGAACTCGCGCACCAGCCGGGGATCCTCGCGCTGCCCGGCGGGGATCCGCTGCCCGCGCCCGGCGACGGCAGCCGGTGGGCCGGTGGCCAGTCCGGACCGGGTGGCCCGCCCGCCGTGGCCGTGAGCAGGGACGCCGGCCGCACCTGGCGGGTGAGCGACCTGCCAGTGCCACAGAACCCGCTCACCGGCGTCACGGTCGCGACCCTCGACGGCCAGCGCGCCTACGCGTTCGTGAAGACCCGCGGACCGGCCGGGATGGCCACGGAGAACGCCCTCGACGCGATCTACCGGACCACCGACGGCGGCGCCCACTGGGCCACGGTCGAACCGGCGGACTCCCCCCGGATCCCGCACGCACCGGGCGCGCAGCCGGCCACGGTCATCGGGGTGGTGCTGTTGCGCACGGGCCGGCTGCTCGTGACGACCGAGGAGTTCGGGCAGGCCAACGTGCGGTTCTCCGACGACGGCGGCCGCTCGTTTCCGCGGCTGAACACCGGGGTCTTCCCGGAGATCCGCGGGATCGACGACGCCGGCGGCCTCTACGTCGGCGAGAGCGTCTTCGGCGGGTACGTCACCTCCTCCGACGGATCCCACTGGGCCTCGGTCGACCTCGACACGCGGTGAGCCTCAGCGCAGGTCGCTCGACTGGTACAGCCCCACGGACACGCGCAGGCTGTTGAGCAGCACGGACGCGGCCGCGACGGGCAGCGTCCCGGCGATCGCGTTGTGCTCGCGCATGCTCGCCAGCATCATCGCCCGCGCCTCCTTCTGGGTCGCGAGCAGCAGGACGTCGAGCGTCCCCTCGGCGCGGTGCCGCGCGGCCGAGCGCTGGTCGTTGGCCAGCCGGACCGCCCGGCAGCCCGCGGTCAGCGCGTCCCGCACCGTGTCCTGCTGCTCGGCGTCGGCGGGCCAGCACTCGGCGAGCGCCAGCAGGAGCAGGACGATCGTGCGGTAGCCGATGCTGCGGGAGGCCAGGTCGAGGTAGTCCGGGAGCGAGGGCGGCGGCTCGGATCCGGTGAACACCGCGCGGCTGAGCAGCGCGTGCTCGGCTCCAGCCCGCACGTCGTCGGCCACCGTGGCCTCGATCAGGGCCATCGCCTCGGCGGACGCGTACGGGACGACCCCGGCGAGCGCCTCGGCGAGGCTGGGCGCCAGCACCGGATCCGCTGCCACGCCCTCGGCGAGCGCCCGGATCCCGGCCTCCTCCCGCCCCGGATCGTCGAACCTGTCGTCCAGCGCGAACGTCCACGCCGAGTACCGGGCGACGACGGCCTGGCGATCCGGCGGGAGGCCCGGCGCGATCGCGGCGATCGTGTACGCCAGGTTCCGGACGAGCTTGGGCGCGGCGGGTCCCAGCAGCGAGGACGCCCAGTCGGCGATCTCGGCGGCGACCCACTCGGCGCTCGCTGCCGCGGCGGCGCGCTCCGCCTCGGGCACGAGCTGGAGTACCGCGTCCATTCCGGACCTCCCACGTCGGTCGGGGGCGCCCATCGTGCCAGGGCGCTACCCCTTCGTGCCGCCGAGGGTCAGTCCGCCGATGAACTGGCGCTGAAGTACGAAGTAGACGATCAGGGTCGGGAGGGCCGCCATCAGGGATCCGGCGGCGATGAGGTTGTTGTCGGTGAGGTAGACACCCTTGAGGTTGGCCAGCCCGGAGGTGATCGGGCGCTTGTCGTCGGAGTTCATCAGGACGACGGCCCAGAGGAAGTCGTTGTAGATCCAGGTGAACTCCAGCGTGGCGAGCGCGGCCAGCGGGGGCCGGCACAGCGGGAGGATGACTCCCCAGTACTGGCGCCACACCGACGCGCCGTCGACGATCGCGGCCTCGGTCAGCTCGATCGGCAGGGTCCGCATGTACCCGGAGAGCACGAACACGCAGAAGCCGATCTGGAACGCCACGTGGACGGCGATGACGCCCCAGTAGGAGTTGTAGAGCAGTTCGGAGTCCGACATCTGCGGTGGGAGTGGCACCTGCAGGTACAGCCGGTACAGCGGGACCAGCATGATCTGCGGCGGCAGCAGGTTGCCGGCGGTGAACAGGATCAGCAGCGCTTTGGCACCCCGCCAGCGGAACCGGGACACCCCGAACGCCACGAACGAGGCGAGGAACAGGGTCACGGCGAGCGCGGGCAGGGTGATGATGACCGTGTTGAGGAAGAACGTCGGCAGGTTCGCCTGGTTCCAGGCGTGGACGTAGTTGTCGAAGCTCAGGGTCTTCGGCCAGGACACCCAGCCGTACTTCGCGGTCTCGGCGTAGGGCCGCAGCGAGGTGAAGAACGCCCACAGCAGCGGGGCCAGCCAGATCAGCGAGGTGGTGACCAGGAACGTGTGCAGCAGGATCCGCGCGGGCTTCACCGATCCTCCCGGAACGTCTGGACCATGTAGGTGACGATGAACGCGCTGGACACCAGCAGCAGCAGGACGGCCAGGGCGGACCCGTAGCCGATCCGGCTGGCCTCGCCGACGATGTTCTGCACGACCAGCGCCGAGATCAGCTCCAGCCCGTTGGTGCCCTTGTTGATGATGTAGACGATGTCGAAGGCGCGCAGCGAGTCGATCACGGTCACCGCGAGGACCACGACGTTGACCGGTTTGAGCGCCGGGAACACCACGTGCCGGAACAGCTGCCACTCGTTCGCGCCGTCCAGGGCCGCGGCCTCCCGCTGCGCCGGATCGACGCCCTTCAGCCCGGCCAGGTACAGGATCATGATGTAGCCGGTGTGCCGCCAGCTCGCGGCGATCAGCACGGCCCAGATGTTCAGGTCCGGATCGCCGAGCCAGTCCACCGGGTGCTTCGCCTCGTTGCCCGCGGTGCCGAGCAGGCTGTTGATCAGCCCGAAGTCGCGGGAGTAGATCAGGGTCCAGATGAACCCGACGACGGCGAGGGAGAGCACCACGGGTGTGAACAGGATGCTCTGGTAGATCCGGCTGCCGCGGATGTTCTTGTCCAGCAGCACCGCCAGGAACAGCCCGAACGTGGTCGGTACCAGCAGGAAGAACACGAGCCAGAGCACGTTGTGCCGGATCGCGGGCCAGAACGGCGGGTAGATCGTCACGATGTCGTGGTAGTTCTGGAACCCCACCCACTTGATCGTGGACAGCCCGCCGATGCCGTCCCAGCTCGTGAACGACAGCGCGACCGAGGCCAGCGCCGGACCCCACACCAGCCCGAGGTGGATCAGCGACGGCACGCCGAGCATCAGCGCCAGCACCAGCCGGTCGCGGGTCGTGAGACGGCGGACCCGCCGGGCGCGGCGGGGAGCCACGGCCGGCGGGGTCCGCTCGGAGACGGGAGTGACCATCGGTTATGAGGTGAAGATTGTCTTGGCCTGCGCGTCGATGGATTTCACGATGCTGTCGACATCGCCAGGGTTCCCTATGAACTTCGCGAGCGCCGGGATCATCACCGTGGAGGCGAACGTGGGGTTGGTGTCGCGGTCCATGAACTGGGAGATCTGCTTGGCGCTCGAGACGATCTCGACGGCCTTCTTCTGGAGGTCGTTGTACTTGCTGGTGTCGGCGTCCTTGGCCGTGGCGATGTTGTTCGGGTCCACGGCGAGGTAGATGTCCTGCGCCTTGCCCGACGCGAAGAACTCCAGCAGCTTCTTGGCCTGCGCCAGGTTCTTCGGCTTCTTGCTGAGCATGAACCCGTCGATCGGCGCCTCGACGGCGTCCTGGGCGTGCTCGGGGGCGATCTCGGGGAACGCGAAGAAGTCGAGGTCTTTCTGGTCCGCCGGATCGGTGAACTGCTGGCCCACGAACATGCCGAGCACGAACATGCCGGCCTTCTTCTGGACCAGCGTCGTCGCGGCCTCTTCCCACTTGCGGCCGAGCGCGCCGGGCTGGGTGTAGGGCAGCAGGCTCTTCCACAGGTCGAACACGGCCTTGACCTTCTTGTCGGTCCAGGACTCCTTGCCGTGCATGAGGCTGATGTGGAAGTCGTAGCCGTTCAGCCGCATGTTCAGGTAGTCGAAGGTGCCCATCGCGGGCCAGCCCCCGTCGTTGCCCATCGCCAGCGGCACGAGCCCGTCGTTCTTCATCTTCGCGGCGAGCGTCTTGAACTCGTCGAACGTCTTCGGGATCTGGTAGCCCTTCTCGGCGAAGACGCTCTTCCGGTAGAAGACGGCCCACGGGTAGTTGTAGAACGGCACGAAATACTTCTTGCCGTCCAGGCCGGTAGAAGCCTTGCTCAGCGGATCGGAGTAGTTGGCGCCGACCTTGGCCCACACGTCGTCAATCGGCGTGGATAAGCCCTTCTGCGCGAAGAACTGCATGCGGAAGCCCGCGAACCACGAGAACACGTCGTCGGGGGTGCCCTGCAGGTAGCTGTTGATCTGCTCCTGGAACGCGTTGTGCTCGGTCGTGTGGACCGTGACCTTCGACCCGCCGTTCTTCGGGAACGCGTCGAAAACCTGCTGCATGCCCTTCTTCGGCACGGCGTCGGAGAAGTTCGAGCCGA
>JAOPVE010000186.1 GCA_025963185.1 Actinomycetes bacterium
ATGATCGTCGAACGACGGGACCACGTCTTGATGACGTTCTTGGTGCCCTTCTCGTTCTGCACGTCCACCTTCTTGAGCAGGTGGTCGTCGACGAAAGGACCCTTCTTCAGACTGCGCGGCATCGCTGCTTACCCCTAGCGCTTCTTGTTGGACTTGCGGCGGCGGACGATGAGCGCGTCACTTGGCTTGCGGCGGCGCGTGCGGCCTTCAGGCTTGCCAGCCGGGTTGACCGGGTGACGGCCACCGGAGGTCTTGCCCTCACCACCGCCGTGCGGGTGGTCGACCGGGTTCATGGCGACACCACGGACGGAGGGGCGCTTGCCCTTCCACCGCATGCGGCCGGCCTTGCCCCAGTTGATGTTGGACTGCTCGGCATTGCCGACCTCGCCGACGGTCGCCCGGCACCGGATGTCGACGTTGCGCACCTCACCAGAGGGCATCCGCAGCTGTGCGTAGGGGCCCTCCTTCGCAACGAGCTGGACGCTGGCGCCGGCCGAGCGGGCGATCTTCGCGCCGCCACCGGGGCGGAGCTCGATGTTGTGCACGGTGGTGCCCGTCGGGATGTTGCGCAGTGGCAGAGCATTGCCCGGCTTGATGTCGGCGCTCGGACCAGCCTCGACCACGTCGCCCTGGGACAGGCCCTTCGGCGCCACGATGTAGCGCTTCTCGCCGTCCGCGTAGTGCAGCAGGGCGATGCGCGCGGTGCGGTTGGGGTCGTACTCGATGTGCGCGACCTTCGCCGGGACGCCGTCCTTGTCGTGCCGACGGAAGTCGATGACGCGGTAGGCACGCTTGTGCCCACCACCCTGGTGTCGGGTGGTGATGCGCCCGGTGGAGTTGCGCCCGCCCTTGCTGTGCAGCGGGCGGACGAGTGACTTCTCCGGCTCGGTGCGCGTGATCTCGACAAAGTCGGCGACGGACGAGCCACGGCGGCCCGGTGTCGTCGGCTTGTACTTGCGGATACCCATGTCAGTCCCTTGTCCCTGGAGTCCCGGCGCCCTAGGCGACCGGGCCCCCGAAGATCTCGATGCGGCCTTCGCGCAGCGTCACGATGGCGCGCTTGCTGTCGGGACGCTTGCCGAAGCCGGCCTTCGTCCGCTTGCGCTTGCCCTGGCGGTTGAGCGTGTTGACGTCGCTGACCTTCACACCGAAGACCTTCTCGACCGCGATCTTGATCTGGGTCTTGTTGGCGTCGGGGCGGACGAGGAACGTGTACTTGTTCTCGTCGAGCAGGCCGTAGCTCTTCTCCGAGATGACCGGCGCGAGCAGCACGTCGCGCGGGTCGGTCAGGTCGGTCATGACGTCTCCTCAGGTGCTGCGGCGGGGGCAGCGCTGTCCGTGCTGTCGGCGCTCTGCGTGCCGTCGACGCTCTCGGTGCTGTCGGCGCTCGCGGCGACGCTGTCGGGGGCGACCTCAGCGGTCTCGACGGACGGGACGGTGCTGTCGATCTGGGTGGGGGCGAGGTCCTCACCCGGGGTCGGCGCTGTGCTGGCGGCCTCGGCCGGCACCACGGTCACGGGCTCGGCCGGCTCAGGGGAAACCGACTTCTTCGGCGCTGCCTTCGCCGCCGGAGCCGCGTCGACCTCGCTGCTCGTTGCGGTCGCCTTGACGGTCTTGCCCTTGGGCGCACCGGCGAGGAACGCCTGCAGCGCCGACTCCGTGAACACCACGTCGTCACTCACGAGGACGTCGTAGGTGTTCAGCTGGCCAGGGGCGAGCAGGTGCACCGTCTCGACGTTGCGCAAGGACTTCCAGCTGACGGCGTCGGTGCGCTCGGCGACGACGAGCACGTGCTTGCGCTCGCTGATCGCGGCCAGCAAGCCGATCGCGAGCTTCGTCGAGGGCACCTCGCTACCGGTCAGGCCGTCGACGACGTGGACACGCCCGTTTCGAGCCCGGTCCGACAGAGCCCCGCGCAGGGCGGCAACCTTCATCTTCTTCGGCGTCCGCTGCGAGTAGTCGCGCGGCACCGGACCGTGGGCCACCCCGCCACCGGCGAACTGCGGCGAGCGGATCGAGCCCTGCCGAGCCCGGCCGGTGCCCTTCTGGCGGTACGGCTTCTTGCCACCGCCGCGCACTTCGGCGCGGGTCTTGGTCTTGTGAGTGCCCTGGCGGGCGGCGGCCAGCTGCGCGACGACGACCTGGTGGATCAGCGGGATGTTGACCTGGACGTCGAAGACGTCGGCCGGCAGGTCGACGGTGCGACCCGAGGGGCCGTTGGCCGTCCGGACATCGACGGTCAGCGTGGCGGTGGTCCCGGCGTCCTGCGTTGCGGTGGTCACTTGGCCACACCGCCCTTCCCGAGGCCGTTCTTGACCGCGTTGCGGACCAGGACGACTCCGCGCGCGGGGCCGGGAACGGCGCCCTTGATCAGCAGCAGACCGCGCTCCACGTCGACGGCGTGGATGGTGAGGTTCTGGGTGGTCGTGCGGGCGTGACCCATGCGACCGGCCATGCGGGTGCCCTTGAAGACGCGCGCAGGGGTGGCGCAGGCACCGATCGAGCCGGGCTTGCGGTGCGCCCGGTGGACGCCGTGCGCCGCACCGAGGCCCTTGAAGTTGTGCCGCTTCATCACGCCGGCGTAGCCCTTGCCCTTGCTCGTGCCGACGACGTCGACCCGGTCACCGGCGGGAAAGAGCTCGGCCGTGATCTCCTGGCCGAGGGTGTACGACGATGCGTCGCTGGTGCGGATCTCCACCAGATAGCGGCGCGGGGGGACACCGGCCTTCGCGAAGTGTCCGGCCTCCGGCTTGTTGACCTTGCGGGGGTCGACCGCGCCGTAGGCGATCTGGACCGCGGAGTAGCCGTCCTTCTCAGGAGTGCGGATCTGGGTCACCACGCACGGGCCGGCCTTGACGACGGTGACCGGGACCATCCGGTTGTTCTCGTCGAAGACCTGGGTCATGCCCAGCTTCTCACCGAGGACGCCGCGCGACACCCGCGCGGTCTCCTTGGGAGAGCTCAGAAAACTCGTTGCCATGTCAGGTCCCTAGAGCTTGATCTCGATGTCGACGCCCGCCGGCAGGTCGAGTCGCATGAGCGAGTCGACCGTCTTCGGCGTGGGGTCGAGGATGTCGATGAGGCGCTTGTGCGTGCGCATCTCGAAGTGCTCGCGCGAGT
>JAOPVE010000399.1 GCA_025963185.1 Actinomycetes bacterium
GGCGAACGCCGAGAGCTGGTCGACCATCGTGTTGACCGTGTTCTTCAGTTCCAGGATCTCCCCGCGCGCGTCCGCGGTGATCTTCTGCGACAGGTCGCCCTGCGCCACCGCGGTGGTGACCTGCGCGATGTTGCGGACCTGGCTCGTCAGGTTCCCGGCCATCGAGTTCACGTTCTCGGTCAGCTCGCGCCACACGCCGCTGACCCCGCGAACCTGCGCCTGCCCGCCCAGCTTGCCCTCGGTGCCGACCTCGCCGGCCACGCGCGTCACCTCGTCGGCGAACGCCGAGAGCTGGTCGACCATCGTGTTGACCGTGTTCTTCAGTTCCAGGATCTCCCCGCGCGCGTCCGCGGTGATCTTCTGCGACAGGTCGCCCTGCGCCACCGCGGTGGTCACCTGCGCGATGTTGCGGACCTGGCTCGTCAGGTTCCCGGCCATCGAGTTCACGTTCTCGGTGAGGTCCCGCCAGACGCCCGAGACGCCCCGCACCTGGGCCTGCCCGCCCAGCTTCCCCTGGGTGCCGACCTCGCGGGCCACCCGGGTCACCTCGTCCGCGAACGAGGAGAGCTGGTCGACCATCGTGTTGACCGTGGTGCCGATCCGCAGGAACTCGCCCTTGACCGTCTGCCCGGCGATCTCCAGCGCCATGTGCTGCGACAGGTCGCCCTGGGCCACGGCGGCGATGACGCGGGCCACCTCGGTCGTCGGCCGCACCAGCTCGTCGATCAGCGAGTTGACCGCCTGGGACTCCGCCGCCCAGGCCCCGTCCGAGCTGACCTCGTCGACGCGCTCGGTCATCCGGCCCTCACGCCCGATCACCCGGCTGACCCGCACCAGCTCCCGGTGCCGGCGCTCCTGCAGGGCCACCACGTCGTTGAAGCGCGCAGCGACCTCGCCCGCCAGACCGTCCGCCCGGTTCATCCGCACCGCGAAGTCGCCGCCCCGGAACTGGCTCAGCGCACCGAGCAGGTCGAGCAGGAACTCGTCGTCACCGGCCGGCAGGGACGCCGTGTCGGAGCCGTCGGGCGAACCCCGCCGCTCGCCGGGCCCACCCCGGGGGACAGTCGTGCTCATGGGGACCTCACTACGTGTCGCGGAAACCGGCGTGGCAGTGCCGGGCTGACAGGCCCTATCCTCCCGCATCCCGGCAGCCCGCCGTGCACGTTGGCCTCAGGTGGCTCCCGCCACAGCGGTACGGTTTGCCAGAACTGGAAACCCGGGAGGCGCGAGCGGAAGCCCCGCCGGGACAACGCCGAAGGGGGCAGCGCCGTGCCGGACGTGGTCGAGCGGCAGATTCTGCTGCCCGCCGACGAGTACGCTCCAGCGACCGCGCGCGACCTCGTGGTCCAGGCCGTGATCAGCAGCGGCCAGCCGCACCTCGCGCACGAGACCGCGCTACTCACGGCCGAACTCGTCCGGCTCTCCGTCGTGCAGACCGGCTCCGCGCAACGGCTGTCCGTCGCCGCCGACGAGCAGGGCGTCACCGTCACGTTGAGCGACCCGATCCGCCAGGTCGAGCCGCTCGAGCCGGCCGAAGCCAAGCGGGTGCTCGCGCTGATCGACGGGCTGGCGACCGCCTGGGGCACCGAGTACAGCAAGGACGGCAAGTCGTTCTGGTTCCGGGTCGCGCGGGGCAGCGGCGAACTTCTGCCGCCGGTCAGTCTCCAGCCCGAGGCGCCGCACCCCCAGTGGGCCCAGCGACGAGCGAGTTCGAGCCACCAGCAGCTGGCCCGCTGGCTGACCTACCTGCCCGAGCACGTCCGCCGGCAGCTCACCACCGAGCAGACACTCGAAGAGCTGGTGCGGCGGCTGTGCGAGATCCTCGAAGCGCAGTGCGCGGTGCTCTGGATCGACGAGGGCGGCGAGTCCGGTCCGCTGCCGCTGGCGTCGTACGGGCTGCCGAGCGGGTCCCCGCCACAGCGGCTTCCGCGCGAGGCGGCGGCCGGCCCCGGTCCGGTGTCCTCGCCGGCCTGCGTCGCGCGCGCCGTGCTGGAGGAGGCGGGCGCGCGGTACACGGTCAGTGTGACGATGCCCGTCGGATCCCCCCTGCACGGCGGCCTCGACCTCGGCTTCACCGGCCTGGAGGACCTCGGCGAGGAGGCGGCGACCCTCGCGATGCTCAGCGCCGAGCGGATGGCCCTGATCGTCGACGCCGACCGGGCGCGCGAGATCGAGGTCCGCCGCCGGGGTTTCCTGGTTTTCCTCGCCGAGGCAAGCGAACTGCTGGCGAACTCCCTCGACGTGGACCTGACGATGATGCTGGTCGCGCAGCTGTGCGTGACGAGGCTGGGCCAGTGGTGCGCGATCCACGTGCCCGGTCCGCACGGGCGCCCCGAACTGGCGGTCGCCGTGCACGTCGACGAGCGGGAGCTGCCCGAGCTACAGGCGAAGTTCGCGGGTGGTCCCCGGGATCCGGCCGAGCGCCGGCTGCGGCAGGTGGTGCAGTCCGGTTCGGTGCAGACCATGCCCGACGAGGTCGCGGGGATCGCCGTGCCGCTCACCGCGCGGCGCCAGGTCGTCGGCACGATGACGATCGGATCGCCCCGAGGCCGCCAGCACACCGCCGAGGAGATCGCGATCGCCGAGGACCTGGGCCGCCGGGCCGGGCTCGCGCTGCTCAACGCGCGGCTGTACCGGGAGCAGGCAGCCGTCGCGGCCGCGCTGCAGAAGGGGCTGTTGCCCGCGTCGCTGCCGTCCGTGGCGGGCGTGGAGTTCGGCGCCGAGTACGTGCCCACCGGCGACGGCAACCAGGTCGGCGGCGACTTCTACGACGTCATCGAGCTCTCGGGCGACGAGTGGATGCTCGCGATCGGGGACGTCTGCGGCAAGGGTCCCGAGGCCGCATCGGTCACCGGTGTCGTGCGGGACGTGATCCGGGTGCTGGTCCGGGAGGGCCGCCCGCTGACGTACGTGCTCACGGTCCTCAACGCGACCCTGCTCGAACAGCGCAGCCGGACCGGCTTCTGCACGGTCGCCGCCGCCCTCGCGCGCCGGGACGGACGGCAGATCCGGCTCGAGCTCGTCCTTGCCGGGCACCTGCTGCCGGTGATCGTGCGCGCCGACGGATCCTCGGCGTTCACCGGCGAGACGGGCATGGCGGTCGGCGTGTTCGACCAGATCGAGGTGACCGCGGTGGAGATCACGCTCGATCCGGGTGACTCGATCGTCTTCTACACCGACGGGGTTACCGAGCGGCGCGACGGCCAGACGTTCTTCGGCGAGCAGACCCTGCTGGACACCCTGGAGGGCCACGGCGGGCTGTCCGCGCCTGACCTGGCGAGCCTGCTCCAGTCGGCGGCCGCGGACTTCGGCTCCGAGCCGCCACGGGACGACATCGCCGTGCTGGTGCTGCGCAACCGGCCGTGAGCCGGGGGCGCAGCACCAACACGGCGCTCGGTCAGGGAAAGTCAGCTGGCAGTTCAGCTGACTGGTTCAGCTGGCGGGGACGATGTTCATCACGCGGTCGAACCCGACGATCGTGAGCGCCCGCAGCACGGCCCGCTGGGGCGCGTAGAGCGTGAGCTGGTGTCCGCCGGACTTCGCGTACTCGCTGAACTTCGCGAAGAAGCCGAGCGTCGTGGAGTCGATGAAGGTCGCCCGGCTCAGGTCGACCGTGAGCGCCGCCGGCGGGCTCGACTCGACCTTGGCCTGGGCTTCCTTCAGGCGGGCGTGGTTGGTGAGGTCGATCTCGCCGACGAGGACGACGTGCAGCCCGTCGGGCTGGTCCTCCCAGTAGACGGCGTTCAGATCGGCGTCGAAGGGCGCGGCCGCCTCGCCGTCCTGGTCTGCGCCGTGGGTCTCGCTTCCGAGCGGGTTGGTCATGCCGCCAGAGTCTAGTGGTGCGCTCCCCGCGGCAGCGACGCGAGCGCCCACGTCGCCACGTGGCCGGGCCAGAACAGCCGCCACTGGGTGCCCCTGCCCGCGAGGAAACGGACGGGTGACGGCGCTGCTACCGTCGGCTGTGGGCCGGGGCGGCACTGGTGGGGTTCTGAGCGCGCCGCGGTCCGACCCGCCTGCCGACCGTTCCGGGAGCGTCATGTCGAACATCTGGGGTGCCCCGGCCAGGCCCTCGGCACCGAGCCGGCGAGCGTTCCTGCCCAGCCCGGTGTTCCTGCTGATCGTCGCGGTGTTCGCGGCGTCCGGCACCGCGCTGTGGATCGGGCAGGCGGCGAAGTTCGCGGTATTCGGGTTCGTCCTGTCGGGCTGGCTGATGTCGCTGTGCCTGCACGAGTACGCGCACGCGCTGGTGGCCTACCTCGGCGGCGACCACACCGTGGCGGAGAAGGGCTACCTGACCCTCGATCCGCTCAAGTATTCCAATCCCCTGCTGAGCTTCGGCATCCCGCTGGTGTTCGTGCTGCTCGGCGGCATCGGGCTGCCGGGCGGGGCGGTGCTGATCGAGCACCACCGGCTGCGCGGGCGCGCCTGGGAGAGCGCGGTCTCGGCGGCCGGCCCGATGGTGAACGTGCTGTTCGCGGTCGTGTCGGTGTCTGGGGTGGGCGCCGCCGCCTCCGCTGGTCTCGGGCACCCGGACTTCTGGGCCGGACTCGCGTTCCTGAGCTTCCTGCAGGTGACCGCCGCGATCCTGAACCTGCTGCCGGTGCCCGGCCTGGACGGGTTCGGCATCATCCAGCCATGGCTGCCCCGCAGCGCGCTCGAGGCCGCGGCGAAGGTGGCCCGGTTCGGCGTGCTGATCGTGTTCTTCGTGCTGCTGTGGATCCCGCAGGTCAACGCCGTGTTCTTCCGCGTGGTATTCACGATCGTGAGCGCGCTGGGCGGCGATCCGGGGCTGGCGATGCAGGGGTACGGCCTGTTCCGGTTCTGGACATAGGGGCCGGCACCCTCCCATCGATTCACGTACAGTCATGAGCTAGGCACATGGTGTTATTTCTTCCGCGGGCGGTGCCTGCCCGCGCGCGAGGACGGTGGACACGGGCATGGACGAGTACCGCGGCCGCAACGGCGCGCCCCGCCTGCGGCACCGCACCCGCAGCGGAACCCTCGCCGAACTGGCCATCGCCCGCGAGGACCACGGATCCGCCGCCGTCCTCACCCTGACCGGCGAACTCGACATCACGACCGGCGCGCCCCTGCGCGACGCGCTGCACGACCTCGCCGAGGAAGGGGTCGCCCACCACGTGGTCGACCTGCGGCAGCTCCGCTTCCTCGACTCCACCGGCCTGGGGATCCTGGTCGGGCACCACAAGCGCCTCGCCGAGCACGGCGGCACCCTGCAGGTCATCACCGGCCCGGGGCTGGTCGGCGGGGTGTTCCGGCTGACCGGCGTGGACCAGCTGATCCCGGTACGCGACAGCCTCGCCGCCTGTCTGGCGGCCGCCAATGGGGCCGCCGACAGCACGCCCTAGGCGGCCAGCCGCGCGTGCAGGTGCATGTCGTGCCAGCCGTCCGCGTGCCGCAGGGCCGAGCGCAGCACGCCTTCGAGTGCGTACCCGGTCTTCGCCGCGACCCGGCAGGACGCCGGGTTGCGCACCGAGTGCCGCAACTGGAGCCGGTGCAGGCCCAGCCCGAACGCCCACTCGGAGACCGCTCCGACCGCGGCGGTCGCCACCCCGCTCCCCCGCGCCCCGGCCAGCACCCAGTACGTGACCTCGCCCAGCCCATCCGCCAGCGAGATTCCCCGGACCGTCACCCGGCCCCGCAGTGCGCCTCCCGGATCGGTGACCGCCCACGACGCCCCGGTCTCGGCGGACCAGTTCCGCGCGCACTCGGCGATCCACCCGGCGGCGGCGGGCTCGTCCAGGCACTCGAGGTTCCAGTGCCGGATCGCCGGGTCCGCGTACGCGGCGGCGAGGTCCGGCGCGTCCTCGTGGCGCCACGGGCGGAGCACCAGTGTCCCGGCGAGGACCGGCTGTTCCGTGCCGCTCATCGATCCGGCGGGGATCAGCGGGGGGACGGCCGGCACGCTCAGGTCCTGCCGGGGGCGGGCTCGTGGTCGAACTCGCACCACACGACCTTGCCGCCGGTGACAGGGCGGGCGCCCCAGCGATCCGCGAGCTTGGCGACGAGGTGCAGGCCGCGGCCGCTCTCGGCGTCCAGCGCCGCGGCCCGCGGGTGCGGCATGCGGTGGCCGCTGTCGAACACCTCGACCACGATCCGGACCCCGGTACGGCGCAGCCGGAGGCGGCGGGCCGCCTCGCCGTGCACGACCGCGTTCGTCACCAGTTCGCTGACCACCAGCACGATGTCCTCCCGCTGCTGGTCCGGCACGCGCCAGGTCGCGAGCGCCCCGTGGCAGAACGCCCTGGCCCGGCGGGTCGGTTCCTGCCCGTCGCTCAGCGCCAGCTCGATCATCCTCGCGCCGGAGTGCCCGGGGCGGGGCGAGCGGCGCCGGATCAGCAGGAGGGTGCCGCCGTCCGGGGCGTGTTCGGGGGCGAGCCTGGCGGCGATCCGGCGGCACAGTGCGTCCAGTGACACCGGATCGGACGGCGCCGCCGGATCGGCCGGGGTGGCCAGTGCGAGTTCCCCGGTGGCGGCAGGGTCGAGCGCGCCGGCCAGTCCGCCGGTGAGCAGGACCAGCGTGGCGCCGTCGGGCAGCAGCGCGGTGACCTCGGCGGACGGTTCGCCGACGGCGCCGAGCGGCGGTCCGGCGGCGAGCTTGAGCCGCTCGCCGAAGCCGTCGGGGTAGAGGACGAGCGGGGCGGCCTGCCCGGCGGACGCGGCGGTGATCGAGGCCTCGGCCGGGTCGAAGACGGTGTAGCTGGCGTTCACGGTGGCGCCGGCGGCGAGGTCGGCGAGCACGGCTCCGGCCTGTTCGAGGACCTCGGCGGGCGGCAGGTCGAGCCGGGCGTAGGCGCGCAGGGCGGCGCGGGCCTGGGCGGTGACGGCGTGTGCCGCCGCGGGGTCGGCGGCGGCTCCGGGGTGGCCGCCGTCGCCGGGCGGATCGGCGGCGACGAGTGCGGTGCGGCCCGCGCCGAGGGTGATCACGTCGTGCCAGCTGCCGCCGGCGGGGGATCCGCTGGTGCCGGGGACGGGGTGGGCGACGACGTCGAGGTCCTCGGGATCGGGTGGGCTGAGCGGGACCAGGGTCCGGTGCAGCGCGGCGGCGGCCGCCTCGGCACCGGACCGGATCGCGATGACGAGCACTCCCCAGACCGCCCCCTCGGCGCGCAGCGGCGCGAACACGAAGATCAGCGGATCCCCGGAGCGGGCCTGGTAGGGCAGCCCGGACCGGTACACCCCGTCGAGGACGGACAGGAAGTCCTCGCCGCCGAGCCGCGGGTAGGCGCCGGCGCCGAATTCGCGGGTGTAGGCGTCGTTGGCGTAGGCCAGTTCGTGTCCCGGTCCGCTGGTGACGGCGACGGGGGCGGGCACTCTCCCGAGCGCGTCGCCGAGGGCCGGCCAGCCCAGCGCGCCCAGGAGTTCGGCGCGCTCGGTGCTCACGCGCCGGCCCTGTCTGCGGGCCAGGGAGGGCGGGCGGATCCTGGTGCGGTGGGACGGGGAACGGCCTGGTGGGGGCACGGGTGTGGGCGCCCCGTGGGGTACCGGAAACCGGCCATCCCGGTTGTCTTCACCGTCACACCCCCAGACAATGCCAATCCGGCGCATCTCCTGCCAGGGTAGGCGCCCGCGCACGCGGGCGCGGAACCCCTGTCCCGCGAGCGGTCAGTCCACAGTGGCCGGTGGTCAGGCGGGGACGGCGCTGGCAGGGCTCTCGGCGGCGTTCCCGGCGGGATGACCGGCGGTGGTGCGTGGTCCGGCGGCGTCGAGGCAGTACACCGCGTAGGCCCGGCGGATCACGGGCTGGGCCACGTTGCGCACCGCGACCCCGCCGGGCGTCATGCCCTGTTCGGATCCGTGGTGGGCATGCCCGTGGATCGCCAGGGAGGCCCCGGCGTGGTCGATGGCCTCGGCGAGCAGGTAGCTGCCGAGGAACGCGTAGATCTCGGGCGGCTCGCCGATCAGGGTGTCGTTGACCGGCGCGTAGTGGGTGAGGGCGATCCGGTGGTCGGCGTCGAGGCCGTCGAGGGCCGCGGCGAGGCTGGCCGCGATCGTCTTGGTGTGCCCGACGAACGCCTTCATCTCGGGCTCGCCGAAGTCGCTGCCGCACTTGCCGGCGAACCCGCCGCCGAAGCCCTTGACCCCGGCGATCCCGACCCGGGTGCCGTGCAGGTCCAGGACCGTGCCGGTGCCCTCGAGGACGGTGATCCCCGCGGCGGTGAGGATGCCGGTGACCTGGTCCTGCTGGTCGGAGTGGTAGTCGTGGTTGCCGAGCACGGCGACCACGGGCACGGGCAGGCCGCCGAACTCGGCCGCGACGACCTTCGCCTCGGCGGCGGTGCCGTGCCGGGTCAGGTCGCCGGCCGCCCACCACGAACGCCGGTGCCGCGGTGCCGCCCGC
>JAOPVE010000404.1 GCA_025963185.1 Actinomycetes bacterium
GCGGCTCCGGCCGCGACGGCGGCGAGTCCCGGCCGGGCGCGGTCGAGCATGTCCCGGACCGCGTCGGCGAGCTGGGAGGCCGTGAAGGGCTTGGTCAGGTACTGATCCGCACCCGCTTGCAAACCGGCCTGGATCTCGCGTTGGCTGGCATACGCGCTGAGCACCAGGATCGGGAGCCGGTGCAGGTCGCCGTCCTGGGCGGCGCGGACCGCGCGGCAGACTTCGAGCCCGGACAGCCCCGGCATCGACACGTCCAGGATCGCGGCGTCCGGCCGCTCCGCACGGATCAGATCGAGCGCGTCCGCCCCGTTCGCGGCTTCGAGGACCTCGTGCCCGGCGTGCCGGAGGCGGTACACGAGGAGCATCCGGATGTCCGGGTCATCCTCGGCGACGAGCAGGGTCGGCATGGCACTCCCCGAGATGGTGCTGAGGTCGTCCGTGACCGTGGGCCGCACTCCGTGCTGTGTCCCGATCGGCAGCAGGGCCGGCCGAGTTGAGGACTTTAGGGAAAAATCGGTCAGAAGGCACTGACCAGTGCAATCGCACCGACAACCGTCACGCAACCACCGCGGACCGGGTGCGGCACCCCGCCGGGTAAATGGTGAGTATCGACACGTTACGGGGATACGAACCAAGGCTGGGTGATCGGCATGGCAGCGTCGGCGACCGCGTTCGCTCCGGTGGAGCAGCTCGCAGAAGCACTGTTCGTCAGTCCTCTCCAACCCTCGGACTGCCCATCGGCGTCCCAGGTGCGGGAGGCCATCGTGGCCAGCCTGCGCGCCTACGGCGGCGTCGACGGCTGCGCCGTGCAGTGCGCGGAGGAGTTCGGGGAGCACCCCGAGGTCGCCGTGATGCGCATGCGCTGGGCGCTCAGCATGGCCGCCGCCTGACCAGTAAACACAGTTCACCACGCAAGGTGACAAGTCACTTACATAAAGTGATACTGGTCAGTGGTGTCTCCGGCGACGGAGACCGAACGGAGGCCAGCCAGCGTGACCGTCCAGGCCACTGTGCAGGCGACCGCGGCGCCGGTCGAGCCCCTGCGGGTCCTGCTCGTCGACCCCGGTGCGGCGGACACCGCCCTGCCGGGTGGTGTGTCCGCTGGCCCGCTGGGCGCCCTCGCGCACTGCCAGCTCAGCTCTGTCCGCAGTCTCAGCGAGGCCGTCGCCTACCTTCAGGACGAGCAGACCGACCTCGCCCTCCTCGTGCTCCCGCTGTCCGGTGCCTTCGACGTCGAGCCCGTGACCACCCTCGCCCGCCGGTTTCCCACTCTGCCGATCCTCGTGCTCGCGCCCGGCTGCGACGAGGAGACCGCCGTACTCGCCCTGCACGCCGGTGCCCAGGACGTCCTCACCGCTCCCGCCGCCGATCCGCAGCTCGCGCGGTCCATGCGGTTCGCCGTCGAGCGCAAGCAGGCCGAACTGATCCGCTGCGACCGCGACGCCGCCGAGTCCGCCAACCGGGCCAAGAGCGCCTTCCTCTCGCAGATGAGCCACGAGCTGCGGACCCCGCTCACGGCGATCCTCGGCTTCGCCCAGCTGCTCGAACTCCAGGCGGACACCCAGGAGCAGGAACTGGTCCGGCCGATCATGCGGGCGGGCAGGCAGCTCCAGCGGCTCATCGAGGAGATCCTCGACATCGCCCGGATCGACGCCGGCGAACTCAGCCTCTCGCTCGAACCGGTCCGCGTCGACGAGGTGCTGGACGAGGCCATCGGGGTAATCGCACCGCTCGCCGAGGCCCGCGGGATCACCGTCGACGCCGACCTCGCACCCCTCGACGGAGTGCACGTCTTCGCCGACCGCCAGCGGATCAGCCAGGTCTTCCTCAACCTCCTGTCCAACGCCGTCAAGTACGACCGGGACGGCGGCCGGACCAGAATCCGCTGCATCCCCACTGGCGGCCGCCTCCGGATCGACGTCAGCGACACCGGCCCGGGACTCACCCCCGAGCAGGCGGCCGCGCTGTTCACCCCGTTCAGCCGGATCAGCGGGCAGAGCCCCTCCAACACCGGCCTCGGCCTGGTGATCACCAAGCGCCTCACCGAGGCCATGGGCGGATCCATCGGCCTGACCAGCACCCCCGGATCCGGCACCACGGCCTGGACCGAGTGGACCGTCGTGCCCGATCCGGCGCTCGCCGATCCGCCCACCGCGGGGGATCCGGCCGCTCAGCTCCGCGGGACCGTCCTCTACATCGAGGACAACTTCACCAACGTCACGCTGGTCCAGGCACTGCTCGCCCGGCAGCCCGGGGTGCGGCTGATGAGCGTGATGAAGGCCCGGCTCGGGCTCGAACTGGCCCAGCAGC
The DNA here is from genome assembly GCA_025963185.1 of Actinomycetes bacterium. Lineage (GTDB taxonomy): Bacteria > Actinomycetota > Actinomycetes > Mycobacteriales > Cryptosporangiaceae > RYN-140. The sequence goes on from JAOPVE010000404.1 coordinate 2,311, forward strand.
ACCGCCCGGACGTGATCCTCATGGACCTGCACCTGCCCGACATGAGCGGCGAGGAGGCGCTCGCGCAACTGCGGGTGCTGCCCTCCATCCAGGACATCCCGGTGGTCGTGATCAGCGCGGACGCCACGTCCGGAACCCGGGAGCGGATCGTCGCCCGGGGCGCGCGGGCGTTCCTCGCCAAGCCGTTCGACGTCGAGGAACTGCTCGACGTGCTGTCCGAGGCGATCGCCAGCCGGTGATCCTCGTCAGGCCTTGAGAAGCGGCGCCGCGAGCAGGTAGCAGCCGGCCGCGAACGAGCCCAGGGCGACCACGCCGAACAGTCCCACCCACAGGATCGCGGGGACGCCGGTGAGCCGGGACAACTGATCCGCGTCGGACTGCGGAGCCCGCCCCTGCCAGCGCAGCCGCTGCAGCTCGAACACCGGCCGGACCCCACCGGCCAGCAGGAACCAGGCCGCGAAGTAGGCGAACGCCGCCTGGACCTGCTCGCTGCCGTACCACGACACGGCGAAGATCACCCCGCCCGTGACGACGACAGACACCACCCCGAACGCGTTGCGGATCAGCAACAGGATCGCGGCGAGCAGCGCCAGGCTGATCCAGAGCACCGCCGTCAGGCGGCCGACGCCCAGCAGCGCGGCGGCGGCCAGCCCCAGGAGCGGCGGCGTCGTGTACCCGGCGAACGCGGTGAGCACCATGCCCGGCCCGGACGGCCGCCCCCGCGACACGGTCACCCCCGAGGTGTCCGAGTGCAGCCGGATCCCCGTCAGCTTGCGTCCCGTGACCAGCGCGGCGAGCGCGTGCCCACCCTCGTGCGCGATCGTCACGGCGTTGCGCGAGAGCCGCCACGCGAGCGGATACAGCACCAGCAGGAGCGCGGCGGCCGCGGTGGCCGCGACGAGCCACGGCGGCGGCTGGTTCTGGACACCGGTCACCCGGTGCCAGACGTCGGACAGGTTCTCTGCCTGGGAAGCGAGCACGATCAACCTCGGGTCGGGGCTTCACACCGTATCGGCCCCGCGCTCCCGCCAATCGGCTGCACTGAACTCAGGGGTGACTTGACTCACGGGTGCACCATCGCTGCACACCCGCTCTCCCGGGGCCGCAGGGCTGGCACCCGGACTAGCGGGGCAATTCGCTCATCCGAGCGGGCGCCGCGGCTCCCGGCTGCGCCTGCTCCCGAAGTTCTGAGGGACAGCCCCATGACCACCCCCACGGTCTCCCTGGCCCGCCGAGCTGAGGCCCTGTTCGTCAGCGCGCTCCAGCCGTCCGAACAGCCCTCCGCCTCCGACGTCCGCCGGGCCATCGCCACCAGCCTCCGCGCCTACGGAGGACCGTCCGGCTGCGCCGCCCGCTGCGCCGCCGAATTCGGCGACCACCCCGACGAGTCCGCGAACCGCATGCGCTGGGCCCTTCACCTCCTCACCCCCTGACCCACCGGCCCCCTCTCCGCCCCGCCCGCCCCTCCGCGAAGTGCGGCAACTGGGGCCGCCTATGACCGGTCTACCGGCACACACTTCGGTGGTTTGTGGCGCTTCGCTGGGTTGCACCCGGCGGGCATCGAGCGCGGGGCTCGGGAAGTGCGGTAACTGTGGCCGCCTATGACCGGCGTGGCGGCACACGCTTCGGGGCTTCGGCGGGTTGCTCGGGGTGGGGCCGCGGCTCGTCCGGGAAGGGGGAGCCGGGAAGGGGGAGGTTGGGTGGGGTGGGTTAGGGGTTGTGGGGGGTTTGTTCGGCGGGGAAGGCGAAGGTGGCCGTCGTCGTGGTGGCCGCGGCCGTGGTGGTGCTCAGGGGGTAGGCGACGCTGAAGCAGAGGACCTCGCTGGATCCGGCGCTCAGGACCCGGTCGCCGGCCTGGCTGCCCTGCGTGACGTCGCCGGCGATCGCCGTTCCGGTGGTGGTACCGAGGATCCCCGAGTACACCCCGGATCCCGTACCGATGTTCGCCGTCGTGCAGTTGCCCGTGGTGATCCCCGAGCGGACCGTCAGCACCAGTTGCGCGGCGAGCGGGTTCTCGGTGGTCGTGCTGGTGACCGCGTAGCGCAGCGCGATGCTGCCGGCGTTCGAGATCGTCACCGGGGCGGTGTAGGCGTCGCCCGGCGCCATGTTGCTGAGGGTGACGAGCGAGCTGGCCGTGTTCGACGTGATGTCGACGGTCCCGGACGTGAGGCTGCTCGCCGGATTCACCGTGGTGCCCGAGTAGGCCGCCGAGACGTGGATCGCCACCGGCGAGAGCAGGGCCAGCGCGATCACGGCCAGGGACCGGGCGATCCGGGCCTTGTCGCGACCCGGTGGCGGGCATGCCGACGACAGCGCTGAGCTGCCGGGCATGGTCGTCTCCACGCATCGCTCCGGATCGGCCGGTTACCCCCGACCCGGGTGCGGGCAGGGACCTACCCAGAGTTCATCGGCCCCGGACCCGCCGTGTTGACGGGCGATGGGACGGACCTCGGTAGCGATCCGGTTGCTTCTGCTGCTCACAGGCCTAGTTGTTCAGCCGGTGCGGGCCCATCCGTGGTCCCCTTCGGAGGGCACGAGGCTCAGCGCCCGGTTGGATCGCCGCAGCTCCCCGCCGAGCGCTCCGAGTAGCCGCTCGGTCTCCACGGGCGGCCGGACGGCGATCCGCACGAACCGCGGACCCAGCCCGCGCACCCCCGTGCAGTCGCCGACGACGACGCCGTGCCGCGCGGCCAGACGTGCCGCCAGGCCCTCCGCGTGGGCGCCCCCCGGCAGCTTGGCCAGCACGAATGTGTCCTCGGACGGGTAGACCCGGACACCGGGGAGCTGAGCGAGGCCCGCGGTGAGTGCGGCGCGGTCGGCCGCGATCCGCAGCAGGCTCTGGCGATAGGCCCGGCGGTGCTCGCCGAGCATGAACAGGACCGTCCCGGCCACCGAGGTCAGGCTCTGGCGGGGGAGCGCGGCACGGATCCGGGCGGCGAGCGCCGGGGCGGCCACCGCGTAGCAGAACCGGATCCCGTGCAGGCCGAACGTCTCGCCCATGCTGCGCACGACGATGGTGTTCCGCCTGCTCAGGGCCTCACCGGCGGCGGACTCCTCGACGCCGACGTGGGTCTCGTCGAGTACCACGAGGTCCAGCCCGGCGAGCGCGTCCAGTTCGCGGGCGCCGGCCAGTCCGCTGACGATCGCGGTGGTCGCGCCACGGGCCCTGGCGAAGGTGGCGAGCGCGGCCGGATCCAGCGCGAACCCGGACCGCTCGTCCAGTTCGAAGCGCTCCACGGCGGCTCCCAGCAGCCCCGGATCGGTGAACCGGCCGAACGTGGGCACGGCCGCGGCAACGGACCGCCCGGCGAGCGAGCCGATCGCCGAGACCAGCGCCGCGGATCCGGTGGCCAGCGCGAGTGAGGCGGCCGGGAGCCCGAGCAGGCGGGCCAGTGCCGCGGTCACCTCGTCGGCGGGGCGGGGCTGGAAGGGGCCGTGCTTGTCGAGGTGGCTCGCCAGTTCGCCGTACATCTGCGCCGTCGGGAAGTAGGGATTGGCGCCGATCGAGAAGTCGATCGGGACGGCGGTCCTGGTCCGTGATCCGCCGGTGGCGTCAGCCATGTCCAGTCCTCCGTAGTGAGCCGGTCCGTTCGTGTGCCGCCTGTCACAGGCATCTGGGGGTACGCGCCGGCCTAGCGGCGGGTTCACGCTCGGCGGCCGTCCCAGCCGCGAGTTTCGGTCAGGTCCCGGCCGGTATCGCCGAACGGTCAACCAAGTCCGACTACTTGTGGGGAGACCGGCTCTATGACTCGATCAGCACTCCGGGGAACCGTCTACCGGGGGGCGGTGACGGCAGCCGTGCTCCTGATCACCGGCCTGGTCGCGGTGCCCGCGCAGGCTGCGACGGCAGCGCAGGCCCTCCACCCGGCGGTCGCCGGCGGCTTC
>JAOPVE010000192.1 GCA_025963185.1 Actinomycetes bacterium
CGCCCGCACGAACAATCCCGGGTGGGCGGGCCGCCGGCAACACGCGCACCGGGCCAGACCCCGAGTAGCCCCCACCCCGAGCCCCCGCGCAACCCCACCCCAGAAGGCCGAACAACAAGCCCCCACCAAGCCCCAACACCGCCTCCGGCCCTCCAACCCGAAGTGCGGTAACTCCGACCGGTCAGGACCGGCCTCCGTTACCGCACTTCGGAGAGGGCGGTCGGGGTGGCAGGTGCGGGCTGGCTCGTTGCTAGGCCCCGTGCGGCGATCGGCCACCGCCAGGTTCGTCGGCGGGCCTGGCAGACACCCGCTGCGACCCACAGCGCGAAGTGCGGTAACCGTGGCCGGTCGGGACCGGTCTCAGTTACCGCACTTCGGAGAGGGGGGAACCGCGGGAGGGTCAGACCGTGATCCAGTCGCCTACGACCTCGCCGGAGGGGGTGCCGATGATGAGGCGGAGGGATCCGGAGGGGAGGTTTTCGAAGCGGAAGACTCCGCCGTCGCTCAGTTCCGCGGGGAGGCGGGAGCCGGGTGTCTGGACGAATACGCCGGAGACCTCGGCGCCGGCGACCTGCCCCAGGAGCGAGCGGGTCGCTCCAGTGGAGATCTGCGCGGAGATGCTCAGGCCGGGAGCCTCGAAGGCGAGCATCCGGATCTCGCCGGACGCGTCGTCGGCCGGCCCACGGACCCCGGCCATGCCGTCGACCTCGGAGTCGTGGACCATCCGCGCCAGCTCGGCGTCGAGCCGCCGCAGGGACAGCGCGGCGAACGCGGACTCCAGCACCAGCGTGGGCACCGGGTCGGCCTCCGTGGCGATCCGGGACAGCTGGGCGGCGAGCGCCTCGTCAGCGGGGTCGGCAGTCATCACGTGCCTCCGTTCACGGCCCGGGTGCCCGGGAGGGCATCGAGCAGACCTGTTGGTTCCAGCAGCGCCCGCAACCGGCTGAGGCAACGCGCCCGGGTGGGCCCGATGCTGCCGATGGGCATGTCGAGTGCCGCCGCTACCTGCTCGTAGCTGGGCGGTGGGGACGCCATGAGCACGCGCAGCAGCCGCTGGCAGCGGTCCGGCACGCGCCGGAAGGCGGCCCACAGCGCGGCGTCGCGCTCGTCGGTGAGCAGGCCCGCTTCGAGCGGTGCCGCCAGCTCGTCGACGATGTCGAGGCTGGCGTCGTCGCCCGGGGCGAGCCGTTCGCGGCTGTTGCGCCGCAGGAGCTGAAGACATTCCCGGCGGACCGTGGTGGCAAGCCACCCGCCGAGCCGCTCCGGATCGTTGATGCGGTCGAGGTGTTCGAGCAGCCTCAGCCACGTCGTCTGGATCGCGTCCCCGGCGCTCGCCGTGTCGAGCCGATACGCCCGTGCGACTGACCACAGCAGCCCGGTGTGCTGTTCGACCAGTGCGTTCCATGCCGCCTGGTCGCCTTTTTGGGCGCGGGCGAGAAGCGCAGCGGTGTCGTCGTCGGCAGACATACCCGTCCCGTCATCGTGACAGCCTGTGAACGGTTCACAGTCTGCCCGAATCTGCATCGGAAAGGACAGGATCACGGCGGGCTTCGGCCTTCTCGCTGGGCGCCGGCGAGGCGCGCGGACGGGTTGTCGTAACCCTGACGCGCGGACCGCGGTTCCTGATACACCTTCCATCCTTTTTGCCCCTAGGAGCATCCGCCGATAAGGCCCATGCGGGCTTCGGCGGCACGATCGGCGGACGCTCACGGGAGCGCGGTCAGGGACGGCTCGACCGCGGGCGGGGAGGCGCTCACGGGCGCGCTTTCCGGGCTCGGCACCGGGCTCGGCGACCCGCCACCGGCCGACGCGGACGGCGACGGCTTCGGTGAGGGCTTCGGCGACGGCTTCGGAGACGCGGGCGGGGAGGCCGGCGCGGACGGTCGCGGCGAGGGTCCGTGCGTGGCGGGCACAGACGGCAGCGGACCGGGAGCCGGCCCGTCCACGGCCGGGACGACCCGGGTGGCCCCGAAGAACTCCTCCCACCACACCGGCGAGATCTTCACGACGTCCCCGGTCGTCGGCGCGTGCAGCATCTCGCCGTGCCCGATGTAGAAGGCCACGTGATGGATCGTGTTCCAGTCGTTCGCGTTCGTGGCGAAGAACATCAGGTCACCGGGGACGAGCTGGTCGACCGGGATCGGCGTGGTGGCGCGCCACTGGGGCCGCGCGGTCCGGGGCAGCCGGACCCCGGCCGAGCCGTACGCGCTCTGCACGAGGCCGGAGCAGTCGAACGTGTCCGGACCTTCGGCACCCCACTCGTAGGGCTTGCCGAGCTGCGCGTAGGCGTACTGGAGGGCCTTGATCGCGGCCGGACCGGGAGCCTGCCCGAGCACGTTGCGCTCGCCGAGCCCCCGCAGGATCCGCGAGCCGGCCTGGAGCCGCCGCTGGTCCATGGCCTGGGAGTCCGTGGCGAGCTGGGCGGCGTTGGCGGTCTGGAGTGCGACGAGGTCCGCTACGGCCTTCTCGTACTTGGTGTGGTTGGCGGCCACCCCGGCGGCGAACGGCCCTTCCTTGGCCGCTCCGGCCAGGTAGACCTGCCGGGCGGCGGCCACGCCGGCCTTGAGCCTGGCCAGGTTGGCGGCCGGGGACGCCGAGGAGGCGAGGTCGGGCAGCGGGCTGAACTCGCCCGTGGACATGAACGCGGTCCGGGCCCAGTCGTCGGTGACCTGCTGCTGGGCGGTGAGGTCCTGGTCGAGCCTGGCGAGTTCCTGGGTCCGGTCGGACAGGTCCCGGCGCAGGTCGGACAGCTCGGCGTCCTGCTCGGACAGAGTCTCCCCGGCCGCCTCGACCTGCCCCGACCGGGTCTGGACCGCGGTCAGCAGGGCGCTCCCGGCGAGCGCGGGCCGGACGGCCGCCGGGGCGATCCCGCTGGCCGGCGGTGCCACGGGAGGAGCGGCGAGCGCCGCGGCCGGGACCAGCGCGATCGCCAGTCCCAGCGCGAGCGCGGCCGTCCTCATCGCCGTTCCAGGAAGTGATGGCGGCCGGGCGCCATGGATCCGGGGACGATCAGGACGTCGGCGAACCCCTCGCGGGCCCCGACCGGATCCCCGGGGGGAGGCGTTTCGAGTGCGTGCAGCTTGCGCGCGCCGAGATCGGAGTTCGGCATGACGAGGATCGTCACGCGGAAGGTGCCGTCGGCCTCGGTGACCGCGGATCCGGCGTCGCCGAGCGGGGTGCCGTCGGGCAGGGTCCATTCGAGGGTGACGGTCCGGCCGGGGACGAACTTGCCGCCGATCGCGTCGACGGTCCGCCCTGCCCCGGCGACCGGCGGATCCACGGCCAGCTCGGCCACCGCGCAGCGCACGGTGACGGTCGCCTGGGCTGTGAGGGTGATCGAGAAGCCGTCGCCGTTGTCGTAGGCCTGGACCGCGGCCAGGGTGTGTACCCCGCATTGGGCCCGGGGCAGCCGGATCCGCCCGGAGACCTGCCCGGTCGCGTTCGGTGTTGCCTGGCCCACGGCGACCCCGTCGAGCGCGAACTGCACCGGGACGGCGGTGTTGTGGACGTACCAGCCGGATCCGCTGACCGAGGCCGGCCCGGGCAGTGCGGTGTCGCCGAACTGGCCCGGCGCGACCGCGATCGTGGGGCAGTACACGGTGATCGACGTGCTCGCGGTCCGCGGCGGCGGGTCCAGGCCGGGCTTGTTGAGCGCGTTGACGGGAGGCGCGGCGAACCCGATCGGCGGGGTGCCGGGCTTCTCGTCGATCGCCGCCTGGGTTGCCGTGATCCGGTTCGCGCCGCAGGTGAGCCCGTCGGTGGGCACGACGACCTGGCCGGTGCCGTTGAGGTCGGGCTTGACCGTCACGGGAGCGGCCCCGGGCACCGTCACGGTGACCGGCGTGAGCGGCGAGAACGCCCACACGGTCACGCCGACGTTGGTGCCGCCGGGCTGGTACGCCGAATCCTGCGGGCTGCCGTTGACGGCGCCGCAGATCGTGCCGCGGCCGACGGTGTACCAGGCGCGCAGCGGATCCTTTGCGCCCCGGGCCATGAAGTAGACGGCGATCGCCGGCGGCGCCGGGTTGTCGTTGCCCGTGCTGGTCACGTCGAATCCGAACGTGCCGGTGATGGCGCCGGTGGCCCGGTTCTGGACGGCCGGGCCGCCGCCGACCCGGTCGCCGTTCGGGCGGATCAGGTAGACCGTGCCGCCAAAGACCCCCGATCCGGTCACGGTGATCGTGACGCTGCCCTCGGCCGGCCCGCAGTAGCGGTCCAGGGTGAGCGCTCCCGCCGCGCTGGCCGGGCCGGGTGTGGTGAGCACCCAGGCCCCGGCCAGTACGGCGATCGCGAGCGCGGTGATCCGCCTGGCTGTCATCTGCGCTCCAGGAAGCGGTGGTGCTTCGGGGTCATGGATCCGGGCACCACGAGCAGGTCGGCCTGCCCGAATCGGGCCCGAACCGGATCCCCGGGCGGGACGGTCTCGACGGCCTTGAGCAGCCGTGGGCCCATCGGGCTGTTCGGCAGCACCAGGCACGTCACGAGGAACGTGCCGCCGGGGCTGACGGCGGTGGTGCAGGCGTCCGCGATGGGGGTGCCGTCGAGGTAGGCCCAGGTGAGCTGCACCGACCGGCCCGGCGTGAACCCGACCCCGGCCGCCACGGTGGTGTTTCCGTCCCCGACCACCGGCGGATCCACCGACAGGAACGCCGGCGTGCACGCCACGGTCAGGGTCGCGGTGGCCCGCAGCTGCAGCGGCGCGTCGAGGACAGGCAAATGCGTCTTCTCCGGATCGGCGTCCGGAGCCACCACCTGCACGGCCTCCACGACGTGCGCGCCGCAGGCGCTGCGCGGCACGCTGAGCTGCGCCGCGGTGATCACGCCGGTGTCACCGGGCTTCACGGTGCCGATGGACCGGTGGTCGACCAGCACCTGGACGTCCATGTTGGGCACCCAGTTCTTGCCGCTGGAGCCGACCTTGCCCGGCAGGGCGGTGTCCGGCACGGTCGCCGGGTTCACCGCGAAGTCGGGGCAGAACACGGTGAGCACGACACTCGCCGCCCGGTTGACCGGGAACTCGCCCCCGGTCCGCACCTGGGTGGCGGTCATCGTGGTGGTGCCGCAGGCCGGCTGCTTGCCGAGCGTGACCGTGCCGGATCCGGGGTCGGTGCGGCTCGGGGTCAGGGTGGCCGGGGTGACGACCGTGCCGGGCACGGCGAGGGTGACGGGAAGTCCCTGCAGGAACCCGCTGATCCGGACCGCGATCTTCTGCGCTCCGGCCTTCTTCACCATGGCCTGCGGGGTGGCCGTGAGGAACGGCGTGCTGCAGTCCACGTTGAGCACGGCCTGCTGGGTCACCTCGGTGTCGCTGGTGGCCCTGGGCAGCGGATCGATCCGGTCGCGCCCCGTGACGAGCTGGCGCGCGTCGATCACGTGCTTGCCGCAGTCGCTCTGCGGGATGTCGGTGGACTGCGTGATCGTGCCGTCAGTCCCCGGGGTGACCTCGCCGGCCGCGGTGCCGTCGTAGCTGAGCTTGACGGCCACGTTCGGCACCCAGCCGGTGCCGTGCACGGTCACCGGATCCGGCAGCGTCGTGTCGGTCACGTTCGGCGGGTCCAGGGTGAGGCGCGGGCAGACCACGTAGACCGCCGTGGTGGCGACCTTCGCGGGCTGGCCGGCCTGGAACGGCTCCTGGCGGGCGGTCATCGTGTTCGCGCCGCAGGCCGGCTGGTGGTCGAGCGTCACGGCGACGCTGGCACCCGGATCCGCGGGGTCGGGCGTGATCGTGCTCGGCGTGATCACGGTCCCGGGCAGGCTGAGCTGGATCGGGCGCCCCGGCCGGAAGTCCGACGGCCTGACTGTCAGCTCCTGCGGCCCGAGCCGCTCGACGAGCAGCGCCGGATCGACGGCGACCCCGGGATCGACGCACACGACCTGCACGGTCACGGTCTTGACCAGCGCGTCGATCGGCGCGAAGTGCGGTACCGGGGGTGCCACGGCACCGGGCGCCGCGGCCGCGATCCCGGCCGCCGAGAGGAGGATCCCGATGACCGGCGCGGGCTGCTGGGTGACCGTGATGGTCTGCGGTCCGCAGTCGCGCGGTCCGATGAGGACGTCGCTGCTGATCCGGCCGGTGCCGTCGGCGTCGGCGGCCGTGGTCACCGTGGCGCCGTTCAGCGCGACGTCGAACTTGCCGTTGGGGAACCAGCCGCCGCCGGACACCGTGACCGAGGTCGGCAGCCCGATGTCGGGGACCGTCGGGTGGTTCACGGTCAGGTCGGGGCACATGACGGTGAACGGCATGTCGTCCACCCGCTGGAGCTGGACCGCGCCGCCGTCGCCCTCGGCCTGGGACGCGCTGAAGCTGTGATCGCCGCACGCGGGCTGCTTGTCCAGGGTCAGGTCGACCGTCAGCGGCGCGGGGGCCGCCGCGGTGGGCGTGACCGTACCCGGGGTGACCGTGACGCCGGGCAGGCTGAGGGTGACCGGCTTTCCCGGCGCGTAGCCGGTCAGGGTCACCGTGATCTGCTGCGGACCGTCCTGCTGCTGGACCGTGTAGTCGAACGGGCTGATGCTTCCGCAGCTGACGACGAAGTAGGTGGACGCGATGTCGCCGTCGCGGATGTTGCCGTGCCCGTCCGGATCCGTGTTGACGTGCCAGAGGCCCGCGACGAGCTTGACGTAACGGTAGGGCTGCGCGTTGAGCGGGATCGACTTGAAGAAGCTGTGGAACGTGCTGCTGACGTCAACGTCCGTGGTGGACAGACTGGTGCCGTCCGGCGCGTACACCTCGGCGCGCACGAACTGGCCGCTCGCGAGGACCGGCATGTTCTGACCCGAGACCGGCCACGAACCGCCGCCGTCCCCGCACCGGGAGATGGAGATGCTCGGTGGATCGGCGGCGAACGAGGCGGCCGGGGCCACGAGCACCACGCCGAGCGCCACGATGATCGTGGCGCCCGACGCGATGACTCGCCGCAGCCAGCCGCCGCGGCTGCGGACGTTCATCACTCCGCCGGCTTACGGACGAATCCGGCCAGGCTGACGGCGGGGGAGCACTTGCGGCTGGCGGCGGCGCCCTTGTTCTCGCAACTCACCTTGAGCTTGAACTTGTCGCCGGGCGCGAACTCCAGCGGTGCGTTGCGGTGCTGGTCGTAGTCGCGCCAGTTGTTCAGGCTCGTGCGGTAGATGAGGTCGTTGTTCTTGTAGATCTCGAACATGCCGGCGTCGCCGAGCGGGTTCTCGTAGAAGATGTCGGTGATCGAGACGATGTTCTTGCTGTCGAGGGTCTTCGACGCGCTGGATCCGTTGGTCACCGCGAGCCGGAAGCTCTTCGGCGCACCCAGCGGATCGATCGTGTCCGGGTCGCCGTTCGCCTTCGGCGGCGCCACCGGAGTGACCCCGGCGCCCGCGGCGGCGATCGGCTTGCCGGCCAGTGCCTTGTCGACGGCCTTCGCGGCCTCGGACTTCGCTTCCTTCTTCGCGACCGCGGTGGCCTGCTTGTCGGCGGCGGCCTTCGCGTAGTCCTCGATGGTCTTCTTCACCAGGGTCGCCCACAGCAGCGCGAGGACCGTCGCGAGCACGACCAGCGCAATCAGCAGCTTGACCAGCCACGACGGGACCGCGGTGTCCTGGATCAGCGTCGCGGGAAGCTGCCGGGGCTCGCCGCGGCCGTCGTCGACGACCACCTTGTAAGGGTGGGTCTTCGGCGCGCCCCGCCAGAACGACTTCTTGGCCCGCACCCGGACCCGCGCGAGCTGCGCGGTCCCCGGCTCCAGCACCATGGTCCTGGGCAGGACCTCGACCTGGACGTTGCCGTCGTCGTCGCCCCCGAACAGCCGCACCTCGGCCCGGGTGTTGCCCCGGTTGTCGATCGCGAGCTGGCTCTTGCCGCGCCCACGGCCGCGCGCGGTGGTGGTCTGCGGGGCGATCTCCGCGGTCGTCTCGGCGAACGCCGAGACCTGGAGCAGCCCCTCCTCGACCCAGGTGAAGGCCGCGTTCTCGCGTGAGCTGATCCGCACGGCCCACGGGATGTCGCCGGCTGGAGTGCTCGCGTGGCGCGGCGGCCGGAACCGCAGCAGGATCGTGCCCTCGGCGCCGGGGAACAGTGGCAGCTCGGCGGGCTCGGCATAGACCCAGGACGCGGCGTCACCGAGCGCGGTGACAGTGAACACGTCGACGACCGTCCCGGTGTTGCGGACGGTCAGCTCGTAAACCGCCTCGCCACCCGGTTCGACGGGAAGCGCGGCACTGTGGGCGGCGGCGATAGTCATGGGGTTGAGGTTGCGGCCGCCGCTTTACCAAAGAACCGCGTATCTGGGTAACGGTGAGTGCAAGGGCTGTGCCTCTAGAGGCACAGCGCACGGTGTATCAAAGCCTTTCGGGCAACTATTGGCGCAACCCGGTGGCCTTACTTGCAGCTCGCGGACGCTGTCGGCTTCACCGCGGCCGCGTGCTGGTACGCGGTCCCGGACGCCCCGGCGGGGGATCCCGAGACCGACGGCGTCGGCGATCCGGGACTCGACGGGCTGGGCGATCCGTTCGCGGGCGGCGGCTCGGGCGATCCCGCCGCGGACGGCGTGGGTGAGGGCGACGGCGACGCGCTGGGCGACGGGTCGGGGCTCGGGCACGGCGCGGGACTGCTCGGGGCCGGTGACGGTCCGCCGGTGGGCTTCGGGCTGGGCGTGTGCGTCGGCTTCGGGTCCGGCCGGGGATCGGGCTTCGGGCTCGGCGCGGGCGTCGGCGACGAGGCCGGGGCCGGCTGGGGCTGGGGCGCCGGGGTGTTCGGCGCGTCGACGACCCGGGTGGCGCGGTAGAACTCGGCCCACCAGATCGGCGAGATCTTCACCACCTCGTTGTTCTGCGGAGCGTGCAGCATCTTGCCCTGGCCGAGGTAGATCGCCACGTGGTGGATGGTGTTCCAGTCGCTCCGGTTCGTCGCGAAGAACAGCAGGTCACCGGGGTGCAGGGCGTTGATCGGCACCTCTTTGGTGGCCCGGTACTGCGGCCGGGCGGTGCGGGGCAGGCTCACGCCGGCGTGCGCGTAGGCGGCCTGCACGAGGCCCGAGCAGTCGAACATGGCCGGTCCCTCGGCGCCCCACTGGTAGGGCTTGCCGAGCTGCTGGAGCGCCCAGGCGACCGCCGCGAGCGCCTTCGGGTTGGCCTGCCCGGCGGCGTCCTTGAGGTACTGGGCGCTGAGCTGGGCGTTCGCCGCGTCCTGCTGGGACTGCGCGGTGGCGATCGAGGCGGCGTTCTGGGCGCGCAGCCGGGTGCTCTCGGCGCCGAGCGCGGTGAGCTGGGTCTGCAGGCTCTGGAGCTGGGCGCGGGCCGCAGCGACGGTCTGCCACGCGGCGGACTCGACGCTCTGCACGTCCTCGAACGACTGCTGCGCCACGGCGAGCCGGTCCAGTGGCGTGCCGCCCATCTCGGCGGGGGGCAGCAGGCCGAGCAGCGCCGGATCCCCGAGCTGGGTCGGTTCCAGCTCCAGCGCGTCGGGGCGGGTGGCCTGCTGGATGTACGCGGACCGTGCCCAGGTCGCCGCCTCCCGCCCCGCGGCCTCGACGGCCGACCGCGCCTCGGACAGCTGCGCGGCGAGTGCGTCGTGCGCGGCGGTCCGGGTGGCGAGTTCGACCCGGGCGTCGTTGACCCGCTCGGACATCGCCTCGGCCGCCGCGTCCTGCTGGGCGAGCTGGGCGAGCAGCGGGCTGGTCGCCGTGTTGGCCACGGGCAGCGTGAGTGGCAGCGATCCGCCGGCGGGCGAGGACGGCCCGAGGATGCCCGAGGGCAGCTGCCCCGGGACCGGCGCGGACGCGGCGGACCCGGCCGAGGGCAGCGGCAGCGATCCGGACGGCACGGGCCGCGACCCGGTACTGGGCGCCTGCCCGATGCCGGGCGCGGGGGCGGCGAAGGCGGGAGCTGCGGGAACGAGCAGCGCTCCGGCGGCCACGGCGGCCAGGGCAAGCCGGATCGGGACACGGCGGACGGGGACCGGTAGCCCGGCCCTGGCCAGCCGGGTCAGTTGCCCGTCCGTGACCACGTCTGTGTTCCCGTGGTCAGTGCTCTTGCGTAATCCCATGACCCCCACCGCGCATGAGTCCGCCTGGTTCGCTCCGATCGTGCCATCCCTATGCACGACTTCGTAAGGTTCGATGCCCGATCGTCTGGTTCGGTTCCCGGCCCCGCAATGTTTCGTCCGTGGCCGCGCGTACGCTTGCGCCCATGGACTCTGGCCTCAAGCGCGAGATCGAAGCGAAGGTCTTCGCTGGTGAGCGGCTCTCGTTCGACGACGGGGTGGCCCTGTACGAGTGCGACGAACTGGCCTGGCTCGGCCGGCTCGCCCACCACGTCCGCACCGAGAAAAACGGCAGCCGGGTGATGTTCAACGTCAACCGGCACCTGAATATGACGAACGTGTGCGCCGCGTCGTGCAAGTACTGCTCGTTCCAGCGCAAGCCGGGCGAGAAGGACGCGTACACGATGCGGATCGAGGAGGCCGTCCGCCTCGCGAAGGCGATGGAGCCCGACGGCATCACCGAGCTGCACATCGTCAACGGGCTGCACCCGACGCTGCCGTGGCGGTACTACCCGCGGTCCCTGCGCGAGCTCAAGGCGGTCCTGCCGAACGTCTCGCTGAAGGCGTTCACGGCCACCGAGATCCACTGGTTCGAGCGCATCTCCGGCCTGCCCGCCGACGAGATCCTCGACGAGCTCATCGACGCCGGCCTCGAATCGCTGACCGGCGGCGGCGCGGAGATCTTCGACCCGGAGATCCGCGACCAGATCGTGGACCACAACACCCACTGGGAGGACTGGTCCCGGATCCACCGGCTCGCCCACGCGAAGGGGCTCAAGACGCCCTGCACGATGCTGTACGGCCACATCGAGGAGCCCCGCCACCGGGTCGACCACGTGCTCCGGCTGCGCGAGCTCCAGGACGAGACCGGCGGGTTCGCCGTGTTCATCCCGCTGCGCTACCAGCACGACTTCGTCGACTCCGCGGACGGCAAGGTGCGTAACCAGATCCAGGCGCGCACGACGATGGCCACCCCGGCCGAGTCGCTGAAGACCTTCGCGGTGTCCCGGCTGCTGTTCGACAACGTCCCGCACGTCAAGTGCTTCTGGGTCATGCACGGGCTCTCGGTCGGCCAGCTCTCGCTGAACTTCGGCGCGGACGACCTCGACGGATCCGTGGTGGAGTACAAGATCACCCACGACGCCGACTCCTACGGCACCCCCGACAAGATGACCCGCGACGACCTGCTCACCCTGATCCGGGACGCCGGGTTCACGCCCGTCGAGCGCAACACCCGGTACGAGGTCGTACACACCTACGAGGGTCCGGTCCCGCTGGCCGAGCGCCGCGCCGAGCCACAGCCGATGTGGAGCTGAGCATGGTTTCGCCCTCCCAGCGCTACGGCTGGATGTTCACGGCCGGGCGCCTCGGCCTGTTCCTGATCTGCGCGGCCCTGCTGTACGTGCTGGGCTTCCGGTCGATCCTGCTGTTGCTCGGCGCGCTGATCCTGTCGGTGCCGCTGTCGTTCGTGCTGCTCAGGCCGATCCGGCTCCGGTGGAGCTCCGAGATCGAGCAGAACCTGGCGCGCCGCCGGGAGGCCAAGGACAAGCTCCGCTCGGCCCTGCGCGGCGACGAGTAGTCCTCCATCGCGAAGCGCGGTAACTGGCGCCGGTCAGGACCGGCCGCAGTTACCGCACTTCGGGGTTTGTGGTTCCTAGACGCGGGGCCAGAGCGCGAACGGCGGGACGGAGTCGAGCAGGGCTTGCAGGCGGGCCATCACGGCGTGTCCTCCTCTCTGGGCTGGAGCCGTGTTCCCAGGTAGGTCAGCGGCCCGGGGTCGGGCACGGGGATGACGTGGAAGCCGAGCCGGTCGTAGAACTGGCGCGCGGCCGTGTTCGCGGTGACCATTCCTACGTGGACGCCCGTCACTCCGGCCGTTCGCAGGTCCGCGGTGAGGTGGCCGACCAGCGCGCGCCCGTACCCGCGGCCGCGGTAGTCCGGCAGCAGGTCGATGTGGAAGTGCGCCGGGTAACGGTCCAGTGCGGGCAGAACCATCCGTTGCGGATCGTGGAGCAGCCCGACCAGTTCCTCGGCGGGCGTGCGGGCAGGCCGCCCGAGCGGCGGGTACCGCCCGGCGAGCCCGGGCAGCCACTCGGCCCGAAACCGGTGCGCGAATTGGACGGTGTCCGCGGTCGCCACCAGATATCCGGCCGTCGAACCCCCGTCGTCCAGCACGTACGCCAGTTCGGGCTCCAGCGCCGCGTACGGCCCGGCGAACAGGATCGGCATCAGCAGCGGATCCCCGATCCGCGGCCGCGCGTCCTCGCCCGCGTCGGCGGTCCGGTTGCAGACCTCGTAGAGGTCCTCCTGGTCAGTCGGGCGGTACCCGCGGATCGTGATCGTCACGCCGTAGATCGTCGGCGCCCGGGGGACGGCCGGGCCAGCGCGAACCGCCGATCCGCGGGAAAGCGGGACAGAACCGGGACAGAACCGGGACAGCGCCGACCCGGGAGGCAAACACGCCCTCGTGGCACGATGGAACCCATGAGCGCGCGGCCGCCCGAGGCTGACCGGCTCGCGCACGCGCTGCGCGAGCTGCGTGACCGGTTGCCCGGCAGCCTCCGCGAGCTGTCCGCCCAGACGCACGCCAGCCCGTCGGCGCTGTCCCGCTACCTCACCGGCCAGGCCATCCCGCCCGCCGGGTTCGCCGAGCAACTGGCCCGCCTTGCCCGTGCCAATCCGGCCGAGGTGCTCGCGCTGCGCACGGCCGCCTTACGGGCCCGGCGGCGGTCCCGATCTCCCTCGCTGTCACGGCCGGGCTCGGGGTCGGGGCCGGCGAGGGTCGTGGTGGGGGTCGCGGGTCCGGACCGGTCGGTGCTCGCGGATCCGTACGTCAGCCGGGTCGTCGCCGCGGGGGCCGAGGTATGCGGCCGCCTCGGGCTCGGGGTGAGCCTCCAATGGCTGCCGCTGGCTGGCCGGGATCCGCTCGGTGCGCTCGCCGAGGACGGCGGAGTGGCCGGGCTGGTGCTCGTGAACACCACGTCCGAGCTGCTCAAGGGCCTGCCGAGGGGGCTGCGCGGGCGGGTCGCCTCGATCGGCATCGGATCGCCCGGCGTCCCCGCCGTGGACGTCGATGGTGCCAGCGGCGCCGCGGCGGTGGTCGAGCACCTCTACGCGTCGGGCCGCCGCCGGATCGCCATGGTGACCGGCCCCGCGTGGCTGCCCTGCTCACGGCGGCCCGTCGACGCGTACGTCCGGGTGATGCAGGCCGCCGGGCTACAGGTCCGCACGGTCCCCGGCGACTTCGGGTACCGCAGCGGAGTGGCCGGCGCGGAGACGATCCTCGATCGCTGGCCCGCCACCGACGCCATCTTCGCGATCTGCGACCAGACCGCGCTCGGGGTGCTCGCCGCGCTGGCGGACCGATCCGTGCGGGTGCCGGGCGATGTCGCGGTCGCGGGGTTCGACGACAGCCCGTTCGCGGCGGTCAGCTGGCCGCCCCTGACCACCGCGACCCACCCGGTGGAGGCCATCGCCCGCGCGGCCGCCCTCACGGTCCTCGGCGGTGTCGAGGGCCCCACCCGCTTCCCGTCTGAACTGGTCCGCCGCCTTAGCGCCTAAGAGTGTCCGGCCAGGGCCGGCGGGAGGTCGTGGGCGTGGAGGACCGTGAGGCGGGAGACCGCGCGGGTGAGCACGACGTAGAGGCGGTGGAGGCCGCGGGGCTCGGCGGCCACGATCTCGGCGGGCTCGGCGACGATCACCTGGTCGTACTCCAGGCCCTTGGCCAGCGTCGCGGGCACGAGCGTGACCCGGGGCGCGGCCTCGGCGAGTTCCGTGCGCAGGTCGTCGGCGCCACCCAGGCGTGCGGCGCCGATGCCGGCTTCGGCCAGCGCGGCGGCGAGCGAGGGCACGAGCGAGTCGGCGGCGATCACGGCGATGCTGCCCTCGGTCACGAGCGCGTCGGCGGCCGCGTCCGCTACCGCCTTACCCAGCTCGCCGACCCGCCGGACCGTGAGCGACCCCGCCGCCCGGCGGATCGACACGGCGGGCGCGACGGCCACTCCCAGCGCCGGGACCAGCCGGTTCGCGAGTTCCAGGATCTCGGCGGGCACCCGGTACCCGGTGGTGAGCGGGACGATCCGGGCGGTGGGCTTGCCGAGGTGTTCGAGGGTGACGGACCAGTCCGAGGGGGCGGCGACGGCGGTGCCCTGGGCGAGGTCGCCGAGCACGGTGACGGATCCGTGGGTGCAGCGGCGCCCGATCGCCCGGCACTGCATGGGGGACAGGTCCTGGGCCTCGTCGACGATCACGTGGCCGAACGTGCCGGGGCGGTCCAGCAGGCCCGCGACCTCGTCGACCAGGACGGCGTCCGCCGGGGTCCACTTCGCGGTGCGCGGGCTGCGGGGCATCGAGGGCCAGGCGATCGCCCGTTGCTCGTCCTCGCCGAGGACCCCGTCGGCGGCGGCGGCGAGCTGGTCCGGGGATCCGAGTAGCCCGGCCACCAGGCCCAGCGGATCGACGGCCGGCCAGACCGCGTCCGCGAAGCCCTTGACCGCCTTCGACCGGGCCAGCCGCTGGACCCACCGGTCCGGCGGCGACTCGCCCCGCTCCTCGATCTGGCGGCGGAGCCGGTCGGCCACCCGGGCACACACCCGCTCCCGGCCCGCCGCGTAGGGAAGATCCTCGCGTTGGACATCGTCGACGATCCGGGCGAGTTCGCCGGGGCCGATCCGCAGGCGCCACGATCCGTCGGGGACGATCAGGGCCTCGGTGGGGTGGGCGATCCGCTGCCGGAGCGCGCGCCGAAGCACCTCGGCCATGCGCGGGTCGCCCTTGATCCGGGCCGCCTCGGGCGAGTCCTCGGCGCGGACCGTGCCCCCGACCAGCTCGGACGCGGTGAGCTGCACGACGTCGACCTCGCCGAGCGCGGGCAGGACCTGCGCGATGTAGCCGAGGAAGGCCCGGTTGGGCCCGACGACGAGCACCCCGGCCCTGCGCAGCCGGTCCCGGTGGGCGAACAGCAGGTACGCGGCCCGGTGCAGCCCGACGGCGGTCTTGCCCGTGCCTGGGGCGCCCTGGATGCAGATGTCGTCCTCCAGCGAGGCCCGGACGAGGACGTCCTGGTCCGGCTGGATCGTCGCGACGATGTCCCGCATGGGCCCGACGCGGGGCCGCTCGATCTCCTGGGTGAGGATCCGCGAGGAGGTGCCGGCCGCCTCGCCGCGGGCCAGGTCCTCGTCCTCGAAGCTGGTGAGGTGCCCGGCCGAGAAGCCGAACCGGCGGCGGCGGTCCAGTCCCATCCGGTCCAGGGCGCTGGCCTGGTAGAACGACTGCGATACGGGCGCGCGCCAGTCGACGACCATGGGCTCGCCTGCCGCGTCGGTGACGTGCCGGCGCCCGACGTAGAAGGTCTCGCCGGAGTAGCTGCCGAGTTCGCCGTGGTCGATCCGGCCGAAGAACAGCGGGGTCGTGCCGTCGTCGAGCAGCTGCTCCATCCGCTTCCACAGCGTTTTCGCGAGCGCCTCGGCCGAGAACGGATCCCCGGCGACGTCCGAGTTGAGTAGCGCGGCGGTGTGCTCGCGCATGGCGTGCAGCGCGGACCGCGAGGTGGTGAGGTGGTGAGCCTCGCTGGCCAGTTCGGCGGCGAGATCGGGCACGGGGCGCTCCGGCGGTAGCGGGTGACCCACTGCCCTAGGCCCGGCGCGCTCGCTCCGGGTCGCCCGGCTTCGACGGGGTGCGCTGGCGCGCACCCAGGGCACGCTACGCCGGCCGCCGGCGGTCCGCCAGCGCGTTTGCACGCGGCAGCGCCCCCGCCCTGAGCAGGACGGGGGCGCTGAGCGGATCGGTCAGAGCGTGCGGCGGCGGCGGCCCAGCAGGACGAGCGCTAGCCCTCC
>JAOPVE010000419.1 GCA_025963185.1 Actinomycetes bacterium
CCTGCCAGGGTTTGCCGGTGAATTTCAGTCCGGGTAGTTCCAGGACGGTTTCCTCGGCGACCTGCACGTCGTGCCAGCCCATCGACCGGGTCCAGGCCACGGTCGAGGCGCCGATGCTGTACAGGCACGGGGTCCACCCGGCCCGGTGACAATGCGCGATGAACCCGTACAGGGCGTCGGCGTGACTCCACGGATCCCCGACGGGCGCGCCCGTGGTCAGCGCCACTCCCCCGATCACCCGGTAGGCGATCGCGGCCTTACCGTCGTCGGTGAACCAGTACGAGTTGCCGGCCCACGTGGTCATGTGGGCGAGGTTGTCGCCGCCGTGGGTGGCGAGCAGCGCGCGGACGCGATCCGTGGTGGCGTCCTGCGCGGGCAGTTCGGGCCGGACGAAGGTGAGCAGCCCGGCGATCCCGGCCACGCCCCAGAACACCACGCCGGTCCACTCGTACAGCAGCACGGCGGGCGGACGGTCGGGCAGGAACCCGGGCTCGATCTCGCCGAGGTACCAGGGCGGGACGAAGCGCGCGGGCAGGTCGATGAGCAGGGCGCGCAGATCCGGAGCGCGGTCGTAGGATCCGGCGGCGAGCAGGCTGCCGAGCACGTAGACCGCGCTCACGGCGGCCAGCGTGACCCCGGCGAGCAGCGCCCACCGGCGGTAGGTGCCTGCAGGAGCCCGGACCCCGAACCCGCGCCGGCACGCCACCAGCAGCGCGGCCACGAGCAGCGGCTGGACGAACGGCATGGTCAGGACGATCCAGCCGTGCAGGTGCGGTCCGAACATCGACCGGTCCCGCGCGGACGTCGTCGCAGCGGTGACGGCGAGCAGCACCCCGAGCCCGGCGAGCACCACCTGCAGGGACACGGCGGCGAACCACGCGGCCCGGCGGCCCCGGCGCAGTCCCTCGGCCGAGATCAGGAGCAACAGCGCGGGCATGATCGTGAGGATCGCCGGGCCGAGGCCGCTCAGCCGCAGCTTGGCGTGCAGATTCGCGCACCAGGCCGTAGACGCGGCGTGCGCGCACATCACCTGGACGGCGTGCGCCTCGGGCGGGGGCGCCGCGAGCAGGTACCGCAGCACCGAGAACGGCCCCATGCCCGTGGTCGTGACGGCGCCCGCCAGCGGACCGAGAGCCGACGCGGCCACCACCAGCGCCACCAGCACCCGGATCTCCGGGCGGCTCGGCCCCGCCACCGCACGCTCGCGCGGCAGCACCAGGATCCCGACGGCCAGCCCCGCGAGCCCGGTGGTGAGGCGCAGCAGGTCGGGCAGCGTCCCGGAGTACAGCGCGAGGGTGACCAGTGCGACGAGGATCACGAGCCGGACCCGCCGCCGCCACAGCACCGGGGCGGCCGCGCTCGCCGCGAGTGCCACCCCGAGTACGACGCCGGCCGGGTCCACGGCGATGGATCCGCTGAGGTGGTGTGCCCAGCGACCGCCGGTGAGCCCGATCAGCTGGACCAGCACGAGGCCCGACGCCACGCCGAGCACCTGGGTCACGCCGAGGATCAGGGCCGTGCGCGCGCTGCCGATCCGCCGCTCGGCCCACGGCAGCGCCACCAGGATCACCGCGATGCAGACCAGGTAGCCGGCCAGGCCCGCGCACCAGAGCGCGGAGGTGACCAGCACCCACCAGCGGCCGTGGCCGAACGGGCCGAGCCCGGCACCGATGTGCCGGACGAGCCCGGTCGACGGTCCGCTGAAGAAGCTGCCGGTCGCGAGGGCGACGGTGAGCAGCGCGGCGAGCGCCGCCACGGTGACCGGGACGCGGCCCGCCGCACGCGCCGCCTTGAGCGGCCACACGGCCCACGCCGGCCAGCCGGACGACAGCGGCGGCCGGACCACGGCCGGGATCTCCAGGCCGTGCGCCGGGGTGGTGGCCGCGTCGGGCCCGGGTGCCAGGGATGTCGTCATCGCGGGTTCCTCTCGGTCCGCGCCGGGACGGCGAGTGCCGTCCGGTGCGGTCTCATGCCAGCCCCAGGCGGGACGCCAGCCACGGCAGCGACTTCTCCAGCGCGGGCCCGAACACGGACCAGCTGTGCGCACCGGGGACCGTCGTGAACTGCGCTGGAACACCGTCCTTGCGCAGGGCCGCGAGGACGCGTTTCTGCTGCGGGCCGTAGATCTTGTCCTTGTTGCCGGCCGTGAGCATCGCGGCCGAACCGGGGAGTTTCGTGTGGGCGAGCTGCACCAGCGGCGACACGGCCCGGAACTTGGCGTTGTCGCCGCCGAACGTGGCCTTCACGGTGCGCGCGTGGCCGCCGAGCGTGGGCTCGTCCTGGCCGGAGATGTCGAGGATCGTCGGGAACGTCTTCGGCGAGCGGATCCCGGCCTGGAGCGCGCAGGTGCCGCCGCTGGACAGCCCGCCGACGGACCAGTGCCGCGAGTCCGGATCCACCTGGAGCGCCGAGTGGATCCACGCGGGGACATCGACGTCGAGGTAGGTGGCCGCCTTGCCGAGCTTCGAGTCCAGGCACAGCGGGTTGGCGAAGGCGCTGCCGAGGATGTCGGGGACCACGACGACGGGGGCGAGCCCGTGGTGCGCGGCGGCGAAGCGGTCCAGGCGCTCGCTGAGCAGGCCCGCGCCGAACCAGTCGTGCGGGGATCCGGGCGTGCCGGACGTGAGCACCAGCACGGGAAGCTCGGCGCGCGGGGTGGTGAGGTAGGCCGGCGGCAGGTACACGAACGCCTTCCGCGCGTGGAAGCCCGAGACGGTCGCGGGGATCGCCGCGTCGGCCACCACGGCCCCGTGCGCCGGCAGGTCGGCCGGGGCGTGCCAGACCGACGCGATGGTGCCCCCGGGCGGCGGCGTGATCACCTGCGCGGCCGTGCCGAGCTTGGCCAGGCTGATCTGGTTGGGCAACGGCACCTGCATCAGCGCGCCGGCCGTCGGGAACTCGGCGTAGTACCGGTTGATCTCCGAGGCCGCGCCCACGAGCACCAGGATCGCCGCGAGCGGTAACGCGGCGCGCTGCCACCACGAGCGGGTGGACGCGATCCGGACCACGGCGGCGACCAGCGCGAACACGCCGAGCCCGCCGCTGACCACGACCTCCGGCGGGAGCGCGTCGGGGAAGGGCCGCCACACCTTCTCCACGGCCAGCACGATCCCGGTGGTCCCGATCGCGGCGAGCACCACCGCGAGGGGCAGCAGACGCAGCCACCACCGGCGCCCGCGGGCCGCGATCAGCCACCCCAGCCCCGCCAGGGCCAATCCGACCACCGCGAAGGGGACCGCCCCGTGCAGCAGAGACACCGTCAGCATTCCTTCGCCTCGCTCCATCCCGTCCGGCACCACACCGCGTGCGGCGTGCTGGCCGGCGGCCCCGCCAGGACGGCGGGGGTGCATCACATCGCCCACAGGGTCCCCTGTGGGGTCAAGTGGGGCGCGTCACACGTCCCCCTTACGCAGCGAGAGGACCGAGGAGGGTGCGCAGCGCCCGCGCGTCACGGACCGCATTTCCGCCGCCGTCGTTGTTGAAGTACACGAAGACCTCCCGCCCGGACGCCTCCCACTCGCGGATCCGGTCTGCCCACCAGCGCAGGTCGTCCGCCGAGTAGGAACCGGCGTAGAGGTGGCCGTGGTCCGGGCCGTGCAGGCGGACGTAGACGAACGGGGCCGTCGCCCGCAGCACACACGGCAGGTTCGCGCCGCTCATCACACAGTAGGCGGCGCCATGGCGCTCCAGCAGGGCGAACACCGCCTCGTCGTGCCAGCTGGGGTGGCGGAACTCCACGGCGATCCGCAGCCACGGCGGGAGCCGGCCGAGGAAGTAACCGAGCCGGGCGTCGTCGCGGGCGTGCTGAGGCGCGAGCTGGACCAGCAGGACCGCGCGCCGGTCCCCGAGTTCGTGCCAGCCCGCGGCGATCCGGGTGATCCAGTCCTCGGGGGCGTACAGCTTCTTCGCGTGGGTCAGGCCGCGCGGCGCCTTCACCGAGAGCGCGAAGCCCGGGGACAGGCGGCGGCGCCAGCTCGCGAACATCGCCGGGCGCGGCCAGCGGTAGAAGCTGGCGTTGAGCTCGGCCGTCGGGAACTCGCGGACGTAGTAATCGAGCCGCTGGCCCGGCGGGGTGCCGGGCGGGTAGAGCACGCCGTCCCAATGTTCGTAACTCCATCCCGAGGTGCCGACCCACACGCGCACAGCGACACGGTACGGGGCGACCGGGCAGGCCGCACACCGTGCGTGACAAATCGATCGGCCGGCGCAGGGACCTCCGCGCTCGCGACCTTCGGCGCGCTGTGGAGCCCCCGGATCGTCACCCGCGCGAACGACTACGACGTGCGGATCGCCCGGGCCGGCCAGTCAGACGCGGAACTGGCGGACGAACACGTCGAAGCGCTCGTTCGTGTCCCCCGCGACCAGGTTCGCCGCGTCGGAGGAGAACAGCACGCTGCGGCCGTCCCCGCTGATGTGCACGTCACCGTAGAGGGTGCCGGCCATCTCGCTGCCGTCCGCGGCGACCGAGGTGCGGGTGACCGCGCCCGTGACCCGGTCCACGGCGAAGGCGTCCGGCTTGGCGTTGGTGTCGCCGGGGACGAGATCCGTGGAGGTGGAGGTGAAGGCCACGAACCGGCCGTTCCCGCTGATCGAGGTCGCGCCCACACTGCCGTCGCCGCTGGCCAGCCGGGTAGTCTGGCCGGTGATCCTGTCCCGGACGAACAGGTCCGCGCGGCCGTTCGTGTCGCCGTCCACCAGATCCGAGGACCCGGACGTGAAGCTCAGGAACCGGCCCGAGTCGCTGATCGCCACGTTCCCGGACGCGCCGTCGCCGGGCTGCCCGGTGGCCGTCGCGGACACCAGCGCGGTCTCGCCGGTGACCCGGTCGTAGACAAATACGTCCGGGGCGCCGTTCGCGTCGCCGGGCGCCAGGCTGGACGCGTCGGAGGTGAAGGCCACGAAGCGGCCGTTCCCGCTGATCCGGGCCTCGGTGGTCGCGGCGTCACCCTCGGATCCGGTGATGCCGATCGACGCGCGGACGGTCCGGCCGGTGAGCGTGTCGCGGACGAACGCGTCCGGCCGCCCGTTCGTGTCCCCCGCGACCAGGTGCCCGGCGCCGGAGGTGAACGCCACGAAGCGCCCGTCGCCGCTGAGGGACGGTGCCGACGAGTCGCGCCTGGCCTGCTCCTCGCCGCTGGACACCGAGACCCGGGTGACCGCGCCGGTCGCCACCTCGTAGCGGAACACGTCCCCGGCGGCGTTGGTGTCGCCGCCGACGAGGTTCGTCGCGTGCGAGTCGAAGGCGACGAACCGCCCGTCGCCGCTGATCGCCGCGCCCGAGGAGTAGGAGTCGGGCTGGCCGCCGATCCCCGTGGTCACGCGGGTGGTGGCGCCCGTCGCGGCGTCGTGGAGGTACACGTCCGGCCAGATGTTGGTGTCACCGGGGACGAGATCCGGGGCGGGGGTGGTGAAGACCGTGAGGCGGCCGTCCGCGCTGATCGACTGGCCGCCCAGGGCACCGGCGCCGCTCTGCTCGCCGCCGGATCCGACGCTGACCCGCACCGTCGTGATCGCACCCACCGCCCGCTGGCCCGCCACCGCCGTGCCGCCGGCCGAGGCGTTCGCCAGCGGCAGCAGGACGGCCGCCGGTAACAGGGCCGCGGCACCGGCCGCCGCGAGCACCACGTTGCGTCGCTTCATGCTTCCTCCACCGAGTCCGGCTCAAGCGGGCCATCGTGGCACAGCCACCCGCCCCCGTCCCCGAAGTGCGGAACTTCGGGCCGCCCCTGACCGGCCACAGATTCCGCACTTCGGCGCAGACGGGTTCGGGCGACGGCTTCAGGCGAGGACGAGGAGGTCGAGGTAGCTCGTCGCCGGGGCGCTCGGGTAGCCGGCGATGGCCCGCCGGGTCTCGGGAAAAAACCGCACCCACAGGTCACGGTCGCAACGGCCGGGAAAGACGTTGCGGATCAGCGCGCGGTGAGGCCCGCCGCGGCACCTCGCGCGTCTGCTGGTACTCCCGGGCCCGCCGTATGTGGTCCGTGGTCATCAGTGCGGCACCGGGACCGGGTCGGGTGGGGCCATGCGGGCCGCCGTGCGGTCCGCCGTGATGTGGGCCCAGCGGCCGGTGGTGAGCAGGCCCACGCCGAGAACGCACAGGGCGCAGCCGAGGACGATCCACCAGCCGATGTGGCTGGCCTGGGCGAACCCGGTCCGCATCGAGCCGTGGACGTTCGACACCACCGCGGA
>JAOPVE010000193.1 GCA_025963185.1 Actinomycetes bacterium
ACGAGCACCTCGGAGGCCGGCGGAAGCTCGCCATCGTCGGCCGGATCGGTGCTCAGTTCGGTGAAGATCTCCACGGCCGTGCGCAGGACCGGCACCGCCGCGAGCGCCCCGCAGCCCTCGCCGAGCCGCAGTTCCAGCGGGCTGATCGGCTCCAGCGACAGCGCCTCCAGTGCGACCCGCTCCGTCGACGTGCCGGACCGCTGCGGCGCCAGCCACCAGGCCTGGGCCTGCCCGCTGATGTCCGAGGCGAGCTGGGCGGCGGTGGCGGCGACGTCCCCGCCGATCAGCACCGGGGTGTGCCGGACCGCGGCCTGGACCAGGATCCCGGCGATGACCGCGAGATCGGTGGATCCGACGGTGCACAGGATGTGGAACGGGTCGCGGGACAGCGTCGTAGTGCGGCGCAGCGCGTCCCGGACGATCCGGCAGCGGCGGCTCCACTCCGCGTCCGGAAGGGTGGCGTCGAAGCCCAGCGCCCAGATCGGCTCGCGGCCGGACAGCACGGCCGCGCACACCACGGCCGGGATCTCGGCGTCCACCCCCACCGCGACCGGGATCAGCAGGTCCGCGCCGCTGTCGGCTTCTTCGTCGGCGATCCGGCGGCCCAGGGCGAACGCGGCCTCGGCCTCGCCGCCGGTCAGGCCGTCCTCGCGGTCGATCGCGCCGGATCCGCGGCGGATCGGCAGTTCGTCGGCGCCGCGCGGGGTCGCGCCCACGATCCCCACGTCGATCGCGCGGATCGTGGCCCCGCCGATCCGGGCGAGGACGGCGTGCGCGCCCGACCCGTCGACGATCCGGGCCAGCGCCTCGGCGGACGTTCCGCGGCCGAGGGCGTGGTCGGCGGCGATCGCGAGGCAGCGGATCCGGCTGAACGGCTCGGGCGGGTTCGATCCGCGGACCGACGCGGCCCACACCGCCACCTCGCCGAGAGTGCCCAGCGCGGCCGGGCCGCGTTCCAGGGTGGACAGCCGGAGGTTCGCCGCGTCGGCGAGGTCTGCGTCGGGCAGGTCGATCGGGGGAATCTCCGCTGCGCTGTCCATGACCACGGAGGCTACTTGAGGCGCTGGGGGAGTCCCGCGACGACCAGCACCACGTCCGTGCAGGCGGCGGCGAGGCGCTGGTTGAGCGATCCCTGGGCGTCGGCGAAGATCCGCCCGGCGCGGGTGGCGGGCACGACACTCCAGCCGGCCTCGGGGCTGACCAGGACGAGATCCGCTGGGCAGTTCTCGACCGCGGTCAGCAGCTCGGTGGCCGCTTCCTGGGCCGCCCCGGCGCCCGCCGGGTGCTCCCACGCGCCGGACCGGTCGAGCGCCCCGGTGAGCCAGTTGCCCACGTCGTCGACCAGCACGGCGGATCCCGGCGTGGCCGCAGCGAGTACGGCGGGCAGGTCGGCGGCAGCCTCGACGGTGGTCCAGGTGGGCGGACGGCGGGCCTGGTGCGCGGCGATCCGCTGGTCCCAGTCCGGATCCCCGGGCCGCCCCGCCGCCGTCGCCACATACGTGACGGCGCGCCCCGCGAGCTGCCGCTCGGCCCACGCCGACTTCCCGGACCGGATCCCCCCGAGCACCAGCAGCCGCATGGCGTCCAGCCTGCCAGCAGCCGCCGGCCGGGCACCCGCCGGAGCGCCGGAGGGGCGGCCCGGGCACCGGAGACTAGGCTGGACCGACTCAGCGGCTGCACCGGATCAACTGGAGGACGCACCCATGGCGTGGACGTGGCGCTACCAGAACGAGCTCGGGCAGGCCGTCGAGGTGACCGGCGTCGAGGGCGCGGACGAGGCGTTCCCCGGCCAGTCCGACGCCGAGAGCTGGCTCGGCGAGTTCTGGCCCGAGCTGCTCACACGCGGCGTGGCCGAGGTCGTGCTGATCGAGGACGACCGCACCGAGTACACGATGCCGCTGACGGCGGCCGAGCAGTAGCCCGCGCGACCGCCGTCAGGGTGGTCACTCGGGGCGGCGGTCCGGGCTCGTGGTCTTCGCCGGATCGCGCTCGATCACCGGGTCGAGCACCTCGTCGATCCGCTTGAGCAGTTCGGCGTCGAGCTTGCGGCCGGCCGCGCCGACGTTCTCCACGACCTGCTCCGGGCGGGACGCGCCGATGATCGCGGCGGCCACGTTGGGGTTCTGCAGCGTCCACGCGACCGCGAGCTGGGCGAGGGTCAGGCCCGCGTCCTCGGCGATCGGCGTGAGCTGCTGCACCCGGGTCAGCACGTCGTCGGTGAGGAAACGCTGGACGAAGTTCGCGCCGCCGTTCTCGTCGGTCGCGCGTGATCCGGCGGGCGGCGGCTGGCCGGGCTGGTACTTGCCGGTCAGCACGCCCTGCGCGATCGGGGACCACACGATCTGGCTGATCCCCAGCTCCTCGGAGGTGGGGACGACCTCGGCCTCGATGACCCGCCACAGCATGTTGTACTGCGGCTGGTTGGAGATCAGCGGGACCCGCAGTTCCTTCGCGAGCGCCGCCGCGGCCCGGATCTCCTCCGCGCGCCACTCGGACACCCCGATGTAGAGTGCCTTGCCCGACCGGACCACGTCCGCGAACGCCAGCATGGTCTCTTCCAGCGGCGTCTCGTGGTCGTAGCGGTGGGCCTGGTAGAGGTCGACGTGATCGGTGCGGAGCCGGCGCAGCGATCCGTCGATGGATTCGAGGATGTGCTTGCGGGAGAGCCCGCGGTCGTTCTTGCCCGGTCCGGTGGGCCAGTAGACCTTGGTGAACAGCTCGTAGGACTCGCGGCGCACGCCGTCGAGCGCCTTGCCGAGCACGGTCTCGGCGCGGGTGCCGGCGTACACGTCGGCGGTGTCGTAGGTGGTGATGCCGGCGTCGAGGGCGGCCCTGACGCACGCGAGCGCGGCGTCCTCCTCGACCTGCGAGCCGTGCGTGATCCAGTTGCCGTAGGCGATTTCACTGATGACCAGGCCTGAACGCCCGAGGTGACGGAATTCCATACCTCGACCCTAGCCGCACTGGGTTTTCCGGCGGCCGAAACGCGGCCCCTTCTCGAACCGCGGTAACCCCGACCGGCCCCAACCGGCCACAGTTACCGCACGTCGCAGGAGACCGACGCTGACGCCGAGATCAGCTTCGCACTGCGCCAGCTGATCGCCGTCGGGTAAAAGTCAGATGGTATCGCCGGGCTTGACCTGGGGCTTGGGGTTGCGGAGGCGGCGGAACGAGATCGAGCGCATGGCCGCGTAGAGGTACAGCGAGCCGATCCGCTCCTTCGAGTCCGGGAAGCGGTTGTTCACGGCCTTCTTGATCACCCGGGACATCAGGAAGATGTCGACGAGCAGCACGAAGAACAGGCCGTAGAACAGGGCGGTCGCGGCGAGGTAGACCGCGCTGATCCGGACCATCGTCAGCGCGATCACGACGATCACCGCGCCGAAGAAGAACGGGCCCACGTTGCGGCGGCTGTCGACGATGTCGCGCACGAGCCGCCGCACCGGACCGCGGTCGCGCGCCAGCAGGTACTTCTCATCGCCGCGCTTGGCACCCTCCCACCGCTCGGCCCGCTCCTCGCGCATCTTGTGCTGGAGCCGCTTGCGCGCCTCCTTGTTGTCCTTGGGCGGGGGCTCGACGATCCGCTTGATGGTCGTCCGCTTCGGGGTGGGACGCCCCTTCTTGGCGGTCTCGGACCGGTTGAGGGGACCGTCGGAGGCCACAGCGGACTCGGCCTCCGGCTCGGCGGGGGCCTCGGCGCTGATACGGCGAAAGAGCGGGCTCACAATCCAGCAGCGTAGCCGCCGAACGAGCCGGCCGCCGGGCCGCCCCAATGGCCCGCGCAGCGCAGGGCGCGGTTGACCGGATGGGGCAGCGGCGGTGTGGAGCACGGCGCCGGCAGGCTGTCCCGGCGGGTGCGCCCCGCGGCCACGGACATTCACGGATGTATCAGGTGTTGCCGATCCAGCAGCTGCCGATCCCGAAGCCAAGACCGGCTGACGGGATCCGGGGCGCGGTCGCCGGGCCAGCGAACCCCTGGGAGCGCCCGCCCTATCGGCGGACGCTCTAGGGCAGGGCGAGCATCTGGTCGAGGGCGGCCTTGGCGTTGCGGCTGGTGTGCTCGTCCACGGTGATCTGGTTGACCAGTTCCCCGGCGGCCAGCGATTCGAGCGCCCACACCAGGTGCGGGAGGTCGATGCGGTTCATGGTCGAGCAGAAGCAGAC
>JAOPVE010000439.1 GCA_025963185.1 Actinomycetes bacterium
GCGACCGTGACCAGCCACGTGTAGGCCTCGTTGACCTGGCCCGCGGGGGCGATCCGCGAGACGAGGGCGTTCTCGACGGTGAGCGACGGAGCCAGCGTGCACCCGCTGAGCAGCATGGCAACGGCGAGGACCGGCACGCTCCACGCGATGGCCAGCGACGCCATGCCCAGCGCGACGAGCGAGAGCGTGACCGCCCACTGGGCTGGCAGCGAGGCCCTGAAGTGCCGGGTGCCGAACCACAGGCCGCCCGTGACGCTGCCGACGCCCCACAGTCCGAGTAGGACCCCGGCGGGCGCCGAGGAAGCATGTCCCAGGTGCTCGGCGGCGAACGCGGGCACGGTGACTCCGACGACGCCGAACGCGAACGTCACGGATCCGGTGACCGCCATCAGCATCGGCATGCCCGGGGCGAGCAACGGCCCGAGCCCCCGCGCGCGGACCCGGTCGGGGTGCGGCCGCGAGGCCCGGGTGGCCTCGCCGAGGGCGACCGTGAGTGTGCCGCCCGCCGTCAGCAGACCAGCGGCGGCGAGCGCGGCCGAGGGCGACAGCAGTGCGGCGAGTACGCCGACGAGCATCGGCCCGACCACGAACACGACCTCGAACACTGTGGTTTCGAGCGAGAGCGCGGGCGACCGCAGCGCGGACCTGGCGCCCGTGGTGATGTCGGTCCAGACGCTGCGCAAGGTCGCGGTCAATGGGGGCATGACCAGGCCGAGCAGGGCGCAGGTGGCGAGGACGGCCCCAGCCGGCGCGTGCACGTAGGCCGCCGCGAGCACCGCGCCGGTGGCGAGCGGGTAGACCACCCCGGACGCGAGCAGGACCGGCGTGGGGCCGTGCCGGTCGGCGAGCCTGCCCAGGGCCGGACCGCCGACCGCGTTCGCGAGCCCGAACAGCGCGCTGGCCAGCCCGGCGAGAGCGTAAGAGCCGGTGACCTGGGCGAGCAACAAAACCAGGGCGAGCGGAGCCATGCCGGTCGAGAGCCGTCCCAGTACGCCAGCGACCACGAGGGTTGGCGCACCGGGCAGCCGCCAGACCGCCCCGTACCGGCGCAGGCCGCTCGGCAGCTCGGTGGGTGGAGCCAGCGCGACAGGCGATGCGGCTTCGGGGCCGGTCATGCCGGTTGCTCCACGAGCGGCGGCCCGGCAGGGACGGGGGTGCTCGGGGTCCGCCTAGACGGCAGCCTCGACGCGATCAGCCACGCCATGGCCGTGCTCAGCGCGACGACCCCGAACGCGGCCGCCACCCCGCTCGGCAGGTCGACGAGCGCTCCACCCGCAGCGGACCCCAGCGCGCTGGCACCGAAGACCACGGTGGTGAGCCACGTGAACGCTTCCGCGAGCGTGCCGGGCGCAGCCAGCTCGGCCACGAGCCCGTTCTGGATCGTCATCGTCGGCGCGATCGCCATGCCTGCCACCAGCAGCAACGCGCCGAGGATCCACGGGCTGCCAGCGAGCGCCAGCGGAGCCATGCCCAGGGTGATCGCGCCAAGACCCCAGCGCCACTGGCGAGCCGGCGGCGAGGCGAACGAGCGGGTGCCGAACCAGATGCCGCCGCAGACGCTGCCCACGGCCCACACCCCGAGCAGGACCCCGCTCAGCGCCGGGACGCCCTCACGCGTGGCGAAGGCGGGCACCGCTACCTCGACGACCCCGAAGCCGAACATCAGAGCCGACGCACCGGCGAGCAGGACTGCCATGCCCGGCGCCCGCAGCGGGCTCGCGCCCCGGGCGGATCCCGTCGCGGAGTGCCGTCGCCACGCGCACGCGGGCGCGCTGAAGGCGACAGCGAGGGTGCCGGCAAACGTCAGGATCGCGGCCACGCCGAGCGCCTCGGCGGGCGAGGCGAGGGTGACCAGGGCGGCGACGGCGATCGGACCGGAGACGAACACGACCTCGGCGCTGATCGAATCGAGCGCGTACGCAGACTGGCGGACGAGGTCGTCGCCCTCGGCGAGCTGGCTCCACAGCGCGCGCAGCGAGGACGACAGCACCGGGAAGGTGGCACCGGCTAGCGCGGCGACGGGGTAGATCACTGCGGTGGAGGCCGAGAGCCTCAGGACGGCGATCAGCCCGGCGAGCGCCACCGGGTAGGCGAGACCTGTGACGGCGAGGACGGGCCGAGGACCGAGCCGGTCGACCAGCCGCCCCATGACCGGCGCGAGGACCGCCGTGGAGACCGTGTAGGCGGCGGTGGCGAGGCCTGCCGAGGCGTACGAGCCGGTGCGCGCCGCGACGAGCAGAAGGAGCGCGAGCGGGACCATGGCGATCGGGAACCGGCCGACCATGCCCCCCACCACCAGGACCGGAGCGCCAGGGAGCCGCCATACCTCGAGATAGCGCCGCACCTCCGGCTCCTTTCACCGCGTGCCCGCCAACCCGCTGGCGACGTGCCCAGCGTAGGGGGCATACTCAACTAAGACCCTTACAGGTGGGTATAACGGTATGCGGGGAGGCGTAGGCGGTCAAGTGGATTACGACACCTACAACGCGGAGCCGGTGTTGCTGGCCGTCGAGCTGGCGAACCTCGACACGGCGGATCCGGAGGCGGTGGACGAGTTCCTCACCGCGAACGATCCGCTGATCGAGGGTGGGATCAGTGGCGCGTCGATCCGGACCGCCGAACTGGCACGGCTGGCGGCGGCGATCCGGGGCGTGGTCGAGGCCGGGTCCGACGGCGAGGTCGTCGCGCTGGTCAACGCGCTGCTCGCCCAGTACTCGCCGCAGCCACGGCTCACCGACCACGACGGCAGTCTGCACCTGCACTACTCCGACAGCGGCGCGCCGTTCATCGACAGGCTCGGCGCGACCGTGGGCATCGCGCTCGCGCACGTGCTGACCCGCGACGGCCGCACCCGGCTGGGCGTCTGCGCCGCCGACGACTGCGAGGACGTGTACGTCGACACCTCGCGCAACCGGTCGCGCCGGTACTGCTCGGAGACCTGCGCCAGCCGGAC
>JAOPVE010000522.1 GCA_025963185.1 Actinomycetes bacterium
CGTCCCGACGCCGGGCGCTGCCCGCAGCTTCCTAGTCCGGCCCGATCTGGGGGCGCGCGACCAGCGTTCCCAGCAGTGGACGCTCGCCTGACCCGCGAGCGGCCCTCCCCGGCGAGGGCGCGCGGCCGTGCCCACTCCCGGCCGCGCGCCCTGGCTCACCGTTTCCGCGAACCGCGGTCACCGCGGCCGGTCCGGACCGGCCATTGTCACCGCGCTTCGGCCTGGTGTGTTCGCCCAGGTCAGCGTGGGTGGACTCCACCTTTCGTCGCAGTCGGTACCCGGCCATCCGGTGCAGAGCTCGCACCCGGTGCCCGCCTCCCGGCCGGCGCGGTAACGGCCTCCGAGCGGCGAGAGTGATCCCGACGCCGGCGCGAGGGGACGCGCCGGCCTGGCGACAGGGCACGACGGAGGCGGGCGGATGAGCACCACCACGCAGCAGCGCGAGGCCCACAGTGGGGTCCAGGACGAGGTTCGGCACGCGATCCCGGCGCAGCGCACGGCGCGTCCGGAACCGCCAGCCGAGCCACGGGCCGGGTCCGGGGCCGCTCGCGGCGGCCAGCCGATCGTCGCCGAGCGGGCCCGGCGAGGGCTCAGCCGGGCCGCGACGCTGGCGATCCGCGCCGGGCTCGCCTCACTCGCGGTGTTCCTGCTGCTCCTGTGGGCGGACCTGCCCGTGGCTTTCGAGCACAAGGTGAACCTGGTCCTGGCCTGGATCGCCGTGGCGGCCGTCACGGCGGGCCTCGGATCGGCCGCCCGGCTGATCGCCTCGCTGCGCGCGCCCACGGCCAGCCCGTCCGCGGCGGACCCGGACGTGCGGCGGCTGATCGCCGAACACGGCCACCACGACTCGCTCGGCTACTTCGCGCTGCGCGACGACAAGTCCGTCATCTTCTCCCCCAGCGGCAAGGCGGCCGTGTGCTACCGGGTCGTGGGCGGGGTGAGCCTGGCCTCGGGGGATCCGCTCGGGGATCCGGAGGCGTGGCCGCAGGCGATCATGGCGTGGCTGGCCGAGGCCCGGCGGTCCGGGTTGCGGCCCGCGGTGATCGGCGCGGGCGAGCGGGCGGCGCGGACCTACTCGCGGCACGGGCTGCGGGTGCTGGAACTCGGCGACGAGGCCGTGGTGGACACCGGCGAGTTCAGCCTGGACGGACGGCAGATGCGCTGCGTGCGGCAGGCGGCGGCGCGGGTCCGGCGGGCCGGGTACGAGGTACGGATCCGCCGGGTGGCCGACCTGTCGCCCGCCGAGATCGGCGAGGTGGCCGCGAGGGCGCGGGACTGGCGCTGCGGCGGCGAGCGCGGCTTCTCGATGGCCCTGGGCCGGATCGGCGGCGCGAGCGACCCCGAGTACCTGCTCGCCGAGGCGCTGGACTCGGACGGCACCCCGCGCGCGCTGCTGGGCTTCGTCCCGTGGGGCCCGGACGGGCTCTCGCTCGATCTCATGCGCCGCGACCGGGACGCCGACAACGGCCTCTTCGAGTTCCTGATCACCGAACTGCTCGCCCGGGCCGGCGGGCTGGGCGTGCGGCGGGTGTCGCTGAACTTCGCGATGTTCCGGTCGGCGTTCGCGCGGTCCGAGCGGATCGGGGCCGGCCCGGTGCTCCGCGCCTGGTGCGGGATCCTGCGGCTGGCCTCGCGGTTCTGGCAGGTCGAGCAGCTGTACCGGGCGAACGCGAAGTACCGTCCGCAGTGGACGCCGCGGTACCTGTGCTACTCCGGCCGGGGCCAGCTGGCGAAGGCGGCATTCGCGGTGGCGGCGGCCGAGGGCTTCGTGGCCGACGGTCAGCGGGTGAGCGCGGCCCTGGCCCGTCCGGCGATCAGCCCGGCCACCTCGTCGGCCGGCATGGGCTTGGCGAAGTAGTAGCCCTGCGCCCACGGGTAGCCCAGCACACGCAGCCGCTCGGCCTGCTGCGGGGTCTCCACGCCCTCGGCGACGACCCCGAGGCCCAGCGCGTGCGCCAGGTGGATCACGGCCACGGCCATCGTGTTCCGCGCGGACATGGCGTCGACCTGCGTGAACGAGCGGTCCAGCTTGAGCTCGTCGACCGGGCAGTCCTGGAGCAGCGTGAGGTTGGACTGGCCGGTGCCGAAGTCGTCGAGCGCGATCCGGATCCCCAGCTCGCGTACCGCCTGCAGGTTCGACACCGACGCCCCGAGCGCGAACACGGCGGTCTCGGTGATCTCCAGCACGAGCCGGGCGGCGGCCAGTCCGGTGTCGGCGAGCACGGCGGCGACGAACGCCGGGAAGTCCGGTTCGCGCAGCTCGCGCGCGGACACGTTGACGTTCATGACCCGGGGCGCCACGTCGCCGTGCATCGCCGACCAGGCGGACGCCTGCCGGCAGGCCTCCCGCAACACCCAGCGGCCGAGCGGCACGATCAGCCCGGTGCGCTCGGCGATCGGGATGAAGTCGATCGGCGCGACGAGCCCGCGGTGCGGATGCTGCCAGCGGACGAGCGCCTCGACGCCCGATAGCCCGCCCCCGTCGAGCGCCACGATCGGCTGGTAGAGCAGGACGAGCTGGTCCTCGGCGGCGAGCGCCGCCCGCAGTTCGGCGCCCAGGCGCGCGTTGTCGCCCGACACGTCCGACAGGCCGGCGGCGTAGTGCGCGAAGGACGCTCCGCCCTGCCGCTTCGCCTCGTACATCGCCACGTCGGCCCGCCGCAGCAGCTCGGCGGCGTCGTCCCCGGCGCGGCCGTCGGCGATCCCGATCGAGGCCGAGACCAGCAGCTCGTGGCCGCTGACCACGACCGGCGAGGAGAACGCCGACATGATCGCCTGGACCGCCAGGTCGGCCCCAGCGGGATCCATGCCCTCGAAGACGATGACGAACTCGTCGCCGCCGAGCCGGGCGACGGTGTCGTGCGGTCCGGTGCACCCCGCCAGGCGCGCGCCGACGGCGACCAGCAGCGCGTCCCCGAGTCCGTGGCCGAGCGTGTCGTTGATGGCCTTGAAGTCGTCGAGGTCGATCAGCGCGACGCTCAGCGGGCGCGCCGGGACGTCGCTCGCGAGCGCGGCGGCCAGCCGGTCGGCGAACAGGGCGCGGTTGGGCAGCTGGGTGAGCGCGTCGTGGGTCGCGCCGTGGTGCAGCCGGGCGAGCAGGCGGCCGTTCTCGCGGTAGGCGGTGAGCTGGCGGATCACCACCAGGCCGGTCAGCACGACGGCCCCGAAGGAGACGGGGCGCAGGTCTGCGTGCGATCCGGAGCAGACGAGGAACAGCAGCAGCCCGTCGACGGTCACGACGGCGCCGTACGGCAGGACGCTGAACGGGCGGCGGCGGCGCGCCGGGACGGACGGGACGGCGGTCCGCTGGCGCTCGGCTGCCCAGGTGACGAAGAACACCACGTACGGGATCGTGTACAGGACCGGGTTGAGCCGCGGGTGCTCGATGAACAGGCGCTGCGGGACGGTGCCGACGCTCCCGGCTAGCAGCGCGGCGGCGAGTAGCTGGAGCGATCCGCGGTCGATCGTGCCGTCGTTGGACAGGGCCACCTTGGCGACCGCGAACACCGAGGACAGGACCAGCGCGAGCATCCACCACTCGGCCTGCCCCACCGGATCGGCGAGCTGCGGCTGGGTGAAGAAGTGCCACAGGAAGACGCCGGTGCCGAGCATGACGGTGGCCGCGTCGAGCCACACCATGAGCCGCTGGCCGGGGGTCGGAGCGGTGACCGGTAGCCGGTAGAGGCCCCACAGCAGGGCGAGCATCGACGCGGCGTAGATCGTGAGCGCGGCCGGCGGCGGCTCGGTCGCCATCGCTCCCACCGGGCTGGCCGCCACCTCGGCGACGCCGACCAGCGTGCCGGCGGCCAGGAGCACGAGGGCCACGGTGAGGGTCCGCCAGAACCGCCGGGTGTG
>JAOPVE010000003.1 GCA_025963185.1 Actinomycetes bacterium
CACGGCCGCCGAGCCGGGTCACCGGATCAGGCGGCGGGTTCGGCGTCGCCGGGGGTGTCGATGACGGCTCCGCCGATCAGCGGCACGTCGACCGTCCGGGGCACGCTCTCCGGATCGGCGGGCCGGCCGGCGCGGGGGCCGCAGAGCACCAGCACCGCGACGCTACTCACGAGCATGACTCCGGACGTGAAACCAATCGTGCCGTCCGCAACGAAGATCGAGTACACGAACCAGAAGACGTTGCAGAGCGCGCTCAGCACCCAGCGGTACCGGGACACGCCCCGGACGTCGAGCTGCCTGCGTCGCCGGTCCCGGATCAACAGCGCGACCTGCGGGAGCGCCATGCTCAGTGTCACCGCGCTGGCCAGCCAGCCGAGCGGGCCCGAACCCGCGAACAGGCCCGTGGCGGCGAGGACCAGCAGGCCCGCGACCAGGGCGGGAAGCCATGCCGAGAGCCGTGGCCTGGCATGCAGAACGAGGCCGGCGACGATCCCGGCCGCTCCGACCGCGGCCGTGCCGTTGGTGACGATCTGCACGCCGCTGTGGCGGGCGATGCCGTACGCGGTCCAGCCCAGCGGGGTCAGGAGATTGAGTACGCAGCTCAGCGTGGACAGGCCCGCGTACTGACGTCTCCGCCACAGCCGCCACACCTGGGGCCATTGCGAGGCCACGCCGAGACCTCCGGCGATCGCCCCGAGCCCGTTGACCCACCACGGTGACGCGCCGGGGGAGTACCGGACCAGAGCGAGGCTCATCTCCCAGCCGATCACAGCCCGAGTCTCCCAGCGATATGTCGCGGATGTCGCCGGAGCCCGCTACTCACGCTCAGCGGCGGCCGGTGGACAGCGCGATCAGGAACTGCCCGCCGCCGGGGTCAATGGACGCCGTCACCGCGATCGCCGGGACCAGCCGCGAGAACCGGTCCACGAGCCAGTCCGCGGTCTGCTGGGCGTCGGATCGGCTGGGACACCGGGCGACGACCTCGCGTCCGCCCTTGCGTTCGAGCCGCTCCGCCACCCCGATGAGCGGCGCCGGATCGGCCACGAACAGCTCGGCTGGCCACGGGATCACGACCTTGACGGCGCCCTTCCTGCTGTTGCACCCGCGATGGGCCAGCCGTTCCCTGCCAGCGGACGCCTTCTTCGCGGCCTTGGCGTCGGCGCTCCTGCTGTCCACACTCGCGCCCCGCGGATCGTTCACCGACATCGCCGGATCGACGGGCTCGTCGCACACCCAGCACCGCCAGCCGTCCCGCTCGGCGACGTCGTCGAGTTGGCTCATGCCGTGATCACCGTTGGTGCAGGAGTGCGCATCCCGCCACGCTACCCGCCACCCCCGCTCACCTGGTTCCCAGCCGCTGCTCCGCCTGGCGCCCCTCGGCCGCCCGCCGGTCGAGCTCGGCGGCCAGCCGTTCCCACTGGGCGGCCTGGGCGTGCAGGTCCGCGACGCTCGATCCGGCCGACCTGGCCCAGCCGTGCAGCTGATCGCTCGCGCGCGCCGGGTACGGCCCGTGCCAGGTCTGCGCGTTGTCGAGCGGGGACACCCGTGCGAGCAGTGACTCCACCGCCGGGATCGCCGACCGCAGCCGCCGAACACACTCCCGTAACTGGGTCGCGGACCCCGCCAGCACCGCAGCCGACACCGGCCCCTCATCTGGACGCGCCACAACACCCCCGTCTCGCACCTGGTTCACAGCATGACGTGCGCCGCCAAGCTCACGCCGCGCCCTGCTCCCGGTTCTTCCACTCCGAGGAGGCCCGCCGAGATCTCCAGAACCTTGGCGTACGGGACCACCCGGCGGCGGCGGGAGGCTGCGGATGCCCGAGGGTGCGCACCGGGCCATGCGCTCGATCCTGTCGCTGTTCGGTGGCGGGCCCGCGTCCGCACGAATGAGCCAGCCCGCGACGGGTGAAAGATCCCATGCGGTCGCGGATCGTCGCCGGTGAGCCCACCGAACCTGTCGTCCTGGGTGTGCCGGCGCGCGGGATGGCAGTGTGGTCGGTATGAGTGGACCGGATCCGAAAGCTGATCTTCGCCTGTATCTCTACGCCGCGCGTGAGGCGCTGCTCTGGAAGCTCGACGGGCTCTCGGAGTACGACGTCCGGCGGCCGCTGACTCCGACCGGGACGAACCTGCTCGGGCTGGTCAAGCACGTGGCGAGCGTGGAGGCGGGCTACTTCGGCGAGACCTTCGGGCGCCCGTTCGCCGAGCCGATGCCCTGGATCGCCGACGACGCCGAGGTCAACGCCGACATGTGGGCGAGCGCTGACGAGTCGCCCGAGGACATCGCGCAGCTCTACCGCCGGGTGTGGGCGCACTCGGACGCGACCATCGAGAGCCTCCCGCTCGACGCGATCGGGCACGTCCCGTGGTGGGCGCCGGACCGCAACGAGGTGACGCTGCACCGGATCCTCGTGCACATGATCGCCGAGACCCACCGGCACGCCGGGCACGCGGACATCGTCCGGGAACTGGTGGACGGGGCCGCGGGCATGCGCAAGGGCAACGAGAACCTGCCCGAGGCCGACCAGGCCTGGTGGCAGAACTACC
>JAOPVE010000019.1 GCA_025963185.1 Actinomycetes bacterium
GCAGCATCGCTACGACCTGCCACCGCAAACCCGAGGCGCCGTTACTGAGGCGCTCACCCGCGGACGATGTGACCCCCACTTCGGCAACGGCCGAGGCGCCCGCAAACTGTTCAACGCCATGATCGAAGGCCAAGCCGAACGTCTCGCTACGACCAGCGCGCCAACCGAAAACCAACTTCTGACACTCCTACCGGAGGACATCCCTGCCGATGAACCCGGGATCGCGACTGACGAGCCCGCGACTGACCCCGGCTAGCTGCCGCTCACCCTGTTCGTCCACCAGCGCACCAGCTGACCAAGGAGCGCAGACGCTCACAGGTGCGCATTCGGTAGCGCCAAGACGCTCGCCAAAAAAGCTCCTCTGCTCGAAAACTCACGAGCTGACATCGAGCTTTTCAGTTCCAACATGGACGCCACAGAATGAGCCAGGATCAGTAAAACCGCAGGTCAGCGGCCGTGCGGGGTGCTCTCTATTCGAGCCAAACCAAAAGACCCATTGGATTAAAAGTCTCTCGCTCTGCCATTGAGCTAGCGGCCCCGTCGGGCGTTCACGGTACCGGATGGGTGCGGGGGACGGCTCGTGGCTTGTCCTGCGGCATGGTGGCCGTCGCCGGGGGCGCGGGGTCCGGTGCCGGTGAGGAGGAATTGCTCAGGTTTGGGCCGGCGTGGGCGACGGGAGGGGTGATCTGGCGACCCGTGGGGAGAGGGCATGGAGAACCTGCCGCCGAGCGGGGGCATCGTCGAGGGCGTGCTGGCGGACGGGACCACGTGCGCCCTGTTCGTCCGCGGTGCCGACGACGGCGCTCTGACCGTCATGCGGCCGGCCAATGACCTGACGGCGCGCCGTGGTCAGTCCGCGCCTGCGCCCGACCTCGAGGACCTTGCGAGCGTGGCGTGGCCGCTGGGCGGGCACTGGTACGTGGCGCCGGTGGGTGCGGTCCGGGTCAGCGCGGGAAGTGATCCGCGGTGGCATCTGGTGCTCGCGGCGGATCCCGTGGTGGTGAACCGGCGCCGATTCGTCCGTGGCGGCGGTGGCGAGACGGTGGAGCTGGCTGGTCTGGCGGGGCATCGCGGTGTGGTGGCGGGCACGGCGCTGAACATCAGCGAGAACGCGGTCCGCTGTCAGGTGCCACAGTTCCCGGGCGGACTGGCGGACGTCGTACGGATCCGGCTGCAGTTGGGCGAGCGAGTGCTCGACGTTCCGGCGACGGTGGGATCCGTGCACCACGCCTGGCCAGGACCGGACGTCGAGGTCCTCCTGCATTTCGACCGGCTCTCTGACGCCGAGGAGCAGGGCGTCCGCCAGTACCTCTTCCAGCGAGAACTCGCCGCTCGCCAGGCGGCCCGTGGGCGCTGACGGCCGCCGAGGCGAGTCCTCGACGGCCATCCAGCCGGAATCGCGCTACTTCAGCCAGCCGGTCTCGGTGTACTGGTGGCCCGAGCGGAGTCCCCACGCGCCGTAGTTCGCCAGTCCGGACCGTACCGCCGAGATCTGCGGGGTCTGGAACAGCTCGACGGAATGGCCGTTCTTCCAGATCAGCGCGTCGGCCTTGTTGTAGAGGTCCCGGGCCGCGGCGGGATCGGTCTCGGCCGCGGCCTTCGCCAGCAGCGCGTCGACCTCGGGCGCGGCGACCTTGCCGTAGTTCTGCTCGCCGCCGGTCCGGAAGGTCGGGAGGTTGTCGGACGGGAAGAGGACGTCGACGTTGCGGAATGACACGAGGTCGAACGTGCCGGTGTTGACGTACTTCTCGAAGAACTCGTTGCGGGGGACCTGCTTGAGCTCGACTCCGATCCCGATCTTGCCGAGCAGGTTCTGGACGAGCTGCGGGATGTCGTTGCTGCCGCCGGAGTTCACGATGTACGTGAGGGTGAGCGCCTTGCCGTTCCTCACCCGCGGCGCGCCTTCGCTCTTGCTGGTCCAGCCCGCTTCGTCCAGCAGCTTCTTCGCCTTGGCGGGATCGAAGCGCCCGTAGTCGGCGGAGTTGTCGCGGTAGCCGGACTGGGCGGGCATGAAGAAGTGGTTGCCGAGCGGCTGGAGCTTGAATGGCAGGTCGGTCGAGGC
Organism: Actinomycetes bacterium; assembly: GCA_025963185.1. GTDB lineage: Bacteria > Actinomycetota > Actinomycetes > Mycobacteriales > Cryptosporangiaceae > RYN-140. The sequence continues at coordinate 2,063 of JAOPVE010000019.1, forward strand.
CGCCCTGGCGATGGCCGCCCGGTCCAGCCCGATGCTGATGGCCTGCCGCACCCGGACGTCCGCCAGCGGTCCGGCGTCGCCGAGCGTCAGGTGCGTCTCGTCCCACCGGGATCCGATCCGGATGGTCGTCTCGGGAGCGCCGGAGAGGCGCTTGTAGGTCTCAGGGGTGCGCGCTGGCGCTTGGTCGATCTCCTTGTTCAGGTAGGCGTCGGTGATCGCCGAGCTGTCCAGCGCGCGGAAGATGATCGAGCCGAGGACCGGCTTGACGCCCCAGTACTTGTCGTTCGGTACCACGGTGATCGTCTGCGCGGTCTTGTCGAGCGAGCCGATCTTCCATGGGCCGGCCCACACCGGGATCTTCTCGATCCAGCCGGTGTTGAATTTCTGGGGCGTGTCGAGCGCGGATCCGGGGAGCAGCGGGTCGAAGAGGGCCTGCCAGTCGGCGTGCGGTGTGCCGAAGGTGACCTTCACCTCGCGGTCGTCCGCGCCCTTGGCGACCCCGGTGATCAGGTCGTATCCGGCGGTGCTCGACACGGTGAACGCCTTGGCGGATCCGTTCCGGGTCTTCCATTGCGTCTCGAAGTCGCGCCAGGTGATCGGCGTGCCGTCCGACCAGATCGCCTTCGGGTTGATGCGGTAGGTGACGACTTGCCGGGGGCTGGTCGCGGTGACCTCGGCGCTGGCCAGCACGTCGGGATTGCGCGAGATGGATCCGTGTTCGTCGCGGAACCACAGCTCTGGCTGGGTCAGGGCCAGGATGTCTTGACCGTCACCCTGCGTCCCGTCCACCTGCCCGACGTTGTACTGGCTGATCCACTGCTGGATCGACAGCCGCAGCGTTCCGCCGGGCTTGAGCTGCTCGCGGGGCTTCTCGTTGATGTCCGACGTGCCGGCCTGGGGGGCGGCGGTCTGCTTCGCGGTGCCGGGCGCGGTGCAGGCGGCTGCTCCGAGCGCGGCGCCGCCGATGGTGATGGCGAGTGCGGCGCGTACGGCGCTCGTCCGAAACGTCATGGGGGCTCCTCCAGTGATCCGTATGGGCAAAGCATAGTGACTCGATAGGTAATATAGAGTTTTGCGCTAACACTGTTTTCGTTCCGTAACTTGGAGATGCTCGTGGCGGCGTTCCTCTTACGACGGCTGGGCTACTACGTGGCGCTGCTGGCCGTCGCGACGTTCGTGTCCTATGTGCTCGCCGCGACGGCGCTCTCGCCGCGGGCCTACTTCGAGGCGCGCCAGCCGCCGCCCCCGGCCGCGCAGGTCGAGCGGCAGCTCACCCTCGCCGGTCTCAACGACCACGAACCGCTGCTCGGCCGGTTCACCCGCTGGGCGGCCAACGCCTCGACCGGCGACCTCGGCCGGACCATCTCGGGCCGGTCCGTCAACGCCGAGTTCGGCCGCCGGATCGGCGTCAGCCTCCGGCTGCTCGTCATCGGCACGCTGCTGGGGATCGGTGCGGGCATCCTGGCGGGCGTCTGGGGGGCGGTCCGCCAGTACCGGGCGTCGGACCGGGTCATGACGGTGCTCTCGCTCGTCCTGCTGTCGATGCCGACGTTCCTGATCGCCGTGCTGCTCAAGATCGGTGCCCTCGCGCTCAACGAGGCCGCCGGCCACCAGGTCATCGCGTTCACCGGGGAAGCCAGCCCCGGCATCGGCAGTGGAACCGCCGCGCTGCTGTGGGACCGGGCGGTGCACCTGCTGCTGCCCACGCTCTCGATCGGGCTGGCCGCCGTCGCCGCGTACAGCCGCTACCAGCGCAGCACGATGCTCGACGTGCTCGGCGCCGACTACCTGCGCACCGCCGCCGCCAAGGGACTGCGCCGCCGGACCGTGCTGCTGCGGCACGGCCTGCGCACCGCGCTGATCCCGATGTCGACGTTCTTCTCGTTCGGCATCCTCGGGCTGCTCACCGGGGCGACGTTCACCGAGAAGATCTTCGGGTGGCACGGGATGGGCGAATGGTTCATCGACTCCATCAACGACAGTGACGTCAACTCCGTCGTCGCGGTGAACGTGTTCGCGGCACTGACGGTCCTCGCCGCAGGTCTGCTCGCCGACCTGCTGCTCGCCGCACTCGATCCGCGGGTCCGGCACGGCCAGGTGCGCGCGTGAGCACCCAGGCCGCCCTGCCCACCGTGCAGGACGACGGCGCGGGGCTGGTCGCGAGCCCGCCGCCGGGCCGGTTACGGATCGTCGCCCGCCGGTTCGCCCGCAACCGCGGCGCGCTCGGCGGCCTCGCCGTTGTCGTCGCCCTGTTCGTCCTCGCCTTCGCCGGGCCGCTGCTCTCGCGGTGGAACTACGCCGACATCGACTACGGCGCGCTACGGCAGGCGCCCACACCGGCGCACTGGTGGGGGACCAACGCGATCGGCCAGGACGTGTTCGCCCAGACCGTCCGCGGGCTGCAGAAGTCGCTGCTGATCGGGCTTGCGGTCGCTCTGTTCTCGACGGTCCTCGCCGCAGTCGCGGGCGCCACCGCCGGGTACTTCGGCGGCTGGGCGGACCGCGCGCTGACGTTCGCCATCGACCTGCTGCTGGTGTTCCCCGCGTTCCTCATCATCGCGATCATCTCGCCGCGGCTGCGTTCAGCCGGGTGGATCGCGTTCGTCGGCCTGCTCGCGATCTTCGGCTGGATGATCTCCGCCCGCGTGATCAGGGCCATGGCGATCACCCTGCGCGATCGCGAGTTCGTCCGCGCCGCGAGGTTCATGGGCGTGCCCGGCTTCCGGATCATCCTGCGGCACATCCTGCCCAACACGGCGTCGTTTCTCATCATCGACGCCACCATCTCCGTCGGCGGCGCGGTCATGGCCGAGACGTCCCTGTCCTACTTCGGTTTCGGCGTCCAGCGCCCGGACGTCTCGCTCGGCACCCTCATCGCCGACGGCACCGGCGCCGCGCTCACCTACCCGTGGATGTTCTGCTTCTCGGCGGGTCTGCTCGTCGTCTTCGTGCTCGCCGTCAACCTCATCGGGGACGGTCTCCGCGACGCCATCGATCCCACGTCGGTGACGACCTCACGCCGCCGGACGGCCCCCGCACGGCAGCGGCCCGACCGCGTCGCCGCGGATCCGGAGGCGGTGCTGGAGATCCGTGGGCTGCAGGTGTCGTTCGGCGGGGTACCGGCCGTTCGCGGCGTGGACCTGGTGTTGCGGCCCGGCGAGGTGCTCGGCCTCGTCGGCGAGTCCGGCTCGGGCAAGTCGGTCACCGCGCTCGCCGCGATGGGCTTGTTACCGTCGTCTGCGCAGGTCACCGGCAGCGTCCGCGTCGCGGGCACCGAGGTTGTCGGCGCACCGGACCGGATCCTCGCCGGGCTGCGCGGCAACCGTGTCGCCATGGTCTTCCAGGACTCGCTGTCGGCGTTCAACCCCGTGCTGCGGATCGCCGATCAGCTGGCCGAGGCCATCAGATCCCACGAGGACATCGGCCGGACCGCCGCCAGGGCACGGGCGATCGAGTTGCTGGCGCTGGTCGGTATCCCCGACGCGGCCGTCAGGGCGGACTCCTTCCCGCAGGAGCTGTCCGGCGGGATGCGCCAGCGGGCGATGATCGCGATGGCCATCGCGAACCGCCCCGACGTAATCGTGGCCGACGAGCCCACGACGGCCCTCGACGTCACCGTGCAGGCGCAGGTGCTGGATGTGCTGCGCACCGCTCAACGGGAGACGGGCGCGGCGCTGGTCCTCGTCAGCCACGACCTCGGTGTCGTCGCCGGCCTCGCCGACCGGATCGCCGTCATGTACGCGGGGCGGGTGGTGGAACTCGCCCCCGCCCGCGCGCTGTTTCACCAGCCGCTGATGCCCTACACGCAGGGCCTGCTTGGGGCGCTCCCACGGATCGACGAGGGGATCGGCCGCGGTGTGGCGAGGCGCCCGCTGCTGCCGATCCCCGGCCGCCCGCCGACGGGTGGGGAGCTGACCGGCGGATGCCCGTTCGCGCCGCGCTGCCCGCTGGCCGAGGACGAGTGCCGCGCTGTCGAGCCGTCGCTGGAGCGCCACGGTCCGGCCGGTCATCTCGTCGCCTGCCGCCGCGCGGGGGAGACGGCGATCGCGGCGGTGCCCGCCGAGCCTCCCGTGGCGCCGGCCGCCGGGCCCGTGGTCCTGGCCGTCCGCGACCTGGTGAAGACGTTTCCGCTGTACACGGGGGCAGTTCTGACGCGCCGATCCGGATCGGTGTATGCCGTGGACGGGGTGAGCCTGGACGTGCGGCGCGGTGAGACGGTGGCGCTCGTCGGCGAGTCCGGGTGCGGCAAGTCGACGACGCTGTTCGAGATCCTCGGGCTGGCGCAGCCGCAGGCGGGCACGATCGAACTGCTGGGCCGCGCGCTCGGCCCGCAGTTGACCGCCAGCGAGCGGCGGGAACTGCGCGCGGGCGTCCAGATCGTGTTTCAGGACCCGCTCGCCAGCCTCGACCCGCGAATGCCAGTGGGCGACATCATCGCCGAGCCGCTGCGCGCGCAGAGTGCCCCGCGTGAGCACATCGCCCGCCGCGTTCCCGAGGTGCTGCGCCTCGTCGGCCTGGATCCCGAACACGCGACCCGGTACCCGCACGAGTTCTCGGGCGGCCAGCGACAGCGGATCGCCATCGCCCGCGCGCTCAGCGTCGAACCGGAACTGCTCGTGCTGGACGAGCCGGTGTCGGCCCTGGACGTGTCGATCCAGGCGAGCGTGCTGAACCTGTTGCAGGATCTCAAGGTCCGGCTCGGCCTGGCCTACCTGTTCGTCTCGCACGATCTGGCGGTGGTCGCCCACATCGCCGACCGGGTGAACGTGATGTACCTCGGCCGGACGGTCGAGTCCGGGCCGGTGAACGAGGTCTTCGCGCGGCCGCGGCACCCGTACACCCAGGCGCTGCTGTCGGCGGTGCCCATTCCCGATCCGGACGTCGAGCGCACCCGCACCCGGATCCTCCTGGCCGGCGACCCGCCCAGCCCGTCACGGCGCCACACGGGCTGCCCGTTCCGCAGCCGCTGTCCCGTGTACGCCCGGCTGGCCGAGCCCGACCAGCGCCAGTGCGCGGAGCAGGCGCCGGCCCTGGTGGGCGAGGCACACGGTGCGGCATGTCACTTCCCGCGCCCGTACGAGCCATTCTGAATCGACCCGAGCGGCCACCGCCGCTGGACGGCCTCGCCGTCGAGGCACTGGCGGACAGGTCTGGGAGGTACGCAAGGGCGCGTCGATGCCGACGGGCGCGCCCACCCGCGGATGACGCTCAGCCGGTGGCTGGGGTGAGGGGTGGCGCCGGGCGGGCCTCGGGCCGCAGGCCGATCAGCGCGGCGGCGAGCAGTGCCGCGCTGAAGGCGGCGAAGGCGATCGTGTAGGCCGCGTTCGACGGCCGGCCGGCCGCCGTGGTGACCGCGCCGAGCAGGCCACCGGCGACGCTCGTGCCGAGTGTGCCCCCGACGGTCCGCATGATGGTGTTGACGCCGGTGACGACGCCGGTCTGGTCCGCCGGGACGGACCCGACGGTGCGGATCACGATCGCCGCGAACGCCAGCCCGATCCCGGCGCCCTCCAGCAGCAGCGCGACGAGCAGGCTCACCCGGCTGTCGTGGGCGAACGCCAGCCAGGCGTAGGCAGCGGCCGCCGCGAGCGCGCCCAGGAACAGGGCGGAGCGTGGCCCGGCGGGCCGGGAGAGCCGGCCGGCCAGCGGCGTCACCGCCAGCGTGCCGGCGGCGGTCGGGAGCAGGTAGAGGCCGACAGCGGCAGCGGACGCGCCGAAGCCCACGCCGGTGGCGGGACTCTGCTGGACGAGCAGCGGGACGAGCATCCAGGCGGCGAACATGCCGAAGCCGAGCAGCAGGGTGGCCAGGTTGGTGGCCCGCACCTGCGGCAGCCAGAGGGTGCGCAGGTCGACCAGAGGATCGGTGGCCCGCACTTCCCGTACCGCCCAGCCGGCGGCGAGCAGCAGCGCTCGTCCGGACCGGCGGACGGGCTCGGCCGCCGGGCTCGGGTCCGCGGCCACGCCACCACGGATCCGCTGCCCGGCAGATCGCCGAGTCCGGCACTCGATCAGGATTTCGCGTACGGGTTGTACGCATTGGTGTAGAAGTCGGTGGCCTTGACCTGGCCGGACTTCAGTTCGCCCTTGCGGGTGAGCTGATCGATGTAGAAGTCGATGTCCTTGTCCTCGATCAGCGCGTTGGGCCGGCTGCCGAACGGGTAGGCGTACTGGGCCAGGGACTTGTTGCCGTTGAAGTCTCCGATGATCGAGGCGGCCTTCTGTTGCAGTTCCGCCGGGTGGGCCCACGCCCAGTTCCACGCCTTGACGTAGCCGGCGACGAACTCCCGTACCGCGCCCGCGTGCTTGTCGAGGAAGTCCTGGGAGAACCCGAATCCGCCGGTGACGAAGTCCCCGAGCATGTCGCCCTCGGTGGCGACGACCTTGATCGCCGGGTCGTCCTGTGCCTTGTTGTAGCCGGGGGTCCAGGAGTACGCGGCGTCCACCAGGCCTTGCCGTACCGCCTGGACCTCGTTGGGCGCGGCGATGACCACGTAGTTGATCTTGTCGGGGTCGGCGCCACCGGCCTCGGCCCACTTGCGGATCGCGTACTCCGCCTGGGCGGACCGGACGTTGACGCTGATCTTCTTGCCCTCCAGGTCCTTGGCGCTGGTGATGCTGGCGCTCTTCTTGGCCAGGAGCCCGCCGATGGAGATGGTCTTCCCGGCGAGGTTCTTGGTCAGCGTGGTGCCCGCCGCGACGATCGCCTTGATCTTCAGTCCCGATACGTCGGCGTGGATGATCGGGGCGGTGTTGGTCCAGGCGATGTCGTTGGATCCGGCGGCGATGGCCTGGATGTCCTCCGGTCCGGACTTCGACACCCCGATGCTCTTGATCTGCACACTCGTGCCCTCGTAGTAGCCGAGCTTGGTGGCCAGCTCGAACGGGGCGATCGCGCCGTAGGACGCGCCACTCTGGTACCGGAAGGTCACCTTGGCCTTGCTGTTGTCCTGTTGCGAGGCCCCGGCTTCCGGCTTCACGTCCGCCTGGCTGGCCGTGCCCGCGCAGCCGGCGAGTGCGGTCGTCCCCGTGAGCAGCACCGCTGTGAGCAGCACCGCCGTGAGCAGCACCGGCGCGGCAGTGCTGCCGGTCCGTCGCGCCGCGAGACGCCTTGTGGTCATCAGCTTTCCTTCCATCGGGTCGCCCGGCGCTGCACGCGCACGAGCCCGGCATTGGTGGACAGGCCCAGCACGGCGAGGATGAGGATTGCGGCGTACATCTTGGGGATCAGGAACGCGTACTGGCTGTTGATGACCAGCGCGCCGATGCCCGCCTTGGCGCCGACGTACTCCGCGACGACCAGCATGAGGATCGCGAAGGTCGCGCCCAGCCGGAGGCCGGTCATGATGGAGGGCACCGTGGCGGGGAGCACCACCCGGCGGAACAGGTCGAGGCCCCGGGCTCCCATCGAGCGCGCGGACCGGATGACGACGGGGTCGACCTCCTTGACCCCGCTGATCGTGCTCAGCAGGATCGGCCAGACCGTGCCCCAGAAGATGATCGCCACCTTCGAGGCCTCTCCGATGCCGAAGAACAGGATGAACACTGGCAGCAGGGCCAGCACCGGGGTCTGGCGCAACGTCTGGACGAACGGGTCGACGTACTCCTCGACCTCGCCGAACCAGCCGATGACGAGGCCCAGCGGAACTCCCACCAGCACCGCGAGGGCAAAGCCCCCCAGGCTCCGGGACATGCTGATCGACAGGTGTTCCCAGATCTCACCGCTGGTGAACAGGTCGATCGCGGCCCGCACCACGGTGGAGAACGGTGGCAGGTAGCCGGGCTCGACCACGGTCCTGGGCAGGATTTCCCACAGGCCGAGGAAGGTCAGCAGTAGCACGCTGCGCTTGGCGGCCCGCTTGAGCCGGCGGGGATTCAGCCGGCTGGGACGCACGCGGCCCGGTCTGGACTCGGCCGCGCTCACCGGGACCTCCACTCCCCGGTCACGGCCCGACCGCCGACAGGACGCGCGGACCAGCAGCGGGTGCCTGAGCGACGTCCACCTCGGCCTTCAGCAGGGTCCACAGTTCGTGCCGGACCTGCGTGAACTCGTAGCTGGACCTGATGTCGTCCTCGGCGACGCGGGCCGATCCCGGCAGGTCGATGTCGACGACCTGCTTGATCCGGCCCGGGCCAGCGGTCATCACCGCGACGCGGCTGCCGAGGAAGA
>JAOPVE010000041.1 GCA_025963185.1 Actinomycetes bacterium
CGTGCCGGATCCGGTCCAGCACCCGCTGCGTCACCGCGGGGTCGAGCAGCGACTGCCCGGACGCGACCCGGCGCACGGTGTCGACCAGGTCATCGCGCCGGATCTGCACCATCCGCCGGCATCTGCAGCGCGCTCACCGGGCGGTCCCCTGCCCCGCACCACGGGCCGCCCGGTCCTGCCGGACGGGACGTCTGGCCCTGCCATGGTCCGGCGAACCGGGTCACGCTCAGGTCAGGACCTGCCAATCGAGGAGCCTTCACGATGCCCACCTATCCGAACGCCATTTCGCCGGACCGCACCGAGCGGGAAGCCGCTCTGTCCGAGGCCGCGACTGCCGCCCTGCGTGCACCGTCGATCTTCAACACCCAGCCGTGGCAGTGGCGGATCACCGCCGGCGCAGCCGAGCTGCGGGTGGACCGCTCACGCCAGCTCCCGATAGTGGATCCGGAGGGGCGCCTGGCCACGATCAGCTGCGGCATCGCCCTGCACCACCTGGTCACAGCTCTGGCCGCCGAAGGCTGGCAGGCCGAGGTGAGCCGGATCCCGGATCCCGCCGAGCCTGATTTCCTCGCGCGAGTCACGCTGGCCGGCCGGGCGAGCAGCCCCGACCTGGCCGCGGTGCGCCACTACGAGTCCACGCTGATCCGGCACACCGACCGGCGCCCCTTCGGCAAGACAGCCGTGCCCCGGGAGACGGTCGAAGCGGTGCGGGACGCGGTCGAGGCACACGGCGCCCACCTGCACGTCATCCGCCCGGATCAGCTCGTCGAGCTCATCCTCGCCGCGGGACAGGCGGCCGAGGTCGAGGCCGCAGATCCCGCCTACCGTGAGGAGCTGGAAACCTGGACCCACCGGCCGGCGGCCGCGGGCGACGGGGTGCCCGCCGAGACCGCCGTCGCGGACGTCCCCCGGAGAGTGCGGGTCCGGGACTTCGCCCTGGACAACGCGCCCAAGCTGGAAGCCGGAGATGACGACGACTCCGGAACCGTCTATACGGTGCTGTTCACCAACGGTGACAACCGGCGGGCCTGGCTGGAGTCCGGCGAGGCGATGAGTGCCGCACTCCTGACGGCCGTCGAGCACGGCGTTTCCGCGTCGCCGATGAGCGACCTCACGGAGGTCGCCGGGACCCAGCAAGCCCTGCGGCGCATCCTGTCCGGTATCGGTGAGCCCATGTTGGTGATCCGGCTCGGCATCAGCGATCCCGTTACCGCCGTGCCCGGAACGCCGCGCCGCTCCCCCGATGAGGTCATCGAACGCGTCGGCGAGCAATGAACGCGGCGGCCGTTCAGCCCGCGAGCCACCCGCCCGGCGAGTTCCGGCGCAGCGCGTTCTGCACTGTCGCTGTGGTCCCGTCCGGCGCCGGGCAGGAGCGAGTGCCATGACCGGCCATCGGCTCGACGACGCCACCTTCACTGCCGCCGTAACCAGCGCGATCCGGGCCCCGTCGCTGCACAACAGCCAGCCGTGGAGGTTCCGGCGGGAAGGCGACACCATCGAGGTGTGGGCCGACCGCACCCGCCAGCTACCCACAGCGGATCCGGACGGATGGGCTGTCCGGCTCGCCTGCGGTGCCGCCATCCTGAACCTGCGGCTGTACTTCAGCGCTCAGGGCCGCCCGATGAGCACCGCGCTGCTGCCGGATCCGGACACGCCAGACCTCCTCGCCCGGCTGCGGCCGGCGCCCCCGGAGTCCGCGACCCCCGAGGACGCCGTGCTGGCTACCAAGATCGATCTGCGGCGCAGCAACCGGGCACCGTTCGCGGACGCGCCCGTTTCACTCACGGAGCAGTCCGCGCTGGCGGCCGCCGCCCACGCCGAATCCGCCGACCTGGTGTTCGTCACCGGCATGCGGGCGATCACCGACATCGCCGACCTCGTCCGTGCCGCCGACGCCGCGCTGGGCAGCAAACCGGGCTACACGGGCGAGCTGACATCGTGGACGCGGCCCGACTCGGCGTCCAGCGACGGCGTTCCCCTCGCGGCAGCCGGACCGGCGCCCGCGCCGCACGAACTGCTCACCCGGCGCGACTTCGGCGGGCCGGACGCACCCGAACACCACCGTTACGAGGGTCACCCCCTGGTTGCCGTCCTGTGCTCGTTCGGGGACGCCCCACGCGATCAGCTCATTGCTGGCGCCGCGCTGCAGCGCGTGCTGCTCACCGCGACCCAGCTGAGTCTCGTCGTGTCGATGCTGTCGCAGCCCATCGAGGTTCCCAGCGTCCGGGAGCAGTTGCGCGTCTTGGCTGGCGGCCGGGTGTCCATCCCGCAGATGGTGCTGCGGATCGGGTTCGGCGTTCCGGCACCGAAGACCGCGCGCCGGCCAGCCCAGGCAGTGATCGACGATCACGCGCCACACTGAACACTGATCATCGCGCTCCCCGAGCGCGTTATCACCGGCCGCGGTGAGGCCGGTAACGGACTGGGAGAGGAAGCCCTCGAACGCCACGATCATGCCCAGGATGTTGTCCAAAGCGTGGGCGACTCCCCCACAAGCCGACTCACCCTGGCCTTTGTGTTCCCCGCAAGGCTGGGGTGTGGATCCTGTGCAGCCGGGACGAATCGGCCGCGCCGACGAGGCCGGCACCGCTGGCGAGGGCGTGGTCCTCCCGGACTTACAGCGGTCACCCGAATTGGGCCCCCAGAAAAACAGGTATCGCAAGTTCGATCCATAAAAGACAACCTCAGCGGATCGGCGTGAAAGTACCAGCCTCGCCCAGACGGCCGGAGCGGACCTCGAAACCGTCCAGGACCAGAGCAAGGGACCGGGCCGGCTGAATGCGGTCAGCCGGCGCGGCCCGGTGCGTGGACGGTCCACCCGGCTGTCCGCCACCGGGCGGCGTCCAGGGCGTTCCTGCCGTCGAGGATCACCGGGACGCAGACGATGTCACGCAGCCGGGCCGGATCCAGCTCGCGGTACTCGGCCCACTCGGTGAGGTGCAGAACCAGGTGTGCGCCCTCGCACGCCTTCTCGGTCTCCAGCACGTAGTCGAGCGAGGGGAACACGGCGCGCGCGTTGTCGATGGCCTGCGGATCGTGCACCCGAACCTGCGCGCCCTGGAGCTGGAGGCTTGCGGCGACGTTGAGGGCGGGCGAGTCGCGCACGTCGTCGCTGTCGGGCTTGAAGGCCGCACCGAGGACGGCCACGTTGCGGCCCAGGAGAGATCCGCCGGCCAGGGCTCGGGCGAGGGCGACGACTCGCTGCCGGGCGCGCATGTTGACCTCGTCGACTTCGCGGAGGAAGGCCAGGGCGCCGCCGACGCCCAGCTCTTCTGCCCTGGCTCCGAACGCGCGGATGTCCTTGGGCAGGCAGCCGCCGCCGAAGCCGAGACCGGCGGACAGGAAGCGGTGGCCGATCCGTTCGTCGTGGCCGATCGCCTGGGCGAGGGTGGTCACGTCCGCGCCCGCGGCGTCGCAGACCTCGGACATGGCGTTGATGAACGAGATCTTGGTGGCGAGGAACGCGTTGGCGCTGACCTTCACCAGCTCGGCCGTGGCGAGGTCGGTCTCGATGAACGGGGTGCCCGCGGCGACGATCGGGGCGTACAGCTCGCGCAGGATCGCCGATCCGCGGCCGGCTTCGGTGCCGATGACGAGCCGATCCGGAGTCAGGGTGTCGGCGACGGCGAACCCCTCGCGCAGGAACTCGGGGTTCCAGGCCAGGGTGGTCTCGGCGGGGGCGAGCGCGGCGATCCGCCCGGCCAGGCTGGCGGCGGTGCCGACGGGGACGGTTGACTTGCCGACGATCAGGGCGGATCGGCGCAGGTGCGGCGCGAGGCCGTCGGCTGCCGAGTGCAGGTGCCGCAGGTCCGCGGCGTGGGAGTCGGCGCGCTGTGGGGTGCCGACGCAGAGGAAGTGCACGTCCGCGGACTCGGCGGCGTCGGCGAGCGAGGTGGAGAACCGCAGCCGTCCGGCCGCGACGTTGCGGGCGAGGATCTCGGGCAGTCCCGGCTCGTAGAACGGTGCCCGGCCGTCGGCGAGGGCCGCGATCTTGGCGGCGTCGGTATCCACACCGACTACCTCGTGGCCCAGCTCGGCCATGCACGCGGCGTGCACGGCGCCGAGGTAGCCGGTGCCGATCACGGAGATCCGCTGGGGTCGTTCAGTCACGGCGCTGACCCGGCGCGGGCGTGCGAGGGGGCCGAGCCCTTGCGGGTGCTGGCGCTGGAACCGCCAGGCGTCGGCGCACATGGCCGCGACGTCGCGGGTCGCGTGCCAGCCCCACTCGTGGCAGACCTTCGCCGGATCGGCCACCAGCGCCGGCACGTCACCAGGGCGCCGCCCGGCGATCCGGATCGGGATGTCCACGCCACTGACCTCAGTGAACGTCCTGACGAGCTCGCGGACCGAGGTGCCGACGCCCGTCCCGAGGTTGTAGCTGCGGTGGCCCGTGCCGTCGGCGAGGTGCTCGGCGGCGATCCGGTGCGCGACGGCGACATCCACCACGTGCAGGTAGTCCCGCACGCAGGTGCCGTCAGGGGTCGGATAGTCGCCGCCGAAGATCGTCAGCTCGGGGCGGCGGCCGACCGCGACCTGCATGAGGTACGGCATGAGGTTGCCGGGCACGCCCAGCGGATCCTCGCCGAGCAGCCCAGAAGCGTGCGCGCCGGCGGGGTTGAAGTAGCGCAGCGAGATCGCCGAGAGCTCGGGGTGGCGCGCGCACGTGTCCTCGATGACGCGCTCGCAGATCCACTTCGAGCGCGCGTACGGGCTGGCGGGGCTGGCGGGTGAGTCCTCGGTCAGGGGCTGGCCGTCGCCCTCGCCGTAGATCGAGCACGACGAGGAGAACACCAGGTTGTGCACGCCGTGCGCGGTCATGGCTTTGAGCAGCGCGACGGTGGCGCCGACGTTGCTGTCGTAGTAGTCGAGTGGGAGCTCGACCGACTCGCCGACGGCCTTGCGGGCGGCGAAGTGGACCACGGTGGCGATCCGGTGGGTGCTGAAGATCTTCTCGAGCAGGTGCGGATCGCGGGCGTCGCCGTCGTAGGCCGCGAGGATCCGGCGGCCGCCCAGGTCTTCGGCGCGGTCCAGGGCGGTAGGGGTGCTGTTGGAGTAGTCGTCGAGCACGACCAGGTCGTAGCCGTGTTCGAGTAGCTCGACGCACGTGTGGCTGCCGATGAATCCAGCGCCGCCGGTGACGAGCACGGTGCGGGCGTTTGTCACGACTGGGCTCCGTTCTGGGTCCAGGTGGGGGCTGACCGGGTCACACCGGTCTCGGTCACCACAGCGAGGCGGCGAAACCGCTGGCCGGGTACCGGGTGAGTGCGGCGGCGACGGGCAGGAGCGTGAGGAGGCCGCAGAGGAACGGGGCGCCGGCCGTGGCGGCCAGCGCGGCGGGGGCGGACACCACCGAGCCGCGCGCGGCCTCGCGGGCGTGCAGGATCGGCACCGCGACGGACACGACCGCGTAGTTCACCGCCCCGAGCAGGCAGAGCAGTACGTATCCCGGACCGTGGGCCAGCCGCTCACCGGCCAGCGCCGATCCGGAGAACAGCAGACTGACCAGCAGGTACGGGGCCATCACCCGGACGCCGAGCGGCTCGAGCCCGGCGTCGCCCTTGGGCGTGACGCGGAACGTGACGGGCCGGGGCCGCACCTTCTGGACCAGCGCGGCGGCGACCCCGTACGCGATGTACGGCCACCGGGTCAGGACGTACAGCCACAATTCCCAGCTCACGATCGGGGCGTCGGCGGGACGCAGCAGTCCGCGCCGCCGCAGGAACAGGGTGAGCGCCAGGATGCAGGCCGCAGCCGCGCACCACCGCAGCATGAACTCGCCGTAGCCGACGCGCGCCCAGGTCAGCCCGGTCACCGCGGCCACCGGGGCGAGCAGCACCCCGCCGATCATCGACAGGCTGAGCAGCGGGTAGTACGCGAGCGCGTAGAGGAACCGCAGGCGCAGCCGCCACGGGAGCCTGGGCAGGCTGCGCGGAACCAGGCCCAGGAACAGGGTGGTCAGGCTGCGGGCCCACTGGAATTCCTGGGTGATCATCGCGGCGAAGGTGACCGGTCCCTCCCCGTGGGCCGTGGCGCCGATCGCGAACGCGCCGTCCCAGCCGGCGCACTGGAACACGAACGTGGTGGAGAAGTCCTCGGCGAGCTCGGGACCGAGTCCGCCGGCCTCGCGCAGGGCCTCGGTGCGGACCGCGTAGTGCGATCCGATGCAGACCGGCGCGAGACCGCCGTTGTGCCCGGCCTGGCTGGGACCGTCGAACGTGGCCTCGCGGTGGGTCCGGCCGCGCGCCGACCAGGACCGGTCCGCGTTGGAGTCACAGACGCTCGGCGCGGCCACGTACCCGATCCCCGGATCGCTGAACGGCCGCACCATCGCGCGCAGGTACCCGGGGGCGGGTACGTGGTCGCAGTCGAGCTGGGCCACGACGTCGTAGTCGCGGTAGCCCCAGTGGTCGTAGAAGTACGCGAGGTTGCCCTCCTTGCAGCGGGTCCGCCGGGGCCAGGTCTGCCGGTGGTAGCTGCCCACACCGCGGCGGGTCGAGACGCGGACCCCGGCCCACTCGCACCAGGCGAGGGTCTCGAACGAGGGATCCTCGTCGCAGAGCCACACGTCATACGGGCCGGGCAGGTCCTGGCCGAGCATCGCCTCCAGAGTGGCGCGGGCGGTGTCCCACGGCTCGGACGGTGCCTTCGTCACGGCGAACGCCACCCGCACGTCCGGCAGCGGTGCGCTCGGGCCGATCCCGCGTAGCCGGTTGCACGCCACGAGGAAGTAGACGGCGTTCCCGGTCAGGTACGCGAGCAGGGCGCTGCTGACCACGAACCCGCCCATGCTGGCCCGGTGGGCGGGCTGGAGCCACCAGATCCAGAACCAGGCGGACGCGGCGAGCCAGGCGGCGGTGAACAGCCGGACGGCGATCCGGTCCTCCGCGGCGAGCAGTGGAGTGAAGGTGCGGCGGCGGGCCCGGTACCGCGGACGGCGTGACGGGGCGAATACCGGCCCGCTCGCGGGAATTGCGGTCACATTTCCGCGCGACAACGTCCAGATGGCACTCGCTAACGGCGGATCGGCGAACTCCACACTCGATTCGTGCGGCGTGAAAGACATGCGAATTCCTTTCGCCGTCTCTGGTCATTGCCGTGGTGGGGTCCGGGCGGCAGCTGATCGGAGGCATACTTTTGCCACCCGGCTTCCGCATGTCAACTGGCCGATCTGCCCGCCTTGCCGTCATTTTCGCCACTTCCAGTAATCGGACGATAACAATGAGTCATGCTGTCGGCGCCGATACGCAGCATGAACGCGGCTGCTCCACGAATTGGTTATCGGCCGGAAACAAAAGATGTGGGCTGCGTCACCCGAATTGGGTCGCCAGAAAACAGGTATCGCGAAATTCGATCCACAAAAAGACAACCTCGCCGGATCGGCGTGAAAGTACTGCTCAGGCTGCTCGCCCGGACGCCGTTAGCCGAGTTGTGAGGGATGTGACCAGACCTGCCAGGATCAGTAGCCCGGCCGAGCCCGGACCCGTCCGGTGGCCACTGGGCTGTCCGCCGCTGGCGGGCGCACCCGATCCCGGGCTGACTGAACCGCCCCGGCATGTCCGCGGACTTCATCTCTTGAGGAGGATGAAGTCATGTCACGTCGTTCTGGGAGCTACCCGCCAGAGTTGCGGGAGCGTGCGGTGCGGATGGTCGAGGACGCCTACTACCGTCACAACCAGCCCGGCATGACCGCGGGCGCCCCAACAACCTGAGTCCGCGGACTCACCGGGGCGGTTCAGTACCGACTCCGATGCTCCCTTGCGCGGTCGGAGATTCCGGCGGGGATCAATAGCCCGCAATACCGAACCGCGCGCTATTCCGTACGGCGCTCGATGACGTCACAACGTGTCCGAGGAGCCAGCCCCCGGCTTCCCCAGCACGCTCGGGGAACGCCCTGACGGTGCGGGGGCCGGAGCTGTACCCGAACCAGCTGTCCGACGTCCTTCTCATGGTTGACGCCTGTGTGCAGAATCAGGCGGCGCTGGACGTGCCGACGACGGGGGTCATGCCGTGTCCTTCAATGGGTTCATCTCCTACAGCCATGCCGCAGATGGCCGGCTTGCCCCAGCGGTGCAGCGTGGGCTGCACCAGCTAGCGAAGCCCTGGCATCGACGGCGCGCCTTATGGGTCTTCCGCGACCAGACCGGGCTGGCGGTGACCCCGGGGCTGTGGTCGTCGATCCAGAAGGCCCTGGACGGCTCGGAGTGGTTCATACTGATGGCCTCACCAGAGGCTGCGCGCTCGCAGTGGGTCAACCGCGAGATCGAGCACTGGGTCGCGATGAAGCCCGCAGATCGCATCCTTCCAGTGGTGACCGGCGGGGAGTGGCGCTGGGATCCCTCGCGAGGCGACTTCGCGGAGGACTCGACGGCGGTCCCGTCCGCGCTGCGCGGAGTGTTCGCCGAGGAACCCCTGTTCCTGGATCTGCGCTGGGCGCGCGAGGACCAGCACCTGAGTTTGCGGCACTCGCGCTTCCGGGACGCGGTGGCGCAGCTGGCCGCCCCGATGCACGGGGTGAGCAAGGACGACCTGGAAGGCGAGGACGTCCGGCAGCACAGGACGGCGCAGCGGTTGCGGGCCGCCGCGGTGACCGCGGTGGTGGTCCTGGGCCTGATGACGTCTCTGTCCGGGGCCTTCGCCGTGCGCAGCGCAGGCAAGGCGACCGCCGCCGCAGCCGAAGCGCTGCGGCAACAGCGCGTGGCGGCGAAGCAGAAGGGCAGCGCCGAGCGGTCGGCTGCGGACGCGCGCTGGCAGGAGAAGAACGCGCGCACGCAGGAGAAGCGTGCGAAGGACGCGGGGGCCGAAGCGCGGCGGCAGGACGAGAACGCGCGCCAGCAGGCCGAGAACGCGCGCAAACAGCAGGCGCTGGCGGATCAGGCGTCCGCACGCGCACGTGAGCAGGAACGCCTGGCCCAGCAGCAGCGCGAGCTGGCCAAGCACTCCGCCGCAGACGCGACCCGGCAGAAGCAGGTCGCCGACGGCCAAGAGCGGCTCGCGCAGGAAGCCTCGGCAGAGGCCGCGCGGCAGAAGGAGCTCGCCCGGGAGCAGCAGCGGCTGGCCGACGAAGCCGCCAAGGACGCCGCGCGGCAGAAGCAGGCCGCCGAAGAGGAGCGCCGCAAGGCCGACGAGGCCGCCGCCGACGCCCGCCGCCAGCAGGACAACGCCGACCGGCAGCAACGGATCGCGGTCGGCCGTCGCGCGAACAACGAGGCGAAGGCGGCGCTCGCGGATGACCCGAAAACTGCCGTCATGCTCAGCACCGCCGCGGCAAAGGTGCAGTCGGACGAAGAAGCGCGCAAGCACCTCGCCGGCCTGGTCACCTCGACGCACTACGCGGGCCCACTGGGCCACTTCGTCGACGTGGCGTATCTCGGCAACGACGTGCTGCTCGCGCAGGACAATTCCCGGCTGCGGCTGTGGAACGTGGCCGACAGGGCGAATCCGTCTCCAGTGGCGGACCTCGGCGGTTACGACCAGTGGACGGCCAGTCCGAACGGACGGACGGTCGCCGCTGCGGCCTACAACGGATCCTCGGTGTTTCTGCTGGACGTGACGAAGCCATCGGCCTCCACACCGCTCGCCGAGATCCCGGTCAGTTCGGGGGTGTCCAGTCTCACGATCAGCCCGGACGGGCGCACTCTGTTCGTGGGCGCCCAGGACTGGAGCGCCAACGACGTGGGCGACCTGTGGGATGTGTCGGACCTCCGCCGGCCGAAGCCACTCGCCACCCGGTTCGACGGCTCGGCATTCGTGGCCAAGGCCGCATTCAGCTGGGACGGGACCGCCCTGGTGACCCTGGATGATGACGCCAAGACAACCGTGTGGAACCTGGCCGATCCCACCAAGCCGGAAAAGGCTGCCGCACTTGATGGCACGGTGTGCAGCGAAGGCGTGAACGCTATGGCCTTTCTGCCGAGAGCGCCTGAACTCGTCATCGGCTGCAACGACCACACCCTGCTCGTCGATCTGTCGAATCCGGCCGAGCCAACGGGAACCGTGTTGATGGCTGACGTGGGCGGCAAGGTCACCTCGCTCCTCGTCAGCGCGGACGGCCGCAGGCTCGCCACCGGCGTCGAGACCGTGGTTAGCCGCGGCATCGAGAGCGGATTCGCGACCGTGTCGGAGCTGGGCGGCGCCAGCCCCGGCGTGCCGCGCGAGCTTGTCCGCGTGCCGGAGCCCGGAAAGCTGCGGGCCATGGCCCTGACCCCGGACGGGCGAACATTGACCACCTCCGATGGGGAGGCGCTCACGAGGCAGTGGAACGTGGACGCCTACGGCGCTCCGGAATCGCGGTCCGCCCTCACCAGCGGGGGGCAGCAGGGCCTGGCCACGGCGTTCACCCCGGACGGTCGTTCGATGCTGACTGTCGGCTCGAACCCGCAGGCAGCGGTGTGGGACGTGTCCCACCCGTCCGCCCCTGTCCGGCGGGCCAGCCCTACCGTTCACGACAAGCCGATCTACCGCGCGGCGTTCACTCCCGACGCGCGCATCCTGGCCACCGCGGACGCAGACGGCCGGGTAAGGGTCTCGGACATGTCCGATCCGGCTCACCCGGCGACCATTGCGGAGTTCGTTGCGCAGGTCATCGCGCAGGTCGGCTCGGAGGGCGAGATCGTGATCAGCCCGGACGGCAGGACGATCGCCGCGGGTACGGAGTTCGGTTCTCCCGTGCTGTGGGATGTGACCCGGGCTGGCGCCGTAACCCGGCTCCGTCCACTCGGCAACAGCGTCATGCCGATGGCGTTCGGCCCGGACGGCCGGACCGTGGCCATCGCGGACCGGCCCGGTTCGGGGGCCTCGCTGTGGACCCTGGACGGCGCCGGGGGCCCGACTCGGGTCCGGCCGATCGGCGCCCTGGGCGGTGCATCCGTCGGAACGATTGCCTTCAGTCCGGACGGCGGGAAAGTAGCCATGGTGGGCTGGGGCACGGGTGGGCTCTGGGACGTGAGCCAGGCCCGCTCCCGCCAAACCGGTGCATTCAGTATCCGCGGGGCTACCGGCTCCGCCGAATTCAGCCGCGACGGCCGGACGCTAGCCATCCTGGGCCAGTACAACACGGCCTTGTGGGACGTCGCTGGCGGAGTCGATCCTGTCCAGGTCGGAGAGATACCACTCGATGCGGATCTGGTCAGTTTCCGGCTCACGGCTACGTTCAGCCCGGACGGGCGGACCCTGGCGACCGGCAAGGCCGACTACACCGGTTCCGAGGGAATCGCCGCGCTGTGGGATCTCACGAAGCTCGCCGGACTGCGCGCCGATCCCACGCTGCAGGGGTGCGCGATCACGGGCCGCGGCCTGTCGGAGGACGAGTGGGCCCGCTACATCCCCGAACTCCCGCACCGGAAGACCTGCCCGCACTGACGTGACGCGCTCCAGACAGCGCAGGCAAGCGACGCAGAGGACTGGTAGAACAGGCCATGCCGGGCGCGGCGGCGCCGAGGTAGGCGTTCTGGTGGTCTCCGCGAACACGAGGTCGCGGACCAGGGGATCCTGCTCTCCACGCCCCAGCGTTGAACACGTCGCGGCGATGTGGCCCGATTCCGCGCGGCGGCGTCTCAGCTAGAGACAAGCATCGCCAGCCCAGCGCCATGCGAACGCTTTTCGACGCTGCCATGAACTACGCTCCGCGCATGAGCAAGGTCGATGCGCAGCGCGCACTGCGTGAAGCCCGGTACGCGGCTACCCGTCCGTCACCGGGCAGCCGCGGGCCCGACCCGGCCGACCGGCCCGCTCCCCCGCAAGCGGCGGAGTTGGACAGCCCGAGCGACGGGACGGAGCTGTGCGGACACCGCAGCATGGGCAGCAAGAGCTGTCGGCGGACCGCCGGACATGAGGAGAAGAGCCACCGATACAAGTGAGCTGACGGCGTATCCGACGGTGGGGCGAGTTGGGCACGGACACCCGACTCAGCGACGGCACGGGTGCCCCGGACACCACGGACTGCGCGAACGTCCGCGCTGCCTGTGGCGACTCCATCGACCGCGCGGAGTGGTGATGCGTGAAGAAGTAGACACTCGCCTCGGCTCGGCGAACCGCGCGCGAGTCAACCGCTGCCCGTCGGGGAACTGATCAGCGACGGCGTGTCCCCAGTGGACCGCGGCTGTCGTCTTCCCAGCGCCCGCCGGACCCGGCACCAGCACGACAGCTCCCGGCCGTCCTTCGCCCACGCCGGCCAGCAGGTCACCGAGAGCGGCCAGGACCGCCGTCCGGTCGGTGAAGCCAGCGACGTCCGGCGGGAGCTGTCGCGGCGGGCGCGGAGCGGGCGCTGTCGCGGCGGGCGCGGAGCGGGCGCCGCACCGGCCACACCTGGGAGCGGCCCGGCACACGCCAGCTCACGCATCAGGTCCTGATAGGAGCGCCGCCAGTGCTCGGGGTCGGCCGGGCCCGGCCGCCCGGCGTGCCGGTCACATGCCCGCACGAACGCCCGGACGAACTCCCGCGAGGGCGGCGACACGCCACTCAGCTTGTCGCTGATCGTCGACCGCGCGAACGCCTCGCCGCCCTGCCGCATCAGGGCCACCAGGCCGCGGATCGACGGGCCGCCACAGTCCCGCGGCAGCTCGCGCAGCTGGTCGGCGAACCGCGCCAGCGGCGGCGCGGTCGAGCGCCGCGGCGGAGGCGGCGAGGCTCTGGTCATCGGCTGGCACGGTGGGGCGCGAGCTCATTGCTCAGCTCGCGCCCGACCATCGCCTGTGCGGCGCTCTACTCGACGAGATGGTCGGTGTGGGAGACGACGAACTCTCCGTGATCGGTGGACGGTACCCAGAGACCGTGGCGGCCACGGATCCGGACGCCGGGCCGCTCGGTCTTCAGCGGGTGGCGAGGCGATGGTAGGCCTGGGTCCAGCGCAGTTCCTGGATGAATCGGCGGACCTGGGTCGATCCGTCGATCAGGGCCAGTTCGGTACGGGTGATCTCGGCGAAGTCCCACAGGTGCTCGCTGGTCAGCGCTGTGGACAGCACGGTGTGGTGGGGTCCGCCAGCGGTGAGCCACGCCTCGGTGGAGGTGCGCAGGTCCGGCGCTGGCTTCCAGACCGCTCGCGCCACCGGCAACTTGGGCAGGGGTGCGTCGGGTTCGACGACCTCCACCTCGTTGCCGATGAACCGGAACCGGTCCCCCACGTCGGCGATCCCCAGGATGACCGCCGGACCCGGGGCGGCGTCGAAAACCAGGCGGACCGGGTCCTCGCGGTTCCCGATCCCGAGCGGGTGGATCTCCAGGCGGGGCGTCCCCGCGGCGATGGTCGGGCACACCTCGAGCATGTGCGCGCCGAGGATCCGCTCGTGACCGGGCACCAGGTTGTAGGTGTAGTCCTCCATGAACGAGGTGCCCCCGGCCAGCCCGTGCGCCATGACCTTGAGCGCACGCAGCATGGCCGCGGTCTTCCAGTCACCCTCGCCGCCGAAGCCGTATCCGTCTGCCATCAGCCGCTGGACCGCCAGGCCGGGTAGCTGGCGGAGCCCGCCGAGGTCCTCGAAGTTGGTAGTGAACGCCGTGAACCCGCCCGAGGTGAGGAAGGACCGCAGGCCCAGCTCGATCCGGGCGCCGTACCGCAGGGACTCGTGCCGCTCGCCGCCGGTCCGCAGTTCGGGGGCGACGTCGTACGTGCTCTCGTACTCGGTGGCGAGGGCGTCCACGTCGGAGCCGGCGATGGAGTCCACGACCGCGACGAGGTCGTTCACGCCGTAGGTGTTGACAGAGATCCCGAACCTCAGCTCGGCCTCGACCTTGTCGCCCTCCGTCACGGCGACGTTGCGCATGTTGTCGCCGAAGCGGGCCAGGCGGCCACCACGCAGGGCGGCCGCGGCGGCCGCGGCCCGCGCCCAGGTCGCGATCCGCGCGCTCACCGCGGGATCGCTGACATGCCCGGCCACGGTCTTGCGGGCGAGGCCGAGGCGGGTCTGGATGTAACCGAATTCGCGGTCGCCGTGCGCGGCCTGGTTCAGATTCATGAAGTCCATGTCGATCTCGCCCCACGGCAGCTCGACATTGGCCTGGGTGTGCAGGTGCAGCAGCGGTTTGGCCAGCGCGTCCAGCCCCAGGATCCACATCTTGGCCGGGGAGAACGTGTGCATCCACGTGATCACCCCGAGGCAGGCGTCGTCGGTGTTCGCGTCGAGCAGCACCCGCCGGATCGCGCCCGGCTCGGTCAGGACCGGCTTCCAGACCACCTCCCACGGGATGTCCCCGGTGCTCCCGAGTTGCTTGGTGATCTCCTGCGACTGCGCGGCCACCTGGCCGAGGATGTCGTCGCCGTAGAGGCCCTGGCTCCCGGTGAGGAACCAGATCTGCCCCGGCATCGTCGCGATGCTCATGTTGCGCTCCTTCACGGGTGGGTCAGCGCTGGCCGTAGACGTTCTGGTACCGGTCGTAGAGCCGGTCGACGTCGGCTCGCGCAATGGGCTGCGGATCGCCGAGCTGGCGGGTCAGGTGGACGGTGCGGGCGACGTCCTCGCACATCACGGCGGCCTTGACGGCGGCCCGGGCGGTCCGGCCGATGGTGAAGACGCCGTGGTTGCGCATGAGGACCGCCGGGGAGCGGGATCCACGCAGGGTCGCCACGATCCCCTTGCCGATGTCGTCGCTGCCGATCAGCGCGAACGGGCCGATCGGGATCTCGCCCCCGAACTCGTCCGCCATCGCGGTCAGCACGCACGGGACGGGCTCGCCGCGGGCCGCCCAGGCCGAGGCGTAGGGCGAGTGCGTGTGGACCACGCCGCCGACCTCGGGCATCGCGCGGTACACGTAGGCGTGCGCCGCGGTGTCGCTCGACGGGGACAGGTCGCCCTCGACGACGTTCCCGTCCAGGTCACACAGGATCATCGTGTCCGGCGCGATCTCGTCGTAGTCGACGCCGCTGGGCTTGATGATGAACAGGCCGGCGCCGGGGACCCGGCCGGAGACGTTCCCGGCGGTCCAGGCGACGAGGTTGTAGCGGACGAGCTCGGCGTGCAGCTCGCTGACCTCGTGGCGGACGGCCTCGATGGCCGCTGCCCGGGCCGACCCGGCCGTGGTCATGATGTGGCCGCCTTTCGCTTGATGTCGCGGAGCCGGTGCATGACGTCGTTGCCGCCCCGGCCGAAGTAGTCGTGCAGGGCGGAGTACTCGGCGTACAGGGCGTCGTAGGCCGCGGCGCGGCGCTCGTCCGGGGTGTACGCGCCCGTCTGCTTGTGTCCCATCGCGGCCGACGCGGCGTGGACGTCGGGGTAGGCCCCCGCGGCCACGGCGGCGTGGATCGCCGATCCGAGCGCCGGACCCTGGGCCGACGAGAGCAGGGACAGCGGCCGGCGGGTCACGTCGGCGTAGAGCTGCATGAGGAACTGGTTCTTCAGGAGCCCGCCGGCCACGACCAGCTCGGTGACCGGAACTCCGGCGGCCTGGAACGACTCGATGATCTTCCGGGTGCCGAACGCGGTGGCCTCCAGGAGCGCCCGGTAGATCTCCTCGGGCCTGGTGCCGAGCGTGAGCCCGACGACGAGGCCGGACAGTTCGTGGTCCACCAGCACGGACCGGTTGCCGCTGTGCCAGTCGAGCGCGACCAGGCCGTGCTCGCCCACCGCCTGCTCGGCGGCGAGCGCGGTGAGGTACTGGTGCAGATCCAGGTTCCGCTCGGCGGCCGCGCGCTCGTACGCGGCGGGCACGGCGTTGCGGACGAACCACGCGAAGATGTCCCCCACGCCGCTCTGCCCGGCCTCGTAGCCCCACAGTCCCGGGGTGATGCCGTCGCGGACCACCCCGCACATGCCGGCCACCTCGCCGAGCTGGTCGCTGTTCATCACGTGGCAGGTGGACGTGCCCATCACCGCGAGCATCTGGCCCGGCTCGACGGCCTGTGCCGCGGGCGCGGTGACGTGCGCGTCGACGTTGCCCACGGCGACCGGCGTGCCCGGCCGCAGCCCGGTCCAGCGGGCGGCCTGCTCGGTCAGCCCGCCCGCCAGTCCGCCGAGCGGCGCCAGTGGCTGGGCGACCTTGGACTCGAAGAACCCGGTGAACCGCTCGTCGAGCGCGGCGAGGAAGTCCGGGGAGGGATAGGAACCGTCCTGGTAGACCGCCTTGTACCCCGCCGTGCAGGCGTTGCGCACGTACGTGCCGCAGAGCTGCCAGATGATCCAGTCGGCGGCCTCGACCCAGCGCTCGGTGCGCGCGTACAGCTCCGGATCCTCTTCGAGCAGTTGCAGGCCCTTCGCCAGCTCCCACTCGGACGAGAGCTTGCCACCGTACCGGCCGATCCACGGCTCGCCGCGGGCGTGCGCGAGTGCGTTGATCCGGTCGGCCTGGCCCTGCGCGGCGTGGTGGCGCCACAGCTTGACGTAGGCGTGCGGGCGGTCCGCGTACTCGGGCAGGTCGCTGAGCGGAGTGCCGTCGGCGAGGGTGGGCAGCACCGTGCAGGCGGTGAAGTCGGTGCCGATGCCGATCACGTCGTCCGCGGAGGCACCGCTGGTAGCCAGCGCCTTCGGCACGGCGGTGCGCAGCACGTCGAGGTAGTCCGAGGGCACCTGGAGCGCCCAGTCGTGGGGCAGCCGCACGTCGCTGCCCGGCAGCGCGCCGGTCACCACCGCGTGGGAGTACTCGTGGACCGCGCTGCCCAGTTCCTCGCCGTCGTCCACCGCGACCACCACCGCCCGCCCCGACAGGGTGCCGAAGTCCACCCCGATGACGACGGGGCGCCGGGCCGTCACGAGCCGACCTTCTTCTTGTTGTAGATGTCGAAGCCGACCGCGGCGAGCAGCACGAGGCCCTTGATGACCTGCTGGACGTCGGTGCCGATGCCCAGCAGCGACATGCCGTTGTTGAGGACTCCCAGGACCAGGCCGCCGATGATCGCGCCGAGCACGGTGCCGACGCCGCCGCTGGCCGATGCGCCGCCGATGAACGCCGCGGCGATGGCCTCGAGCTCGAACCCGCTGCCGGCGTTGGGGGTGCCCGCGTTGAGCCGGGCTGCGAACACGAGCCCGGCCAGCGAGGCGAGGACGCCCATGTTGACGAAGACCAGGAAGACGACGCGCTGGTTCTTGACGCCGGACAGCTGGGCGGCCGGGGAGTTGCCGCCGACGGCGTAGGAGTGCCGGCCGAGCACGGTGGTCCGCATGACGAACGCGTAGGCGATGAACAGGACGATCAGGATGATGGCGACCACCGGGACGCCCCGGTAGCTGGCGAGCAGGAGCGTCATCACGGCGATGAATGCCGCGATGCCGACGCACTTGGCGGCGAACAGCCAGGCAGGCGTGGTGTCGAAGCCGTAGCTGGCCTGCCGCCGCCGGTCCCGGATCTCCTGGCCCAGCGCGCCGGCGATGACGACAGCGCCGAGGATCAAAGTCGGGTTGTGGTAGAGCGTGTGGTAGCCGAGCTCGGGGAGGAATCCGTTGCTGATCTTCTGGAACCCGGTCGGGAAAGGCGCGATCGACTGGCCCGACAGCAGGTACTGGGTGGCGCCGCGGAAGACGAGCATCCCGGCGAGAGTGACGATGAACGACGGGATCCCGACGTAGGCGATCCAGTACCCCTGCCAGGCGCCGACGGCCGCCCCGATGACGAGGCAGAGCACCAGCGCCACCGGCCACGGCACGTTGTGCTTGACCATCAGCACCGCGGCGGTCGCACCGGAGAACGCGGCGACCGAGCCCACGGACAGGTCGATGTGGCCGGTGATGATGACGATCACCATGCCGATCGCCAGGATCAGGATGTAGCTGTTCTGCTGGATGATGTTGGTGACGTTCAGCGGCCGGAGCAGGATGCCGCCGGTCCAGATCTGGAACAGCAGGACGATCAGGCCGAGGGCGACGATCATTCCGTACTGGCGCAGGTTGCTGCGGATCATGTCCCGCAGGAATTCGCCGATGCCCCGGCGCGGGGACGGCGGCGGCGGAACCGGTGCGGCGGCGGGCCGGGTTTCGATGGTCGTCATGGGTCAGTCCCCGCTCTTCATCATGTAGCGCATGAGGGTCTCCTGGGTTGCGTCGCCACGCGGCACTTCGCCGGTCAGCCGGCCCTCGCTGAGGGCGTAGATGCGGTCGCACAGCCCGAGCAGTTCCGGCAGCTCGGACGAGATGACGACGATCGCCTTGCCCTGGGCGGCGAGGCTGTTGATGACGGTGTAGATCTCGTACTTCGCCCCGACGTCGATGCCACGGGTGGGCTCGTCGAGGATCAGGACGTCCGGATCGGCGAAGATCCACTTGCTCAGGACGACCTTCTGCTGGTTGCCGCCCGAGAGCTTGCCGACGCCTTCGCGCACCGACGGGGTCTTGATCGACATGCTCTTGCGGAACCGCTCGGCCACGACGGCTTCCTCGTGGTCGTTGACGAGGAACCGCCGGCTCACCTTGCCCAGGGCGGCGAGGGAGATGTTGCGGGTGATGTTCTCCAGCAGGTTCAGCCCGTAGTGCTTGCGGTCCTCGGTGGCGTAGGCGATGCCGTGGCCGATCGCCTCGGAGACGCTTCGGACGCGGATCTCCTTGCCGTCCTTGACGACCTTTCCGCTGATCCCCCGGCCGTAGCTGCGGCCGAACACGCTCATGGCCAGCTCGGTGCGGCCCGCCCCCATGAGCCCCGCGAGCCCGACGATCTCGCCGCGCCGCACGTTGATCGACACCCCGTCCACGACCTTGCGGTGCTGGTCGATCGGGTGGTGCACGGTCCAGTCCTCGATGGCGAACACGACCTCGCCGATGTCCGGCGTGCGGTCGGGGAAGCGGTGCTCCAGGTCGCGGCCGACCATGCCGCGGATGATCCGCTCCTCGCTGATCGGCTCCCCGCCGACGCTGAGGGTCTCGATCGTCCTGCCGTCCCGCAGGATCGTGATCGAGTCGGCGATCCGGGTGATCTCGTTCAGCTTGTGCGAGATGATGATCGAGGTCACGCCGTGCGACTTCAGGCCAAGGATCAGGTCGAGCAGCTTGCCGCTGTCCTCGTCGTTCAGGGCCGCGGTCGGCTCGTCGAGGATCAGCAGCTTCACTTCCTTCGACAGCGCCTTGGCGATCTCGACGAGCTGCTGCTTGCCGACGCCGATGTCCGCGACGCGGGTCTGCGGATTCTCCGGTAACCCGACCCGCGCGAGCAGCGCCGTCGCGTGCGTGATCGTCTCGTTCCAGTTGATGACCCCGCCGGACGCGTGCTCGTTGCCGAGGAAGATGTTCTCCGCGATGGACAGGTACGGCACCAGGGCGAGCTCCTGGTGGATGATCACGATGCCGCGGCGCTCGCTGGACTTGATGTCCTTGAACTCGCACGGCTCGCCCTCGAAGAAGATCTCGCCCTCGTAGGAACCGTGGGGATGCACCCCGCTGAGCACCTTCATGAGGGTGGACTTGCCGGCGCCGTTCTCCCCGCAGATGGCGTGGATCTCGCCGGGCTGCACCATCAGGTTCACGTCCGAGAGCGCCTTGACGCCGGGGAAGGTCTTGGTGATCGAGCGCATTTCCAGGATCGGCTTGCTCATCGTCTCCGCCCCCTACCTGAGCTGCGCGGCGGTGTAGTAGCCGGTGTCGAGGAGCACCTTGTAGTTGCCCTTGTCGACGCTCACGGGCTGGAGCAGGTACGCGGGCACGACCCTGGCGCCGTTGTCGTACTGCTTGGTGTCGTTGACCGGTGGCTTCCCGCCCGTCAGCACCGCGTCGCCCATGCGGACCGCGATCTTGGCCAGTTCCCGGGTGTCCTTGTAGACGGTCTGGGTCTGCTCCCCCGCCAGAATCGACTTCACCGAGGCCAGCTCGGCGTCCTGCCCGGTGACGATGGGGAGCGCCTTCGAGCCGGATCCGTAGCCGACGCCTTTGAGCGCCGAGAGGATCCCGATCGAGATCCCGTCGTACGGGGAGAGCACCGCGTCGACGGACTCTGTGGTGTAGGCCTTGCTCAGCAGGTTGTCCATCCGGGACTGTGCGAGCCCGCCGTCCCACCGCAGGGTCGCCACCTGCGCGAACTTCGTCTGGCCGCTCTTGACCTTGAGGCGGCCCTTGTCGATGTAGGGCTGCAGCACGCTCATCGCGCCGCGGAAGAAGAATCCGGCGTTGTTGTCGTCGGGGGATCCGGCGAACAGCTCGATGTTGAACGGGCCCTTTCCGGCCTTGAGCCCGAGCTTGTCGACGATGTACGAGCCCTGCAGGACGCCGACCTTGAAGTTGTCGAAGGTGGCGTAGTAGTCGACGTTCTTGCTGCCGCGGATCAGCCGGTCGTACGAGATCACCTTGATGTTCGCGTCCGCCGCCTGCTGGAGCACGTTCGTCAGCGAGGTCGCGTCGATCGCGGCGACGACCAGCAGCTTGTCGCCCTTGGTGATCATGTTCTCGATCTGCGAGACCTGGTTCTCCACGACGTTGTCGCCGTACTGGAGATCCGCCTTGTAGCCGAGCGCCTCGAACTGCTTGGCCATGTTGTTGCCGTCGGCGATCCACCGCTCGGACGACTTCGTCGGCATCGCCAGGCCGATCGTGCCGCCCCGTTCGCCGCCCGGCGTAGTGACGCCGTAGGTGCGCCCGCAGGCCGTCGCGGCCAGGGCGAGGGCCAGCGCCAGCAGCGCTAAGACCCGGTAACTGCGGTGCATGGTTCCTCCTGAAAGCCGTGGTTGCACGGCGGAATCCCGAGGGGATGACGAGGACTGTGCGGCGCCGGCCGAGCCGGAATCGCCCGTGTTAGCGCTAACATTGGATCGAGTGTTAGCGCTAACATCGCCCATGTCAAGAGGATGTTTCAGGGCGGTGCCGCGAGTTCGCCCGCGCCCCCGAACGGGTGGGACTGCCGTGCCTGCCGGGGCGTGCGCTACCGGGGAGGTGGCTACCGGGAGGTGCTCTGCCGGACGACGAGTTCCGGGGCCACTACCTGGTGCCGCGCGGCGGCGCGGCCGGCGGCCACCTGCTCGAGCACCAGCTCGATACTGCGCCGCCCCACGGCGGCGAAGTCCTGCCGCACCGTCGTCAGCGGCGGGGTGTAGTAGCCGGCCTCGGGCACGTCGTCGAAGCCCGCGACGAGCACGTCCTCGGGGATCCGCAGGCCGGCTTCGTGGAACGCCCGCAGGAGCCCGAGCGCCATCTGGTCGTTGGCGACGAACACCGCGCCGACGTCCTTGCGGCGCGCGAGCTTGCGGCCGGCCTGGTACCCCGACGGCGGGCTCCAGTCCCCCCGCAGCGGCGCGGGTACCTCCGCCCCGGCCTCCGCCAGTTCGTCCCGCCAGCCCGCGACCCGGCTCTCGGCCTCGATCCAGTCGGCCGGGCCGGCCACGTGCCACACCGTGCGGGCGCCCCGGTCGAGCAGGTGACGGGTGACGAGCCGCGCGCCCAGTTCCTGGTCGACGCAGACCGACGCCAGACCGGGTGCGCGCCCGCCTTCGACGACGACCGCGGGCAGGTCGGGGTCGAGCACCGGCAACACCGTGCTGGTGTCCCGCAGCGGGGCGATCAGCACGATGCCGTCGACATCGTGCATCGCGAGCCGGTCGATCGCCTCCCGGAGACTGCCCTCGGTCATCGCCTTCACGCTGGCGACGGTGACGGCGTAACCCGCCTCCCCCGCCGCCTGCTCGATGCCGAACAGGGTGCTGGCCGGTCCGTACAGCGTGGTGTCGAAGCTGACCACGCCGATCGTCTGCGACCGGCGGGTCGCCAGCGCGCGCGCCGCCCGGTTCCGCCGGTAGCCGAGCTCGCCGATCGCCTGGAGCACGCGCGAGGTGGTCTCCGGGCTGACCGACCCGGGATCGTTGAGGACGCGCGACACCGTCTGGTGGGAGACCCCGATGGCCTGCGCGACGTCGGCCATCGTCGCCGCGCGGCGAGCGGGCCGGACGGGCGGCTCGGGCAGGTCCCCGCCGGTCTCAGCCACCGCCACGTCCCCCTGACGCCTCGCACCGCCTGGCCGGCCACCGGCGCAGACCGTGATGTTAGCGGTAACATCGCCGGACGCCAAGGTCACCGGGCCGCGCCGGGGACGCAGCCGCGATCCGCAGCGTGGCCGCGTCACGTGCCAGCCTCCAGCCGGACCATGTTCCACGACAGCGGCGGCAGGACCACGCTCACCCGTCCGCCGTCGACCCCCATGCCGTCCAGTGGCCGGGGCGTGACGCGGCCGGGCTCGGCAGCGCTGTTCACCGCGTCCGGATCGTCGTCGAAGACCGCGACCCGCCGTGCGACCGTCAGGCTGGGGCACGCCCGCAGGTCGATGTCCAGGGCGAGCTCCTCGTGCTGGTCCCGGTTCACGGCGAACAGCGTGACGGCACCGGACTCGTCGTCGAGCACAGCCACGGCGTCCAGCACGGGCACCTCCCCGAGCCACCGCGTCTCGTGCACAGGGCTGGCGGGCTCGACCTGCAGCACCGTGCCGCGGCCGTGCCGGGAGGTGAGCGCGAACGGGTGGAAGATGCTCTGGCGCCAGGCCGGCCCGCCGGGCTCGGTCATGATCGGGGCGATGACGTTGACCAGCTGGGCGAGGCAGCCGATCTTCACGCGGTCCGCGTGGCGCAGCAGCGTGATCAGCAGGCTGCCGACGACCACGGCGTCCGCCACGGAGTAGACGTCCTCGATCAGGCGTGGCGCCTCGGCCCAGCCAAGGTTCTCCTCGCCGGCGAACCGCTGCTGGTACCAGACGTTCCACTCGTCCACGGACAGGTTGACGCGCTTGCTGTGCCGGCCCACCGACCTGGCGTGGTCGCAGGTGGCGATGACGTCCGCGATGAACCGGTCCAGGTCGACGGCGGCCGCGAGGAAGCTGTCCCGGTCGTCGCCGCGCTGCTCGTAGTAGCTGTGCAGCGAGACGTAGTCGACCAGGTCGTAGGTCTCGGCGAGGACCGTCGCCTCCCAGGTTCCGAACGTCGGCATCCGGTGGTGCGAGCTCCCGCAGGCGACCAGCTCGATCGACGGATCCACCCGTCGCATCGCCTTGGCGGTCTCGGCCGCCAGCCGGGCGTACTCCCCCGCGGTCTTGTGGCCGATCTGCCACGGGCCGTCCATCTCGTTGCCCAGGCACCAGAGCCGTACGTCGTACGGATCGGCGGATCCGTTCTTGCGGCGCAGGTCCGACCAGTAGGTCCCGCTGGGGTGGTTGCAGTACTCGACGAGGTTCCGCGCCGCGTCCACGCCTCGCGTGCCCAGGTTGACGGCCATCATCGGCTCGCTGCCGACGCCGCGCGCCCAGCGGGTGAACTCGTCGACCCCCACCTGGTTGCTCTCGATCGAGCGCCAGGCCAGGTCGAGCCTCACCGGACGCTCATCGCGGGGACCGGTGCCGTCCTCCCACTCGTAGTTGGACACGAAGTTGCCGCCCGGGTAGCGCAGCATCGGGGCGCCGAGCTCCCGGACGAGCTCGGCGACGTCGCCGCGAAAACCGTCGTGGTCCGCGGCGGGGTGGCCGGGCTCGAAGATCCCGGTGTAGACGCAGCGGCCCATGTGTTCGACGAAGGATCCGTACAGCCTCGGATCGACGGCCGAGACGCGAAGGACGGGATCGATCGTGAGCGAAGCGCTGTGCATGGATCTCCCCTTCTCTGCCCTAGCCCTTGAGCCCGGTACCCGCGATGCCCTCGACGATCCGCCGCTGGAAGACCAGGAACAGCAGGACCAGCGGCAGCGCGCCGAGGATCGCCCCGGCCATCGTGTCGGCGTACCGGATCCCGTACGCGCCCTGGACCGTCGCCAGCCCGACCGGGATCGTCATGAGCTGCGGATTCGTCAGCGTGAGCAACGGCCACAGCAGGTTGTTCCAGGTCCACACGAAGCTGAAGATCGCCACGGCCGACACCACGGGCCGGGCCAGCGGCATGATGACCTGCCAGTACACGCGCAGGAATCCGGCGCCGTCGACGCGGGCGGCCTCGTCGAGGTCGCGGGGCAGCCCGTCGAAGAACTGCTTGAAGATGAAGACCGCGATCGCGGTGGGGATCTGCGGCAGGATCACCGCCCAGTACGTGTTCAGCAGGTGCAGCCCGTTGAACTCCCGGAACTGCGGCACCATGAGCACCTGCGGCGGAATCATGATGCCGGCCAGGACGAACCAGAACACGAGCTGCCGGCGGCGGAAGCGCAGTCTCGACAACGCGAAGGCCGCCATGCTGGCCACCAGCACGGTGCACGCCGCGGTGATGGTCGAGGTGATGAAGCTCGCCGCATACCAGTTCAGGATGTCGCCCTGCTGGAAGAGCGCACGGAACGAGGCGAGCGTCGGGTTGTGGATCCACCACGTCGTCGTGGTCGTCTCGGCGTTGGGCTTGAGCGCCGTGTCCAGCGCCCAGGCCAGCGGGACCAGCCAGATGATCGCGAACGCCACGAGGACTCCGGCGCAGACCCGGTTGAAGATCCGGACGTGCCGGTCGGCCGAGTGTTCGAGCGCGGAGGCGTGCGCCTCCCGTTCCAGGGTCGCGGCGATGGTGGTCATGCCACGCCCTCCTTCTCCTGGTTGCGGGTGAGGACGAGCCAGACGGCCGAGACGGCGAGTACCACCAGGAAGAACAGGGTGGACGCGGCGGCCGCGTAGCCGGTGCGGAAGTCGGTGAAGCCGACGTCGTAGATGTACTCGAGCACCGGTCGCGTGCTGTAGTTCGGGCCGCCGCTGGTCATGATGTACATCTGGTCGAACACCTTGAGCGAGGCGATGACCTGGAGCACCGCGACGAGCGTGGTGGTGCGCGCCAGCATCGGGATCGTGATCCGGCGGATCTGCTGCCACGGCCCGGCCCCGTCGATGGAGGCCGCCTCGTACAGCTCGCGGGGGATGTCCTGCAGCCCGGCCGAATACAGGACGAAGTTGAAGCCGAGCGTCCACCACAAGGTCGCGAGCGCCAGCGAGATCATGGCCCAGTTCGGATTGCCCAGCCAGTCCGGCGCCGTCAGGCCGAGGGAGGTCACTGCGCTGGTGAGCAGGCCCAGCGCGGGGGTGTAGAGCCAGACCCAGATCAGCGCCATGACCGCCGACGGCAGGATGTACGGCGCGAAGAAGGCCAGCCGGAAGAACCAGCGCCCGCGCACCACCCGGTCCGCCAGCAGCGCGAACAGGAGCGAGAGCAGGATCAGCGGCGGCGTGGTCAGCACGGTGAACCAGATCGTGTGCCACAGCGAGGACCAGAAGTCCGCGCTGCCGAACGCCTCCGCGTAGTTGGTCAGCCCGGCGAAGCTGCCCAGGCCTGGCTTCACCAGACTGGTGTGGAAGAAGCTCATCAGGACCATGTAGAGCGCCGGGCCGATGATGAACAGCACATAGAGGATCACGAACGGGCTCAGGAATCCGGCGGCGTGCAGTGCCTGGCTCGAGTCGGTGCCCCTGCGGGGGCGGACCGGGCCGCGATCCGCCCGCGGGCGCCCGACCGTGGTGGTGGCTGTCATGCGAACCCCCTTCAGGGGAGGGCGTCGAGGGTCACACCGGCGAGGGCGTCTCGGCGAGGACGGAGAGCTTGGAGCGCATCTGCGCGATCGCGGCCGCTGGGGTGAGCTGGCCGGCCAGCACGGCGCCGATCGAGGAGCTCATGATGATCCCGAAGGTCGATCCGGACCCGGAGTACCAGCCGGGCGGGTCGTACACCGCGCTGTTCGCCGCGGCCGCGTAGTTCGACTGCGGCGTCAGCTTCCGGTACGCCTCGCTCGTGGCGAACGGCTGCCACGCGGGGATGTGACCCCCCTGCGCCCAGGTCAGGCTCTGGTCCAGCATGGACTTCACGAAACCCAGCGAATTGTCGAGCAGCCTGCGGTCCTGCGCCGGGTGCTTGGGCAGGACGAGGGTGTGCGAGTCGGCCTGGACCGCGTACGGGCCGCCGAACACGTTCGGAACGAGCGTCATGCTGAACGGCATCTTGGCGGTCTGGAACGTGCTGATCTCCCACTCGCCGTTCAGGTGGAAGCCCGACTGTCCGTTCGCGAACAGGGCGATGGCACCCTGGTAGTCGATGCTGGACGGCATCAGCTTCCGCTCGACAGCGAGCGTGCGGAAATAGTCCAGCACCCGCTTGGCCTTGGCGTCGTCGAGCACGATCTTGGTGCCGTTGTTCGCCAGCACACTGCCCCCGGCCTGGGCGTACATGGTCTGGAAGAACCGCCACGGGGATCCGGAGTCGCCGTTGATCCCCAGGGTGGCGCCATACTGGCCGGTCACCTTCTTGGCGCGCTCCAGGGCGTCGAGGAAGCCCTGCTGGCCGGCGATCGGTTTGAGATTGCCGGCCGAGTCCAGCAGCCCGGCCTGCTTGCAGACCTTCGTGTTGTAGAACAGCACGATCGGGTGCGTGTCGAGCGGGATCGCGTACACCTTGCCGCCGACGAGTCCGGCCTGCCAGGCGCGCTTGTTGAACTTGTCCGGAGTCATGCCGTGCCTGGCTAAGTCGTCGAGGTTCAGTTCCTGGAGCAGGCCGGCGTCCGCGAAGGTCTTCATGCGCGTCAGGTGCGAGACCGCGACGCTCGGTGGCTTGTCGCCGAGGGTCGAGAGGCTGAGCTTGGTGTAGTACGGGTTTCCCCAGGCCAGGGTGACCGCCTGGAGCCGGGTTTCCGGGTGAGCCTTCCGGTATCCGGCGAGCATCTGCTGCATGCGGACGCCGTCGCCGCCACCGAAGAGGTTCCAGTAGTCGACGGTCCCGGGATCCAGGGGGGTGTTGGTCAGGCCGGCCGCCACCGGCGACGAGCAGCCGCCGATGGCCACCGCACCGGCCCCGCCGAGTGCCCCGAGCAGGACGCTGCGGCGGGTCAACACGGGCTGGCTGCGCGAGCGGGAAGGTGCGGAACGGTTCATCTGATCACCGTCCTGGTGGATGCGCGCGGGCGGGATGCGCGCTGGAGGGGTGCGCGGGGCGGCGCCCCGTGCGCTAGGGGTTCGGGGGCGAAACGGCGGAGCCATGCACAACGAGTTCGGCAGGCAGGTACGCCGCGAACGGCAGGTCGTCGCAGCTCGCCACCGAGCCGTCCGCGGGAACGCCCAGCCCGTGCTCGGGTAGCGCCGTGAGCGCACCGGCGGCCATGTCGTCCGTCAGCACCCCGATGGTGAGCGAGGACGTCCGGGCCAGCGCATTCGGCGCGTAGCCCAGGTCGCTCGCGGCCGCGCGGATGCGCTCAGGGGTCTCGGTGGACACCACACCGGCCTGTCCGCTGAGGACCTTGCTCGCGATCTGGAAACTCGCCCTGGAACGCGCCGCCACATCCTTCAGCGACACGTACACGATGCGCCTCCCACGACGAGAGCGAACCTTCGCGTACCCACCGCAGGGCCGAACGTTCGCCTTACGATGGATCTTGCCCAGGGTAACCACGACCTATCAGTATTCGCATCACGGAGCCCGCATGGCGCTGCGCCCGGAAGCCGGATCGTGAGAGCCGCCCGTCTGCACGGGGTGGGTGACGTGCGCCTCGGTGACGAGCCCGTTCCGCAGGTACCTGCTGGCCACAGCCTGGTGCGGGTGACCGCCGTCGGACTGTGCGGATCCGACCTGCACTGGTACTCCGAGGCCGGGATCGGCGACGCGCGCCTGGACCGTCCGCTGGTGGCCGGGCACGAGTTCGCCGCTGTGTTCGAGGGCGGCCCCCGGCACGGCGAGCGTGTCGCGGTCGATCCGGCGATCCCCTGTGGCGTGTGCGGGACCTGCCGGGACGGGCACCGCAACCTCTGCCCGCAGGTGCGGTTCGCCGGCCACGGTGACACCGACGGCGCGCTGCGCGAATTCCTCGCCTGGCCCACCACGCTGTTGCATCCGCTGCCCGCTGGGCTCAGCGATGCCGACGGCGCGATGCTGGAGCCGCTCGGAGTGGCCCTGCACGCCCACGACCTGGGTCACCTGCGGGTCGGTGCGGCCGTCGGCGTTTTCGGGTGCGGGCCGATCGGGCTGCTCCTGGTCCAGGTGGCGCGAGTGGCGGGTGCGGCGACCGTGATCGCCGTCGATCCGCTGGCGCACCGCCTCGATGCCGCGCGGCGGCTCGGAGCCACTCACACCTGGTCCCCGGACGAGGCTGGCGATCCGGCCACGCTCTCCCGGCGCGCCGGATCCGGACCGGACGGTGTGGACGTCGCCTTCGAGGTCGCGGGTGCCAACGACGCCGTCGAGATGGCGATCGCCGCCGCGAAGCCGGGCGCGCGAGTGGTGCTCGCGGGCATCCCCGGCGACGACCGGACCTCGTTCGCAGCCTCGGCCGCCCGGCGGAAGGGGCTCACGATCGTGCTGGTCCGGCGGATGAAGGAGATGTACCCCCGGGCGATCCGGCTGGTGGAGAGTGGACGCGTCGACGTCAGGTCCCTCGTGACGTCCCGGTACCCGCTGGAGCAGGCGGCCGAGGCGTTCCGGGCCGCCGACGCGAGGACCGGCCTGAAGGTCGTCGTCGACGCGACCGGCTGAGGCCCTCCGGCGCCTCCTCCCCTATTGGCGGCCGGGCTCAGCGAGGCCGCGCCGGTAGGTGCTGACCAGCCTGTCCATCAGCGCGTCGATCCGCCCGTCGACCCGCTGCCGCGACGGATCCTCGTCGTGCCACTCGACGATCTCCCTGGCACCCTGCTCGAACGGGACCGTCGCGGCGAACCCGGGCACCACACCGCGCAGCTTCGCGTTGTCGTACAGCGCCGAGTGCGCGAGGTCGCCGAGCAGGTGGGCTCCCCAGTCCGGGTCGGCCGCCGCGATCGCGTCCGAGGGCACGTGGACGATCCGCGGCTCCACCCCCGCGGCGGCTCCGAGGGTCCTGGCGATCTGATTCCACGTGAGCACCTCCTCGGAGGTGATGTGGAACGTGTCGCCGATCGTGCGCGGGTGACCGAGCAGGGGGACGAACCCGCGGGCGAAGTCCGTGTGGTGGGTCAGGGTCCACAGCGAGGTGCCGTCACCGTGCACGACGATCTCCTTGCCGTGCCGCATCCGGCCCAGGGTCGTCCACCCGCCCTCGAAGGGCACGGCCGTCCTGTCGTAGGTGTGCGACGGCCGCACGATCGTCACGGGAAAGCCGTCGTTGCGATACGCCGCCACCAGCAGGTCCTCGCACGCGATCTTGTCGCGGGAGTACTGCCAGTACGGGTTGCGCAGCGGAGTGGACTCCACGATGGGGAGCCGTTCAGGCGGCGTCTGGTAGGCAGACGCGGAGGAGATGAACACGTACTGCCCGGTGCGCCCACCGAACAGCTCGATGTCGGTCCGCACGTGGCCGGGCCGGTACGCGACCCAGTCCACGACGACGTCGAACTCGCGCCCGCCGAGTGCTTCGCGAGCTGAAGCGGGATCCCGGATGTCTCCGCGCAGCTCGGTGACCTCCGGCGGGAGCGGGCGGATGGTGGTCTGGCCGCGGTTGAGCACGTGCAGGTCAGCGCCCGTGTCGACCGCCAGCCGTGCACACGCTGAGCTGATGATCCCGCTGCCACCGATGAAGAGGACCTTCACGGCCGGCACCCCCTGCTCGGTCCCTTGCCCGTCCCCGGATAGGCCGGTCGCGTCAATTGCCCGCGGTGGTGTGACTCGGCGCGAGCGCGCCGCCGCGCGGGCCGGTTGCTGCCTTACCCACGAATGTCTCACCGCGGCGGCCGGCTCGCGACGCCGGATAGTTACTCCTCCGAGTGGCCCTTGAAGTCCTCGGGCTCGCCCTTGCCGCCGCCCTGCGGGTCCCGGTTGCCCAGCGCGGTCTCGGCCGGCATGTCCTCGATGCGCTGGTGAGCTTCGTCCCGCATCTCCTGCGACGGTTCGGGGTTCGTCATAGCATCTCCTGGCACTAGATGAGTGAGTCCGAAGTCTAGGCTGGTGCCCAGAGGTGAGCCGCCGGGCGTTACTTGCTTCGGTTGTCGTAGGCATCCTGCACGCTCGCCGGGATCCGGCCGCGGCTGCTGACCTCGAATCCGTTCTCGCGCGCCCAGTCCCGGATGGTGTTCGAATCGGCCGTTCGCCGCGGCACCCGCCCTCCGGCGTTGCGTGGCTGGCCTGAGCCGGTCCGGCCGATACGCCGGCCGGACGCCAGGTACACCGACAGGAACGCGCCAAGTTTCTCCTGCTCAGCCACCGTCAGATCGATCTCGTAGTCGTAGCCTTCGTAAGCGAACCGGATCGTCTCGGCGTCGGGCTTCCCGGAGAGGTCCGATGTGACGCGGACAAGCACTTTCTGAGCCACTGTGCGGGCTCCCTTCTGCGGCAGCACGGTGTGCAAATGAATGCGGTCAACATACACGGCGCGTAATGAAGTACAGCCATGCCCAGGCCCGGAGGCTTCAGCGAATTGCACGGCCCACGCTTTGCCGCCACCACGAGATGTCGCCGGCTTATGTTCGAATAGAGCAGTAACGAGTCGTCATTCGCGACCGCTGTTTGCGGAATTCGGTGGCTCTCGTTCGGCGGAACCGCCTGACGTGACCGGGTATGAGCCGGGATGGAAACCCGTCCTGTGCCGAGTCCTCTAGGCACCTCCGAGCACGCACCTCCGAGCAGGCTGCGCGGCTGGTGCCGTCGAGACGTGCACTGAAGACTGCCCCGAAGGGCGTTCCTCCACCCGTCACTGTCCGTAGACAGTTCACGAAGTGCGTCACGATCAGTCACACGGACACGGAGACCCATGAGCATGCATCGGATCGCCTCCCGGTTACTCGCCGGCCTGGCAGTGGCCTGTGGATCGTTCAGCATGGCGGCATGCCAGCAGGACCACGGTGCCGCCTCGGCGAACGCTGAACCCACGGCGGTCATCTCCCCGGCGCCGGCAACCACAGCGCCGACCGCCCCGGTACCCGGCGGACGGGAAGGTGACTGCCAGAAGACGTCCGGCATCATCGCCACGACCACCAGCAGCACAAAGACGTCACTGCTGCTGCCGATCACGGCGGAGAAAGCGTCGGACGTGGCGAGCGCGGCAGCGAACGCCCGCGCCGGCGTCGCAACGATCGAGGCGCCGGACGTCAAAGCGGCGCTGCTGCGGTATGCGACCGCCATGGAACAGGTTGCCGCGCACCTGCGGAAGGCTCAGGGTTCCTCTTCGGCAGATCAGAAAGAACTCGGGCTGGCCGTCGACGCCGAGCAGGACGCCGCCAACGATGCCCTGAAGGTGACGTTCCTGTGCGCGACCCAGAAAGGGACGACCACCGGCGGGACAACGACCACCGGCGGGACGACCACCGGCGGGACGGCGACGACCACCCCATAGCTCTGTGGCTACGCGGTCGCCTCGTGGCTCGGCGACCGCAGGCCCGGCTCCTTGTGATGCCATCGCGACCTGGTCGATCCGCAGCAGGCTGCCGTCGGCGATCACACACGCCTTTCCGCGAGCAACGTCGATGGCCTGCGCCAGCGCCGGAGCCATGGCCAGCAACGCCAGCCCCTCCCTGACGTACCGCAGAGCGTCGCGATACCGACGGCGAAACCGCAACGCGCCAGCGGGCAGCCGCAGCGCACAGTTGGACTCGGCCGTCCCCGGAGCGGGGGCAACCTTGCTGTTCAGCAGCCACCTCAACCACATCGGACAGAGCTTGGCGAAGGCTCATTGGATGCGGGAACCCCACCATTCGTTCATCAATCAGATGGCCGTGAAACTGGTGTGAAGAAATGCGCGTTAAATTCGCGTAAGGAAAAAGAATTCCGAATGTGGTGCAACCTTGCCGCGCGCCCGCACGTGTTTCTGGCGGCGCAACAAAGCGTCCACCC
Source organism: Actinomycetes bacterium (assembly GCA_025963185.1). GTDB lineage: Bacteria > Actinomycetota > Actinomycetes > Mycobacteriales > Cryptosporangiaceae > RYN-140. Next base: position 31,544 of record JAOPVE010000041.1, read on the forward strand.
ATTTACGGAGGAAGAAATGACCAGCATCAACGTTCTCGGCCGTATCGCCACCGCCGCCGCGCTCGCCGCCACCATCGTCGCGGGCCAGGCAGCCGTAGCCGCGGCCGCACCGGCCGTGCACGCCGCGCCCGCGGCCCAGGCGTCCTTCGACTGGCCGAACGCCACGATCACGCTGCCGTTCCGCAACGCCGAGGTGCCACTGCAGAACATGAACCACCAGTTCGTCGCGCTATGCCCGCGGGTGACCGCGCACTTCGCGCCGCCCTCGCCTGGCAGCACAGCCGGCGTGTACGTGAAGAACGGCTTCGAGTACTGGTTCACCGCGAAGGCCGCCGGCGACGTCAACGGTGACGGTGTGGAAGACATCGTGGCCGGGGTGAGCTGCGCGAACCAGGACGGGCAGGCGGAGTGGAACTACGTCTACACCGTCAAGAACGGCAAGCCCGCACTGCTGGGCTTCCTGACCGCGGACAACTCACTCGCGGGCTGGAGCGCAATCGGGGACGTGCACATCGCGAAGGGCCGCATCGACCTCAAGCAGACGGACAACACCTCGGACGTCGAGATCGACCGCACCTTCACCTGGGACGGCCACAAGTTCAGCGCGGACAAGCCGCTTCCCCACGTGCCCGGTGCCGACATCGCCGTGTAACCCGTCAGACCCCGAGCCGGGGCGCGGCCTACCCCGCGTCCCGGCCCGGCCGCGCACCGAGGACGACTCAGATCCAGTACAGGACGCCCTTGCGGCACGCATAGAGCAACCCCGTCACGGTCGTCAGCCCGGCGCCCCGCCGGTCGAAGATCTGCGCGCGGGGGAACGGGACACGCTCTCCACGGCGGACAACTCCGCCACGCCAGGAACTCCTCCTCGAACACGCCGCCAGCAGCGCCTCACGCCCGCCGCGCCCTCAGATTCGCCGCTACGGGTCGTTCTCGGGAGCCAGACCGTAATCAGGCGACCGCAGTCTGTTTGGCGGCCACTGGCGAGGTCTCGGCGACAGGCCGACCGCGACGCCGCGCAGCTCGGCGGCCCGTTCCAGAAGCGCCACCGTACGTGGCAGCAGCAGCTGCCCTGCCGGGGTGAGCCTCACCGAGCGCCGATCCCGGTCGAACAGGCGGGTACCGAGGTCCCACTCAAGGGCCCTGATCTGCTGGGACAGCGAGGGGCCGGCGATGTGCAGCCGCTCCGCCGCGCGACCGAAGTTGAACTCTTCGGCGACGGCGACGTAGTAGCGCAGCTGGCGAAGCTCCGCCTCACGACCGTAGAGGTGTGGGAGGTTGTGCCTACCAGCAGGGAGGATGCTGATCGTGGCGGATCGCGCCGACCGGGCCCACGGTTTTGTCTATGGCCGCGACGACGCGAACGATCATCGCCGGTGGCACTGACGGGGCCGGCCGCACGCCGGTGTCACAGCGGTCCGCCGGCTGCCGGACGGTGCCACCGGGGCCGACGCCCAGCGGCGATCGTGTGCTGATCAAATCCGCCTGGCCGGCCGTGTCGGCGGCCGACCCACGGAGAAGGGAACTGTCATGGA
>JAOPVE010000054.1 GCA_025963185.1 Actinomycetes bacterium
AGTGCGGTAACCCCGGCCGGCCCGGACCGGCCGCGGTTACCGCACTTCCTTGGCGTCCCACGGGGCGCGGGGGAGCGGGTGGCCGGTTTCGAGCAGCGACTTGAGATTGGACAGCACGGCGGACCACCCGTGCGTCACGGCCGCCCGGTCCTCCTCGGTCGCCAGGTCGTCGTGGGTCACGGTCAGCCGGACGATCGGGCCGAGCGGCTCGATCAGGAACGTGACCTTCGACGTGTTGTCCGGGCTCTGCGGCTCGCTCCACGTGGTGACCAGCCGGTGCGGCGGCTCTGCCTCGGTGACGATGCCGACGACATCGGCGATCCCGGATCCGTCGGTGCGCATGTGCTTCCACTCCGATCCGGGCTGCCAGTCCGAGACGTTGGCGTGGCCCCAGTAGGAGGCCGTGAGATCCGCGTCGGTGAGCGCGTGCCACACGTTCTCGGGTGTGGTCTCGATGTAGGTGACGTACACGAACGACGGCTTCGCGCTCATGGCTGCTTGTGCTCCTCTGCGGGTGGCTTCTCTGCGGATCGTGCTCAGGGCGTCCAGGCGCGGCTGCTCGAACCGGCCGATCCAGCGTTCCTGCAGCTCGTGGATCGGCACCGGGTTCAGGTAGTGCAGCTTCTCCCGCCCGCGCCGCACGGTGCTGACGAGATTCGCGGCTTCGAGGATCGCCAGATGCTGGGTCGCCGCCTGCCGGGTCATCTCGACTCGCCCGCACAGCTCACCGAGCGTCTGCCCGTTGTGCTCACGCAGCTGGTCCAGCAGGTAGCGCCTCGTCGGATCCGCGAGCGCCTTGAATACCTCGTCCATAACGCCACCACAATATGCAGGCATTCACTTGCATGTCAACGCCACCTCCGCGCGCCACCCGTCGGCGGGGTCGCGAGGGGCGGGGTCGCGAAGGGCGGGGTCGCGAAGGGCGGGGTTAGGAGCCGGCGCCGAAGCAGGTGAAGGCGGCCGCGGCGGCGAAGGTGTCGGGGTCCGCGCTGCTCAGGACCGCTTTCTGGGCCGCCGCGAGTGCGTACGCCGGGGCCTCGCCCGCGCGCAGCCGCTCGTGGAGGGCGAGCATGAGTTCCATGGTGCCGTGGTCCGGGACCGGCGCGACCGTCGCGAGCAGACTGCGGGTGCCGAGGGCCAGCAGGGCGGCGGAGAGTCCGAGGATCTCGTCGCCGGGCCGCGCCACCGTCACCCCCGACTGGCAGGCTGGCAGGACGACGAGCGCGGGCGGGGCGGCGAGCCGTTCGAGGTCGAAGACGGTCAGCGGCCCGTCGTGCATCTGGAGGGCCGAGAAGAACGGGTTGTCCGCGCGGACGGTCCCGTGGGCCGCGATGTGCGCGACCGAGGCGCCGTCGAGCGCGGTGACGACTCCGGCGACCGTGGCGTCGCCGTTCGCGACCAGGGTGGCGGTGGGGTAGGACGCGGCGAGCGCCCGCACCTCCTCGTACCCGTTCGCGAGTCCCGGACCGCCGACCAGCGTCACCCGCCCGCCGGGGATCGGCCCTGGTGCGGCGTTGGCCCGATCCCAGAGAGTTGCCGACGGGACCACGCTCACCGGGCGGCCCGTGCAGCTCGGCAGCAGCGCCCACGGCACGTCGTGCAGGGTCGTCGAGGGGACGAGCACCAGCTCGGCGTCCCCGAGCGCGGCGATCACCGGGCCGAGCAGCCGCGCGTCCAGGTTGCTGGCCTGGCGTTCGAGCAGGGTGCGGGCCGCGGACCGGATCGCGTCCGTGGCGCCGACAGCCACGGTCCGCAGCGCGAAGCGGATCTCGGCGAGGACCTGTTGCGCCGCCGCGGCGGATCCCAGTTCGTGCAGCCGGACCCGCCCCCGGTGCACGGTCACGGCCATGAGCTGTCCGCTGAACGCCAGGAACTCGACGAGCGCCCGAGCGCCGAGCGAGGACGCGAGCACCTCGGGACTGATCGCCATCGAGGACGCCCCGAGCCGAGCCCGGTCGCCGATCGCGTGCCGGACCCGCGTCTGCACCTCCCGCTCGATGGCGAGCCGTTCCTTGCGGAGTCCCTGCGGCTGCTGGCCGTTGAGGCGCTTCTGTTCCTCGCGCGCGGAGATCCGGCGCAGTTCGGCGAGCAGGTCCGCGAGGACGGAGTCGTCCGGCGGCCGGACCGGCCGGTAGCGCAGCGCGCCCGCCCGCCAGCGCTCGACCCAGCGCAGCACCTTGACGGGAGCGCCGTCGGCGAGGGCGAGCTGGAGCCCGAGCTTGGCGAGTTCCTCGCCGTGGACCGCCGCGTGTACCCGCAGTTCGGTGGCGCCCAGGGTGGCGCGGTGCTGGTCGAGGGCGCGCAGCCCGGCCCGCAGTGCCCGCTCGGCACCGGACCGGTCGCCGCCGGCCAGCCGCAGCAGTGCCTCGGCGTGCCAGGCCCGGGTGCGGACCTCCATCGGGCCGGTCCGCTTCGCGCCACTGGCCTGTTCGAGCTGGTAGCGGCCCCGGACGGTGTCGCCCCGGCGCAGCGCGATCCGGGCCGCGATGATCCGCGCGTCGAGTTCCTGGACGAGCCAGCCGGCCTTGGCCAGGTCGTCCGCCGTGGACAGTGCCTCGCGCAGCGCCTCCTCGGTGGCGGCCGTGGTGTCCTCGCAGCGCAGCAGCACGTACCGGGCCACGGTCGCCCAGGACTGCCGGTCCTGCGCGGTGAACATCTCGACCGCCTCGCGCGCGGCCTCCCGGGCCCGGGGCCGGTCGCCCGCGGCCAGCGCGGCCTGGGCGAGGGCGAGGTAGGCCTCGGCTTCGAGGGAGGTGCGGGTGCTGCCGGCGGTTTCGAGCGCGCTCTCCGCGCTGGACAGCGCCTCGGCGTGCAGCCCGGCCGACAGCAGGACGTCGCACCGGTCCAGCAGGATCTCCGGAGCCGGCACCCCCTGCTCGGCGTAGCGGGCCTCGGCGGTGTCGAAGTGGGTCAGCGCGAGCGGGACGTCCCCGAATCGGGCGGCCACGAAGCCGCGGTTCCAGACCGCGTCGGCGGCGTAGAGCTGGTGGCCGGTGCCGAGGAACAGGGTCTCGGCGCGGCGCAGGTCGGCGTCGGCCTCGCGGAGTTCGCCCAGGTAGGCGCGGGCGTTGCCGCGGTTTTCGAGGGTCCGCGCCTCCCAGACCTCGTCGCCGGCCCGCTTGAGCACCGGCAGCGCCGCGCGGAACTCGTCCATGGCCTCGGTGAACTGGCCGAGCCGGCAGAGCATGGCCCCGCGCTGGACCCGCATCCGCGCCGCGGGGGCGCCCCGCAGGCCGGCCGCCGCGTGCTCGCTGACCGCGAGGGCCTGCCGCATCTCGCCGCGCTCGGCGTGGACGCTCACCAGCGTCATCTGGGCCTCGGCGATCGCCTGCCGCGACTCGGCCACCTCGGCGCACCGGATCGCGTGCCCCATGTCCTCCAGCGCCGCGTCGAGCTGGTGCAGTTCGCGGTGCGCGATGCCTCTGGCTCGCCACGCGGCGGAGGCAGCGAGCGGGTGCTCACCGGCGGCCGCGATCACCTCGTCTGCCAGGGCGATCGCCCGGCTGGGGTTGCTGCCAACCAGTCGCAGCGCCTCGGCGGCGACCGCGGCCGGACTGCCGGGTGATGCCGCTATCTCTGCGGTCATGGAAGAACCGTCACAGATGGCGGGGGGCTTTGCCCAGTGCATTGGCAGGTTGCCGACGGAAACCGGCTTGGCGCGGAACGTAACGAATGCTCACGTTCGCTGCGCGAGCAGGTCACCCGCCCTGGTCGCGGATGACACAACGGACGCCCCTCACCTGGTTCGCAACCCCCACCGCACCGGCCCGCGGCCAGCGTGCCCGCGATGCTAACCGACCGGGGCGACCTTTCCGCGCGAACCGGCGCGCGCCCGGCTCCGGCGGCCCGCTTCGGGGGTGAACGAGAAAGCCGATGTATCAGGACGGCCCGGGCGGCATCAGGGCAACGAGCATGCCCGTGAGGACCGGCCGTCCGCCGGCGGACCGGTCCCGCGGTGCTCCGGGGCCCGCAAGGTAGTACGAGTCAACAGGAGAGCGATCATGCCCGGTCGAATCCGCGTCCAGGTCCTCGCCGCCGATCCGGTGTCCGAGGCAGGTGTCGCGTCACAGCTGCGGTACCGGTCCGAACTCGAGGTAGTGGCGGCCGGCGGCGCCGACACCCAGCCCGAAGTCGTCGTCGTGGTAGCCGACGAGGTCGACGAGGAACGCCTGCGAGCGGTCCGTGCGGTGCGCCGGGCCGGACGGTCCCGCGTCGTGCTCGTCGCGAGCGAACTCGACGGCCGCGCGGTCCTCACCGCCGTGGAGGCCGGTGCCTCGGGCATCGTCCGCCGGCGCGAGGCCACGCCCGAGCGGCTCAGCGCGGCGATCCGTGCGGCGGCCAACGGCGACGGCACCCTCCCGCCCGACCTTCTCGGCCGGCTGCTCCAGCAGGTCGGATCCCCCCGCCAGACCCACGGCATGACCCGCGGCCTCACCTACGGCGGCCTCACGCAGCGTGAACTGCGCGTACTCCAGTTGCTCGCCGACGGGATGAGCACCAGCGAGATCGCCCGCGAGCTGGCCTACTCGGAGCGCACGATCAAGAACGCGATCCACGACCTCACCTCGCGCCTCAACCTGCGCAACCGGTCGCACGCGGTCGCCTTCGCCCTGCGCCAGGGCCTCATCTGAACCTGCGATCGCCGCACGCCAGGCCCGGGAGCCCCGCTCCCGGGCCTTCGTGTTCCAAGAACAAGCATGTTCATTACCTCGCCCGCACGAACAATCCCGGGTGGGCGGGCCGCCGGCAACACGCGCACCGGGCCAGACCCCGAGTAGCCCCCACCCCGAGCCCCCGTGCAACCCGCCCCAGAAGGCCGAACCCGAAGTGCGGTAACTCCGACCGCCCAGGACCGGCCTCAGTTACCGCACTCCGGAGAGGGGTCGGACTCGCACGTGCGCACTGGCTCGTTGCTAGGCCCCGGTGCGGCGATCGGCCACCGCGCCAGGATCGTCGGCGGCCTGGCAGACACCCACTGCGACCCACAGCGCGAAGTGCGGTAACCGTGGCCG
>JAOPVE010000070.1 GCA_025963185.1 Actinomycetes bacterium
AGGAGGTCGGTGCAGCGCCCGGATCCGGCGTCGGCGATCGTGCCGTCCCCTCGCAGCTCCCACTGCTGGTCCGGACCGTCGGTGCACGGCTCCAGGCGCAGCGCCTCGCCCGCCGACCCGCTCGGCGCGTGGCCGAGGCAGAGCCCGTCCGTGCGAAGTGACTCACCGTCGCGGGTCCAGCGCTGGTAGCTGCCGCCCGTGCAGGCTCGCAGCTCGACCGGCGATCCGCTGCCCGCGCCCGGGGTGCCGCTCAGGCAGCGCGAGCTGAGCCTCGACGCGATCATCGTGCCGCGGGGAAGGACGTCGCGGACTGCCAGGTACCAGGCTCCGGCCATCTCGTCGTAGCCCGCGTCGTCGGGGTGGACCCAGTCCGCGAGGTGGGTGGGCGCGACCGCGGCGTACTCGTCGACGAGCCGGACCTTGCTCGTGTGCTTCGACGCGACGATCCCGGGCACCAGGGCGTTGAAGTCGGCGATCCGGGCCGCTACCTCCGGATCCTTCGACGTGATGATCGTGGCGACGAAGAGAGTGGCCTCGGGCGCGGCGGCGCGGATCTGGTCGATGAGCGCACTGAGCCGCTCGGGTGCGCCGGGTGCCCGCTCGGGCTTGGACTCGTCGTTCGTGCCGATGTGCAGAAGGATCACGTCGGGGCGGGCGGCCCGGATCCAGTCGTCGGTGCGGGCGGCGAGCTCGGCGATGGTCCACCCGGGGTGGCCCTCGTTGTCGGCGTCGGGAACGGTGCCGGCCTGCTCGGATCCGACGAAGTCCAGGCCGTATCCCCCGGCCGCGGCGAGTGCCCACAACCGGTCCCGGTAGCCGGACCCCGTGGAGCTGGCGACCCCGTAGGTGATCGAGTCACCTAGCGGAAGGACCCGCACCGTGCGCGGCACGGCAGCCGCCGCGGCGTTCGCGGGGCCCACGCCTGTCCACGCCAGCGCACCCGCCGCCACGACACTCGCGGCCAGCACGGCCGCGCGTAACCTCCTCACCCGCACACCCCTCCGCTCCCCTCTCCCGGCCGAGCCCGATCCGGAGCGCGCCGTCGATCGGTTCGACGCGGATCCGGAGCAAGACTGTATGTCGCGCGCGCCCGCGCGTGTGGGGAAGGGTCCACACACGACCTTCGGCCACCTCGGATATAGGGCCGTCCGACCTGCGGCGACACCGCCACCTTAAGAGGATCTGAGTCGCCGCAGCGGGGACGTTAAATCATCCTTATCTCGCTTTCGCGATACCCGTTCAGGCAAGTTATGGCCATATGGTCGGCGCCGCACACTCTGCCCCCACAAGAGATGCGGAACTCCATTGCGCAAGCCTGTCCTGATCGCCGGTGCGGTGGCGCTCACCGCTGCCGCTGCGCTCGGCTCGAAAATCGCCATCGCCTCCGCCTCCGCAGCGTTCGAGGCCGAAGCGTCCACCAACGCCCTGGCCGGCGGGGCGCGGATCGATCCCTGCTCCGGCTGCTCCGGTAGCCAGAAGGTGGGCTGGGTCGGCATGAGCGGCACGCTCACGGTCCGCGGATTACAGGCGGCCAAGGCCGGATCCGCCCAGGTCGTCATCAGCTACGCCAGCGCCGCCCCGCGCAGCGCCCAGCTCTCGGTCAACGGCGGATCCCCGATCGCCGTCAGCTTCACTCCCACGAGCGGCTGGAACACCCCGAAGAAGCAGACCGTGACGCTGACGCTCGCGGCCGGGGACAACACGATCAAGTTCGGCAACCCCACGGGCTGGGCGCCGGACTTCGACACGGTCCAGGTTCTGGACCCGCCGCCGAACAACCCGAGCCCCGCACCGTCCCCGTCGGCTACCCCGGTACCCCCGCCGCCTGCCCCGGGCGACTACCAGATGACCCCGACCGAGGCCGAGGTGGTGGGCCTGGTCAACATCGAGCGTGCCAAGGCCGGGTGCCCAGCGGTCAACCCCGAGCCCAACGACCGCGACAAGCCCCCGCCGTACCTCAAGCTGGCGAAGGCCGCCCGCCTGCACTCCGAGGACATGGCTGCGAACAACTACTTCGAGCACCGTGACTTCGCCGCCCGAATCAGCGCGCAGGGATACGCCTGGAGTGCGGCCGGGGAGAACATCGCCAAGGGCCAGCGCGATCCGGCTGCGGTCATGAGCTCCTGGATGGCCAGTCCCGGTCACCGGGCGAACATCCTCAACTGCGGCTACAAGCACCTCGGCGTCGGCCTGGCCGTCGACTCGGACGGCTCGAAGCTCTGGACCCAGGACTTCGGCACACCCGCTACGCGCTGAAAACACCGCAAACTACCTGAACGGCCGGGAACTGGAGCGCACGTCGCTCCGGCCCCCGGCCGTCCGTAACTCATCTCCGGAAAAGTCTCGCGGACGCATTGCGCTCGGTACGGGCCGGCCAGAGGTGACCTCCCTGCAGAGGACCACGACTCGCCTCGGCGTTCCCGGTACCGCCGAAGCACGGCGATGGTGTGGGACGTCGCCGACGTGGCCAAGCCGGTCCGGCTCGTCACGCTGCCGAACGACAACTTCCAGGCGCTCTCGGTGGCGTTCAGCCCCGACCAGCGCACGCTGGCGATTGGTAGCTACCTTGCGGACGTCGGAGCAAACGTCTCGCTCTGGGACTACACCGAGCTGAATAAGCTCCGCGCCGACCCCGCCAGATACGCCTGCGCGATCACCGGCGGCGGGCTCACCACCGAGGAGTGGGCCCGC
>JAOPVE010000076.1 GCA_025963185.1 Actinomycetes bacterium
CGGAGGGGTCCGATGACGCCGTCGTGATGAGCTTCTACCTCTACCTGTTCGGCGACACTGGCGCCGCGGTCAAGGACGAGTGGACCGCCCTGCTCGCCGACCGGTTCCCGCAGCCGGACGCCGCCTCGTAGGTCCGGCCGGTGAGCTCGCCACCATCTGGAGCGAGGACGAAATCCCTGCGAGCCGGACGATCGCTCGCGTCCCACTGGCCTCGCTATCTGAACTCCAGATCGGCCAGCGCGCTTGCAGATCAGGGGCTCGACCAGATCCCAGCGAGCGCCGGGTTACCTCGAAGGCGAGAGTCAGCTCGGCCAGGGCTCGGGGATCGCCTGTCGAGCGGTCGGTGTGACGCTCCACGCGCTGACCGTCGACAACGGCTGGCGCGAGGTCGCCGACACAGCCCTGACCTTCATCGGGTGCTTCACGAGCTGACCAGTCCTGCCGTCCCCAGCCCGGAACCTCGGCGTGCGGAGGTAGCTTCCCGCGCCGCCCGCTGATCTCGCTGACGGATTCGTTGCCTGGTCCACGGGGGTCTTCGGCAGCGCCCCGGCCCGTGGTCGCCACCCGTGGCTCGCGCTTCAAGGCGTGCCGGTGAGCGGGGGCGGCTAACCGGGTACGAAATGTCGCAATTTGGCGGCGGGTCACGTTAGATCGTGAGCATGGCTGCCGTTCATAGCGTGCGCAGGCGGGTCAGGATCCTCGGAGCGCTGAGCGCCCTCACGCTGACGGCCGGAGCCGTCCCCGCCACGGCGGCCGCCGTCCCGAGCGCAGCCGCGACAGCCGTCACGAGCATCACGGTCGACGGGACCTCGCCGGGACGGACGTTCGACGGCGTGGGCGCGATCTCGGGCGGGGGCGGGAACTCGCGCCTGCTGATCGACTACCCCGAACCTCAGCGCACCCAGCTGCTCGACTACCTCTTCAAGCCCGGCTACGGCGCCGCCGTGCAGCTGCTCAAAGCCGAGATCGGGGGAGACACCAACTCCACCAGCGGCGCCGAGCCCAGCCACCAGCACACCGCCGCCGACCTGGACTGCAACCGGGGCTACGAGTGGTGGCTGATGGAGCAAGCCAAGATCCGCAACCCGGACCTGCGCCTGATCGGCCTCGCGTGGGGCGCACCCGGCTGGATCGGCAACGGCACCTTCTGGTCAGCAGACATGATCAGCTACATCATCGCCTGGCTCGACTGCGCGAAGAACAGCCACGGCCTCACGATCGACTACCTCGGCGGCTGGAACGAACGTGGCTTCGACCGCGACTGGTTCGTCGCCCTCAAGGCCGCGCTCGCCACCCACGGCTACAGCGCGGTCAAGCTGATCGCCGACGACACGAACTGGAACCCGGCGGATCTCGCCGCCACCGACGCCACGTTCGCGGGTGCCGTCGACGTCTTCGGATCCCACTACGTGTGCGGCTACCGCAGCCCCGAGACGACGTGCACGAGCACCGCGCACGGCATCGCGTCGGGCAAGCCGCTGTGGGCGTCGGAGAACGGATCCGACGACTACGACACCGGCGCCGAGGCGCTGGCCCGCGGCATCAACCGCGGCTACATCGACGCGAAACTCACCGCCTACATCAACTGGCCCGTCATCGCCGCGCTCACCCCGAATCTCCCGTTCCCGCGGATGGGCCTGGCCCTCGCCACCCAGCCGTGGTCGGGCGCGTACTCGATCGGCAAGAACGCCTGGGTGATGGCGCACACCACCCAGTTCACGGCGCCCGGCTGGCGCTACCTCGACCCCGCGTCCGGCTACTTCCGCGGCGACCGGGCCAACGGCAGCTTCGTCACACTGCGATCGCCAGGCACCGACTACAGCACGATCATCGAAACCACCACGGCGACCGCCGCACAGACACTCACCGCCCACGTGACCGGCGGTCTCTCGGCTGGCCCCGTGCACGCCTGGGCGACCAACCTGCGCACGGGCAGCACGTTCACCCAGCTCGCCGACGTCACGCCGGTCAGCGGCGCGTACTCCTTCACCGCGCTGCCCGGCTACGTCTACACGCTCAGCACCACGTCCGGACAGGGCAAGGGCACGGCGACGAGCCCGGCGGCCCACGCGCTCGGCCTCCCGTACACCGACTCGTTCGACGGTTACGCCACGGGCCGAGAGGCGAAATATCTGTCGGATCTCCAGGGCGCCTTCGAGGTCACCCCGTGCATGGGGCGGGCCGGGCAGTGCGTACGGCAGATGTCGCCGCGCCAGCCGATCCTCTGGCGCCCGGCCCGTGCGCCGTTCGCGCTGCTCGGTGACCTGAGCTGGGCGAACTACACCGTCGCGCAGGACGTCCTGCTCGAACAGCCAGGGTGGGTCCAGCTGATCGGCCGGGCGAGCTGGCAGGTGGCGACCGACCCCGGCGGCCTGGACGGCTACTACCTGCGCGTCGCCAGCGACGGCCAGTGGCAGCTCTACCGCGGCGACACCGCGCCAGCGCTCAAGATCCTCACCTCGGGCCACGTCGCCGCGCTGGGCACGAACACCTGGCACAGCCTGGCGCTGACGTTCTCCGGGACCCTGATCACCGTCCGGATCGACGGCATCACCACCGGATCGGCCCACGACGTGATCTGGACTGCCGGCCAGGTCGGCATGGGCACCAGCCAGGGCGAGGCGCAGTTCGACAACCTCTCCGTGACCCCGGCCGCCGGGCCGGCGCCGTACCAGTCAGGGCACTTCCAGAACCCGGTCTCCGAACGCTGCCTCGGCCCGGCGGGCGAGAAGCTGGCGAACGGCACGCCGACGGTCCTCGGCGACTGCCTGGGCGGCATCCACCAGGAGTGGACCCG
>JAOPVE010000125.1 GCA_025963185.1 Actinomycetes bacterium
ACCAGCCGAAGGAGCCCTGGTCCACGGACAACGGGAACCCAACTACCAGCAATGAACTCCGGGGTTATCCCTTAGTTAGGACCCACCACCGAGGCGGCGGCCACCCATCCCCCGCGAACTGCGGTAACTATGGCCGGTCAGGACCGGCCCGGATTACCGCACTTCGCGCCGGGGTGCGGGTGCGGTCCGCCGGGGTGCTGGAGGAACTGTGTCGCTCCGCGGAGGTGCGTTCGGAGTGCTTGCTGGGTGCGGGTGGAGTCCAGTCTCACGTCGAGTGGTCCCGGGATGCCGGCCTCCCGCCGGCTGGCCGCGCGCAGGGACGCCGGGTCGAGGCCGTCGCGGTGTGCGATGAGGACTCCGAGTTCGTGACGGCTGACGGCGTCGGCGCCAGCGACGTGGTGGATCCCGGCCCGGGTGGACGCCGCGAGCTCCAGCAGCGCGCTCGCAAGGTCACCGACGTGGACAGGACACCGGACGTCGTCGGTGAACAGGACCCCCTCGCGCCGCCCCGCAACCAGGTCACGGACCAGGGATTCGTGCTGGGAGCCGCCGTCGCCGACGATGAGTGAGGTGCGGGCGATCACGGCGGCCGGATCCAGGGCGGCCACGGCGACTTCGGCGGCGGCCTTCGCCGCCCCGTACGGGGTGATCGGGTCCGGGACAGCGGTTTCGCCGTAGTGGACCGCCTCACCGGAGAACACCGCGTCGCTGGACACGTGCACGAGGCGCGCGCCGGTGACGCGAGCCGCGCTGGCGACGTGCGCGGCGCCGACTGCGGTGGTGACCCTGTCGGACTGCCGGTAGGCGGTGTGGATGACCAGGTCCGGGCGGGTCTCCCGGGCGCACGTGATGACGTCGGCGCGGTCGCGGATGTCGAGGAACCGCCAGCTCACGCGCGGGACGGTCCCGGGCCGGGTCGCGTAGGTGGCGGTCACCTCGTGCCCGGCCCGCACCGCCTGGCGGGCCAGCTCAGCTCCGAGGTAGCCGGTCCCGCCGGTGACGAGGGTGCGCACGCCGTTACTGGCCAGCCGGTCCGCCGGCGGCCACGGCCTGGTCGAGGCGGGAGAGCACCGGCGGGATCGGGCCGGAGTGCAGCACGCCGAGCCGCTGGGTCGCGCGGGTGATCGCCACGTACACGTCGTTCAGCCCGCGCGGGGACTCGCCGATGATCAGCGCCGGATCCGCGACCAGCACCGAGTCGAACTCCAGCCCCTTGACCTGCCGGACGCTGAGCACCACGACCCGGTTCTCCAGCTCCGGGTCCTCCCCCACTGCCGCGCCGGGCACCTGTTCGCGGACCGCCGCGGCCAGTTCGGTGAGGCGCGATCCGGGGACGATGACCGCGAGCCGCCCGTCGCCGACCCGTTCGGCCTCGGCGGCGGCGGCCTCGGCCAGGCGCGCGCCGAACTCGCCCGCGGGGACCTCCCGCCGCCACGGCGCGGACCCGGACTCGCGCACCGACTTCGGCGGCTCCAGCTCCGGCCCGACCGCGGCGAGCACGTCGGTGGCGACGGCCATGATCTCGGCGGGCGTGCGGTAGTTGACGGTCAGCTGCTCGAGCCGCCAGCGGTCCTGCTGGTAGCGGGTGAGGATGCTGGCCCACGACGAGGATCCGGCCGGGTCGCCGGTCTGGGCGACGTCCCCGACCAGCGTCATGGACCGGCTCGGGCACCGCCGCATGAGCACCCGCCAGACCATCTCGGACAGTTCCTGGGCCTCGTCGACGATGATGTGGCCGAACACCCAGCTGCGGTCGGCGGCGGCCCGGTCGGCGGCGGTGAGGTACTCGCGTTCCTCGTGCCGCTCGGCGAAACTCTCGGCGTCCATCAGGTCCGTGGCCGTGAGCAGCTCGGACGCCTCGTCCTCGAACTCGTACGACGAGGATCCGGCGGTGATGTCGAGCACGCCCTGGGCGTAGGCGATCCGCTCGCGGCGCTCGCGTTCCTTGCGCGCCTTCGCGGCCCGGTCGTCCTCGCCGAGCAGTTCGGCGGCCTCGTCCAGCAGCGGGACGTCCGCGGGGGTCCAGTCATGCTGCGGATCGCGGACCAGCGCCGCCCGCTCGGCCTGGGTGAGCCCGGGGGCGGCACTGGCGAGCCGCTCCGGCGAGGAGTACAGCTCGCGCAGCAGTTTCTGCGGGGTCAGGTCGGGCCACAGCTCGTCGAGCGCGGCCAGCACGTTCTCATCGGTGCGCAGTTCCGCGCGGATCTGCGCGAGGTCCCGCGGATCGAGCAGTTGCCGGCCACCGGAGATGCTCTTGCCGAGCCGCCCGGCGATCTGGTCGGACAGCACGTTGACGATCTCGCGCCCGAACAGGGCCCTGGCCTCGTTGTGCGGGCGGCGGGACCGGCGGGCCCTGGTGCGGGCCTGCAGGCAGAGCCGCCGGTCCAGCCGCAGGACGTCCCGGTCGAACCGGATCTCGATGACGCCCCGCGGCACGCCCTGGCGGTCCCGGATCGCGTTCGACACGACGGTGGCCATGCCGATCCGGCCCTTGATCTCGGCGGCGCGCTCGCTCTCGTGGGCGCGGGCGTCGATGCCGGGGAACAGCTCCCCCGCGGTGGAGAGCAGCACCCCCGTCTCGCCGAGGGCGGGCAGCACCTGGCTGATGTAGCGCAGGAACGTGGCGTTGGGCCCGACGATCAGCACGCCCTGCTTGGCCAGGCGCTGGCGGTGGGTGTAGAGCAGGTACGCGGCCCGGTGCAGCGCGACGGCCGTCTTGCCGGTGCCCGGTCCGCCCTGCACGACGAGGACGCCCTGGTCGGTGGAGCGGATGATCCGGTCCTGCTCGGCCTGGATCGTCTCGACGATGTCGCCCATGCGGCCGGTCCGGCTGGCGTTGAGGGCGGCCATGAGGGTGGCCTCGCCGGTCAGGCCGCCCGCGCTGGGGGCGCCCACGGTGGCGGCGAGGTCGAGGTCGAGGACGTCGTCGTCGAGCCGGACCACCTTGCGCAGGCTGGTCTTGATGTACCTGCGGCGGCGGACCCCGTCCGGGGAGGCGGCAGTAGCGAGGTAGAAGGGCCGGGCGGCGGGGGCGCGCCAGTCCATGAGGAGCGGCTCGTAGTCCCCGTCCTCGTCGAAGATGCCGATCCGGCCGATGTAGCGCTGCTCACCGGTCTGGAAGTCCAGCCGGCCGAAGCAGAGCCCGGTCTCGACGGCGCCGTACTGGGCGATCTGGACCGTGTACATGCCGGCGGCCGCGTCCCGCTCGGTGCGGGCCTGCGGGGTGCCGCCGATGTGGCGAAGTGCGCGGGCGAGCCGGGTGGTGGCCCGCTCCCGCAGCTCGTCGAGGCGCCCGTAGAGCATCGAGATGTACTTCTGCTCGCTCTCGAATTCGGGCGCGTCGGCGTTCCCGGACGAGTTTGACAACCCATCTCCCTTATCGCTATACTTCGCTTTAGTGCGCGACCCATTTGGGTCGCTTTTTTTGTGCGCGAATTAGTGACTATAGCGCAGCGGCATCGCCCTCTCCCAGGCCCGGCGGGCCGATCTCAGCGATCCGCAGCATGCCCTTGACTTGTTCTATTAGTATGCAAACATGCTGTTCCGAGTGGACCCCACCGCGACCGCCCCGCTGGCCGGGCAGATCGCCGCCCAGGTCCGCGGTGGCCTCGCCCGTGGCGACCTCAGCGCCGGCGAGCGGCTCCCCGCCGCCCGCGACCTCGCCACCGCGCTCGACGTCAACATGCACACCGTGCTGCGCGCCTACGCCCAGCTCCGCGACGAGGGCCTGATCGAGCTGCGGCGCGGGCGCGGTGCCGTCGTCCGCGGGCACGTCGAAGCCGGGCACGCACAGCTCATCGAACTCGCCCGGGAATTCGTCGCCCGGGCCGCCCAGCTCGGGCTCACCAGCGACCAGATCCACGCCGTCATCACGGAGGCCCAGTCATGACTCCCCGCCCCGCTCTCGCGGCGCTCGCCAGCGCGGCACCCGCCGCACTCGTGCTCGGCACGGGCCTGGCCTGGCTGGACCGGCTGCCCCACACCCTGCCCGTCCACTGGAGCGGCCTCGGCAGCCCCGACGGCTTCGCCGGGGCCACCGCGACCTGGACGGTGGTACTCGTCTTCGTGACCGCGTCCGCCGTCGCCGGCATCGCCGCCGCCGTGGCCGGCTATCCGCGGCGCGCCACCGGATCGCGCTGGCTCCTCACCGCCGCCGGGGCCGCGGGAGGAACCGCGGCCGCAACCTGGCTCGCGATCGCCGGATCCACCCTGGCCGCGCCGTCTGCCGCCGAGGCGCACCTGGGCTGGCGGCTGCTGCTCACCCTCGCCGGACTGGCGTGGGGAGCCGTCGTGTGGGCGGCCGCGGGCCCCGTCCCGGTCCAGGCACAGGCCCCGGGCGCCACAGTCGATCCGCTGGTCCTCGCCCCGGGTGAGCGCGCCGCGTGGATGGTGACACTGCACCCCCGGGTCATCCTCGTCACCGGCGCCCTGGGCATCGCGGGGAGCGCGGCCGCCGCGATCGCCGCCGTCCCCGGGTACCTGGTGGCCGTCGCGGTATTCGCGGGGATCCTGCTGCTGTTGGGCGAGGTCCGGGTGAGCGTGGACCGGCGCGGGCTGCGGCTCGTCGCCGGGCTGGTCCGGGTGCCCATCAAGCGGATCCCGCTGGAGCACATCGCCTCCGCCGCGGCCGAGAACATCCACGCCATGCAGTGGGGCGGCTGGGGGTACCGGATCATGCCGGGCCGCTCGG
>JAOPVE010000156.1 GCA_025963185.1 Actinomycetes bacterium
CGGTCCACGCGGGCAGTACGAGCAGCAGCCCCCCGACCCGCCCCGGGGACCGCCCGGCCGCCCAGCGCGCGGCCAGGTGCGCGCCGAGCGACACCCCGCCGACGAGGACCGGATCCCACTCCCCGACTGCGGCCTCCAGCGCGGCGAGCTGGGCGTCCGGATCCCCGAGCGCCGCCGGATCCGCGGACACCGTCGCCAGGCCCAGCGCGGCCAGCGCCGGACCCAGTGCCCGGGCGGCGAAGTCGCTGGTCGAGGCGCTGCCGGGCAGGATCACCGCACATCGGCCCGACGCCGGGCCCGCCACCTTCCGCATCGGCACATCATGCCCGCGGCCGGCCCCTCGCCCAGGGCGCCCGCGCTGTGACGGCAGTCACGACCGGGACCCCGCGCCAAGAGGCGATATTCGCATTCGGCCGTACCCTGGGAAGGAGTGCTTCCCGGTACGACACAGTGAGGCGGCCATGGCCCGCATCGACACGAATCCCCCGGCCTCCGAATCCGGTGTCCGGCGGATCTTCCGCAGGCTCGTCGCCTCGGACAGCCAGCTCGACGCCGAGGACCTCCAGGCGGCCAGCGCCCGCGCGGGCGCGACCCCGGTGCCCCGCTGCGCCCGCGGCGAGAAGGTGACCGTGTCCGGGCGCCTGATCTCGGTCGTGTACTGTCCGCGCACCAACCTGCCCACGCTCGAGGCCGAGCTGTTCGACGGCAGCGGCACGGTCACGCTGGTGTGGCTGGGCCGGCGCCGGATCCCCGGGATCGAGCCTGGGCGCAGCATGTCGGCCGAGGGTCGCCTCGCGGTCCGTGACGGCCGTAAGGTGATGTACAACCCCCTCTACTCGCTGGAGCCGACTTCATCGTGACCGGAGAAGACTCGTCCGTCGTCGACGCACCCGAAGCGGCATCCAGCCGCCCCGTCCCGGCGAGCGAGCCACCGGCAGGTGAGCCAGCCGAACCGACGATGAGCGAGATGGTCGCCCAGCAGATCGGCGGCGTCCGGGGCATCGTCGAGGCCAGCATCCCGGTCCTGATCTTCGTGCTCGTCAACATGGCCTGGCCGTACACCCGCAAGCACGCGCACCTCGACATCGGCGTGTCCGACCTGCAGGTCGCGATCTGGTCCGCGGTCGCCTCGGCGGTGCTGCTGGCGCTCTACCGGCTGGCCCGGCGCGACTCGGTGAAGCACGCCGTGAACGGCCTGTTCGGCGTGGCGCTGGCCGCGTACTTCGCGAGCCGCACGGGCCGGGCCGAGGACTTCTACCTGCCCGGCATCTGGATGAGCTACGGCGAGGGCGGGCTGTTCGCGCTGTCGGTGCTGATCCGGCGGCCGGTGGTGGGGTACGCCTGGGCGATCCTCACGGGCAACCACAGCGACTGGCGGGAGCACCCGCGGCTGGTCCGGGTGTTCGCCGTCTGCACGCTCGCGTTCACGGCCGCGTTCTGGACCAACAGCACGATCCAGCTGGTCCTCTACTACGCCGAGATGCCGAACGCCCTGGGCACGGCCCGGCTGCTCGGCAAGTCGCTCTACGTCGGCGCGGTCGTGCTGACCGTCTGGTGGGGCCGCAAGGCGACCACCGACCTGGAGCGCCAGGGCGTCCTGTAGGGCCCGCTCCGGCGCGCAAGTGCGGTAACCGCGGCCGGTCAGGACCGTCCCCAGTTACCGCACTTCGCATTGGTTCAGAGCGGGCCGGGACCGGAGACGATGTCCTGGACCTCGTCCTCGACCTCCGCGGTGCACAGGAACATCAGCTCGTCCCCGGCCTCCAGCGGATCGTCGGGCGAGGGCACGAGCACCCGTCCGCCGCGCAGGATCGCCACCAGGGCCGAGTCGCGGGGCAGGGGCACCTCGCGCACCGCCCGGCCGACGAACGGCGCGTCGGGGGCCAGCGTGATCTCCACGAGGTTGGCCTGGCCCTGCCGGAACGTCATCAGCCGGACCAGGTCGCCGACGCTCACGGCCTCCTCGACCAGGGCCGCCATCAGCCGCGGCTTGCTCACCGCGACGTCCACGCCCCACTGGTCCGTGAACAGCCACTCGTTCTCGGCGCGGTTGACCCGGGCCACCACGCGGGCGACCGCGAACTCGGTCTTGGCCAGCAGCGAGAGAACCAGGTTCGTCTTGTCGTCGCCGGTGGCCGCGACCACGCAGTCGCACAGGGCCAGCCCCACGGACTCCAGCGAGGACACCTCGCACGCGTCGGCGAGCACCCACTCGGCGTTGGGGACCAGATGCGAGCGCATCATCTTCGGCTCACGCTCGA
Source organism: Actinomycetes bacterium (assembly GCA_025963185.1). GTDB lineage: Bacteria > Actinomycetota > Actinomycetes > Mycobacteriales > Cryptosporangiaceae > RYN-140. The sequence continues at coordinate 2,262 of JAOPVE010000156.1, forward strand.
TCAGCATGACGTCGTGGCCGTTCTCGATGAGCTCGGCGGCGATGGACCGGCCCACGTTGCCGGCCCCCGCGATCGCGACTCGCATTACTCCGCGGCTCCCCTCGGCAGGCGTGACTTCGCGCTCATCATTCAGTGCCCGCCCTCGGGCACGGTGCCCGCGGCCTTGTTGACCTGCGGGATCAGGTCGTCGGTGACGAGCACGTAGATCTGGTCGCCGTCCTGGATCACGGTCGAGGCGGTCGGCAGCGTCGCCACCCCGAACCGGTTCACATAGGCGACCCTGGCCCCGGTGGCGTCCTCGAACGCGCGCACCCGCTGGCCGGCCCAGCCGGGGTGGACCAGCACCTCGATGAGCGCGACGGTGCTCGTCGGATCCCGCCAGATCTCGGCGTGGCCCTCGGGGACGATCGCGCGCAGCACCCGGTCGGCCGTCCAGCGGACCGTGGCCACCGTCGGGATCCCCAGCCGCTCGTAGACCTCGGCGCGCTTCTGGTCGTAGATCCGGGCCACGACCTTGTGCACACCGAACGTCTCGCGGGCGAGCCTCGCCGAGATGATGTTCGAGTTGTCGCCGCTGCTCACGGCGGCGAAGGCGTCGGCCCGGTCGATCCCTGCCTCCAGCAGCACGTTCTGCTCGAAACCGACCCCGGTGATCGTGTCGCCGCTGAAGTCGGGGCTCAGCCGCCGGAACGCCTCGGGATTCTGGTCGATGACCGACACCGTGTGACCGCTGTCCTGAAGGCTGTGTGCCAGGGTCGAGCCGACCCGGCCGCAGCCCATGATCACGATGTGCACGCTGATCCTTCCAGCGACGGGAGTGGCCGCCGTCTTTGTGCGGTGACGATCGGGACGCTACACGCCGTGCCAGCGTTCGCCGCGCTGGGCAGCGGACGTACGCTGTGCGCCGTGCCCTCGCCCACTTCCGTGTTCAAGCGCCTGGTGCTGGGGCGTCCGTTCCGCAGCGATCTGCTGTCGGAGACGCTGCTGTCCAAACGCATCGCGCTGCCGGTCTTCGCCTCCGACGCGCTCAGTTCGGTCGCCTACGCGCCCGAGGAGATCCTGCGGACCCTGGCCGTGGGCGGCTTCGCGGCCTACACGTTCTCGCCGTGGATCGGCCTGGTCGTCGTCGTGGTGATGCTCGCGGTGGTGGCGTCCTACAGCCAGACCGTCCACGCCTACCCCAGCGGCGGCGGCGACTACGAGGTCGCCACGGTCAACCTCGGCCCGCAGGCGGGGCTGGTCGTCGCGAGCGCCCTGCTGGTGGACTACATCCTGACCGTGGCGGTGTCGATCTCCGCCGCGGCCGAGAACGTCGGATCGGCGATTCCGCTGGTCAACGCCCACAAGCCCGCGTTCGCGATCCTCGCGGTGGTCGTGCTCGCCGCGGTCAACCTGCGCGGGGTGCGGGAGTCGGGCACGGCGTTCGCGATCCCGACCTACGGGTTCATGTTCGGCATCGTCGCGATGATCGCCTGGGGCTTCTGGCGCGTCTACGTGCTCGGCGAGCATGTCAAGGCCGAGACCGCGAACTTCCACATCCCGGAGCACACGAGCCACCTGATGGGCTTCGCGCTGGCGTTCCTGCTGCTGCGCGCGTTCTCCTCGGGCTGCGCGGCCCTGACCGGCGTCGAGGCGATCAGCAACGGCGTGCCGGCCTTCCGCAAGCCCAAGAGCAAGAACGCCGCGACGACGCTGATCATGATGGGCGCGATCGCCGTCTCGATGTTCATGGGGCTGCTGTGGCTGGCCAAGGAGACCGGCGCGAAGGTGGCCGAGGGAGCCGACCACCCGCTGGTCGGCGCGCCGCCCGGCTACCACAAGACCCTGGTCGCCCAGCTCGCCGAGACGATCTTCGCGGGCTTCCCGCTCGGGTTCTACTACGTCACGTTCGTCACGGGGCTGATCCTCGTGCTCGCCGCGAACACCGCGTTCAACGGCTTCCCGGTGCTCGGATCGATCCTCGCCCAGGACCGGTACCTGCCCCGCCAGCTGCACACCCGTGGTGACCGGCTCGCCTTCAGCAACGGGATCCTGTTCCTCGCGCTGTTCGCCTGCATCCTCATCGTGGGATTCAAGGCCGACGTCAACCACCTGATCCAGCTCTACATCGTCGGGGTGTTCGTGTCGTTCACCCTCAGCCAGGCCGGCATGATCCGGCACTGGAACCGGCTGCTGCGCACCGAGCGCGATCCGGACGCGCGCCACAAGATGCGCCGCTCGCAGGTGATCAACACGTTCGGGCTGTGCATGACCGCGTCCGTGCTGATCGTGGTCCTGGCCACCAAATTCGCCCACGGTGCCTGGATCGCGATCGCCGCGATGGCCGTGATCTTCATGGTCATGCGGGGGATCCGGCGGCACTACGACCGGGTGGCCGCCGAGCTGACCCTGCCGGACGATACGGGGATGCTGCCCGCCCGCAACCACGCCATCGTGCTGGTGTCCAAGCTGCACCTGCCGACCCTGCGGGCGGTCAACTACGCCAGGGCCACCCGCCCGGACACCCTCACCGCGGTCACCGTCAACGTCGACCCGAAGGACACCCGGGCGCTCCAGGCCGAGTGGGAGCAGCGCGACCTGCCGGTCCGGCTCACGGTCGTGGACTCGCCGTACCGGGAGATCACCCGGCCGATCATCGACTACGTCAAGGACATCCGCCGCCAGAGCCCGCGCGACGTCGTCACGGTGTTCATCCCCGAGTACGTGGTGGGGCGCTGGTGGGAGCACCTGCTGCACAACCAGAGCGCGCTGCGGCTGAAGGGCCGGCTGCTGTTCGAGCCGGGGATCATGGTCGTCAGCGTCCCGTGGCAGCTCGAATCGACTGCCGGGCGCTCCCTGGACCGCGGCGACAGCAGCCCCGGCGACATCCGCCGCGGGGTGCTGCGGGACAAACCCGCCGACAAACCCGCCGACAAGCCGGCCGACAAGCCGGCTGAGGATCCGGCGCCCACCCGGTGACCGCCAAGGCCCGCACCCAGCGCCACGGCCGCCGCCGCGTACCGGCGCCGCCGCCCGACGGCCCGCTCGTGGGCACCGAGGTCGAGCTCGACGTCGGCCCCGCCGCGCACGGGGGCCACTGCGTCGCCCGGCACGAGGGCAGGGTCGTGTTCGTCCGGCACGCGCTGCCGGGGGAGCGGGTCACCGCCGTCGTCACCGAGGACCGCGCCGGATCCTTCTGCCGCGCCGACGCCATCGCCGTCCACACCCCCTCGCCGGATCGGGCCGTCCCGCCCTGCCCGTACGCCGGTCCCGGCCGCTGTGGTGGCTGCGACTGGCAGCACGCCACCCCCGCGGCCCAGCGCCGGATCAAGGCCGGGATCGTCCGCGAGCAGCTCACCCGCCTCGGCGGCCTGGGCGGCCCCGAGCTGGACGCCCTCGGCCTGACCGCCAGCGCCGAGGCCGAGGAGCTGCCCGGGGGGATGTTCGGCTGGCGCACGCGTGTCCAGTTCGCGGTGGACCCGGCCGGCACCGCTGGCCTGCGCAGGCACCGCTCGCACGACGTGGTTCCGATCGCCCGCTGCCTGATCGCCTCCGACGCGATCACCGAGATCGGCGTGACGGACCTGCCGTGGCCCGGCGCGGCCACCGTCGAGGCCGTGGCATCCTCCGCGGGCGACCGGGCCGTGGTCGTGTCACCGGCGGGCACCCCGATCCCGGCGCTGGATCCCGGCGTGGCGGTGCTGGCGGACAACCGGCCGGTCCGGGGGCATGCCCGGGTCCGGGAGCGGGTGGGGGAGCGCACGTACCTGGTCCACGCCGGGGGGTTCTGGCAGGTCCATCCGGCGGCGCCGGCGGTGCTCGGCGAGGCCGTGCTGGCCGCGCTCGGTCCCCGTCCGGGTGACCGGGTCCTCGACCTCTACGCCGGCGCGGGCCTGTTCGCCGGGGCGCTCGCCGACGCGGTCCCCGGCGCGATCCCCGCAGCCGACGAGGCCCCTGACGCCGGCGAGGCCCCTGACGCCGGCGCGGTCCCTTAC
>JAOPVE010000159.1 GCA_025963185.1 Actinomycetes bacterium
CTGACCGTCGCGCCGGTCCGCTCGGGGCGGGTCGACCGGGCCACCGCCACGGTCGCGATGGCCGCGGCGCCCGCCGTGGGCCTGCTCATCGGCGCGCTTTCGGGTGTGGTGCTCGTCGCCCTGACCCGGATCGGCATGCCAGCGCTCCCCTCGGCGGTCGCCGCGGTGGCACTCGCCGCCGGGCTGACCCGTGGCCTGCACCTGGACGGGCTCGCCGACACCGTGGACGGGCTCGGCAGCTACGGCGGTCCCGAGCGGGCGCTCGCCGTGATGAAGCAGCCGGACATCGGGCCGTTCGGCGTGGTCGCGATCGTCCTCGCCCTGCTCGGGCAGACCGCCGCCCTCACCGCGATCGCGTACCGGCCGGCGCCACAGGTGATCCTCGCGGTGGCCGTGGCGCTGGGCACCGGGCGGCTCGCGGCGGCCCTCGCATGCCGGCGCGGAGTCCCGGCGGCGCGGCCGGAGGGCATGGGAGCGCTCGTCGCCGGGGTGGTCCGGCCGGTGACCGTGGCGGCGTGGGCAATCGGGCTCGGGCTGGCCGGAGCGGGCGCCGGATCCTGGCCGGGCGCCGCCGCCGTCGCACTGGGGCTCGGCGCCGCTGCGCTGCTGGTCAGGCACACCGTGCGACGCTTCGGGGGGATCACGGGAGACGTGATCGGCGCCGCCATCGAGCTCACCAGCACCATCTGTCTCGTGGTTCTCACCATCCCCGAGTGACCAGGTAACTACATAGCGTACGGGGTATACCGTGAGGCGATGCCGACCCCAAATGAGACCGAGCTGGACCGCGGACTCCGGCGGGACACCATCCTCGACGCCGCGGACCGCCGCTTCAGCCACTTCGGCTACGGCCGCACCACGTTCGACGACATCGCGGCGGAGGCCGACCTCCCGCGCCCGGCCCTGACCAGGTACTTCCGGGACAAGGACGACCTGTTCCGCGCGGTGTCCCAGCGCCAGCACGACCAGGCCCTGTCCACGGCCCGGTCCGCCATGACGGCATCGCTGCCCGACGCGCTGCGCGCCGCACTCCGCGCCCGCGTCGAGCTCGACGTCCCGATGGCCGGACCGCAGTCGTACTCGGCCGAGTTCGGAGATCCGGATGGCCCGATCTCCGGCGAGATCAGCCGGGACTTCACCCGGGAGTACCTCGCCGTGCTCGCCGAGGTGTTCGCGGCCGGGGACGCCCGCGGCGAGATCCGGCTGGCCGAGCGGCAGTTCTCCGCCGCCGACGCCGCCCACCTCGCGCACTGCGCCGCGCGCGGGATCGCAGCCAACCACGTCGACCGGGCCACCACGCACCGGCGGATCGAGCAGTTCGTGACGCTGCTGATCGCCGGGTTAGGCACCCCAGCAGCGGGCAACGGCGCGCGGCGGGCCGGTCAGGCAACGCCGAGCTGGGCCGACACCTCCAGCGTGTAGCCGGGTCCGGCACCCAGCGCCCTCACGAGCAGGTCGTCGGTGTACGCGGCGAGCGGCTCGGGCTTGTCCCACACCCCACCGCGGACCAGGTCGTCGGTGCCCGGCGAGCGCCGCAGGTCCACCCGGAACCCCTGGCCGACCAGCGCCGCGACGAACGCCGGACCCCTCAGCCGTCGTCCGCCGCCGGGCGCGGGCTCGTACCCGCCCACCCGGATCGCCAGCGCGCCGCCGTCCTCTCTGGTGACCTCGACGGACCGGGTCGGCGCGGCCGCGTCACCGAACGTGACCCACTCGCCGTGCCCGGCTTCGAGCCACCCGAGCCAGCTCGCCATGACCGCGGTGCGGCCCCTGCGGTCGGACACGCGCAACCGGCACAGCGCCAGCGGCCACACTGGATCCGACATCGGGACCATCGCCGTGGCCCGCCGGTACAGCGCCTGGGCGTCCCGCTCCTGGCCGTCGTCCTCCAGCACGTCGCCGAGCCCGATCGCGGCAGCGGCCGCCTCGGCGCTGGGACCCGTGTCGAGCACCCACCGGTAGAACCAGCCGGCGTCCGCGCGCTCGCCGGTGGCCGCGAGGACCCCGGCCAGCTCGACCGCGAGTGTGGCGTGCGCGGCGGTGCGGCCCTGCGCCCAGCCCCGGCGGTACCAGGTGATCGCCGTCTCGGTGTCGCCCAGGTGCCGGGCGAGGCGAGCCAGGAGCAGGGCCGCGCGGGCCGCCACCTCGGGATCGTCCGACGCCGCCGCCTGTTCGTAGGAGCGCCGGGCCGCCCGCACCGCCCGATCGGACCGGCTCGCGAGCGCAGCGTCGAGCAGCCGCTCGTCGACGGGAGCCGGGACCGGCCGCAGATGCCTGTGGGTGGGCGCCAGCTGCGGATCCGGCCGGAAGGCCACGTCCCGGTCCAGCTCGCCGGGGCGCGGGCCGGCCGGGCTGCGCGCGAGCATGATCGGGCCCTGGACGAAGTCCCACTTGTTCGGAGTCTGCCACGGGGTCTGCGCGCGCACGGCCTCGTAGAGGTAGGAGTACATCTCGTCGACCGTGACGTAGCCGTCGCCGTCAAGGTCGGCCTCGCCGGTGCGCATGCCGCGGATCATGGCCGAGGTGAACACGGATCCGCGGGGCGTGCCCGCGATCTCGCCGCCCTCGAACGCGTACTCCAGGGCGCTGGACGCGGTGACGATGACCCGGCCGCGGCCGTCCCCGGCGAACGCGTCACGCACGTGCACGGTGTTGTCGCCGCGGGCGAGCATGTCGCGGCTGATCGCGCCGCTGTAGCAGCAGTCGAGGAACAGCATGATCTGGCGCGAGCGGCTGTGGTCCATGCGCGCGCAGAGGAACTGGGCGGGCACGGCGGTCGACGCGAGGTGCCCCAGCTCGGTGTCGGCCGTGGCCAGGTAGAGGTGGCCGTCTTCGTCCTTCACGCCGTGGCACGCGATGTGCAGCAGGATCGTGTCGCCGGGCGCGCGATCGGCGAGGACCGCGTCGATCCGCCGCCGGACCACGTGCTCGGGCTCGTTGTGCAGGACGCTGACCTCGAACCCGCCGATGGCCGGATCCGCTAGCACGGCCGCGAGTTCCTTCGCGTCGCGGCTGGGTGCGCGGAGCCGCCGGAGCCGCTGGTCGTGGTAGCGGTCCGTGGCCACGACGAGCGCGATCCGGCGGCCGGGCACGGCTAGCCCCCGGCCGCGTGCCGGGCGGACCAGAGCCGCACGAGGCTGGCCTGCTCGTCGGCGGAGATACCGGTGACCTCAAGCCGGTCGCCGTCGATTTCGAGCACCGCGGTGCGGCCCGGGGACTGCGCGGCCCAGGCCCGCACGACCCGCACGACCTCCCGGATCGCGGGCAGCGCCGGCAGCAACTGGACCAGCAGCAACCCAGCCGCGGCCGGGTCCACACCCCGCGATCCTTCCGGTGCCGGATCGCCCGAGGGCACGGTGACGTGCTCGACCGCGAGCTGGAGCAGATCGCGGCGGAGCTGGGCGATGGCACTCTCGCTGGCGGGCTCGGACCCGTCGCCGAGCCGAACGAGCACGTCCACGTGCGACGGTTGCTTCGGCATGGCACTCCCCGTGCTGGTGCGCGCGCCCGGGGCTGGACAACAGCGCAAAACGGTCAGTCAGGACGTCGAGACCATCCGCACCGCGACGAGCGCACCCGGTCCTTCCCAGGACGATACTGTCGGGTTAGGACAACTTCCGGATCACCGGGTAGATGCGGTCACGAACGGCGGCCGGACCACGCGCATCCGCGACACCCGCCCGCGCACGTCGACCTCGACCTCGTCGCCCTCGCCGATGCCCGCCCGCAGCAGCGCCAGGCCGATCCCGACCCGGCGGGTGGGCGAGAACGTGCCGCTGGTGACCTCGCCAACCGCCGCGCTCTCCTGCGCCAGGCCGTCGCCGGACTGCAAGCCCGCAGCCCGGACGGTCATGTGCGGCCGCGGGATCCCCCGGTCGAGCGATTCCAGACCCCAGAGCAGCCGGGCGGGGCCGGACTCCTTCTCGGCGAGCAGCGCCTCGCGACCCCAGAACTGCGGCTTCTTCCAGCCGACGGCCCAGCCCAGGCGCGCCTGCACCGGCGTGATCTGCGCAGACAGGTCCTGGCCGTGCAGCGGGTACCCCATCTCGGTGCGCAGGGTGTCGCGCGCGCCGAGCCCGCACGGCGTCGCCCCGGCGTCGAGCAGCGCGCCGAACAAGTCACCAGCGGCGTCCCAGGGCGGCAGCAGTTCGTAGCCGCGCTCGCCGGTGTACCCCGTGCGGCAGACCCGGACCGGGACCCCGCGCCAGTCCGCGTCCACGTACGACATGTAGTCGTGGCCG
>JAOPVE010000264.1 GCA_025963185.1 Actinomycetes bacterium
CCGCGCTGGAGACGATCGCGTTCGGCGTGGCCGGGATCGGCGGCCCGGCGATCGGCGGGATCCTGATCCCCGTGATCGGCGCGCCCCGGGTGCTGATCGTCGACGCCTGCACGTTCCTGGCGTTCGCGGTGGCGCTGTCGCTGATCCGGACCAAGTTCTCGCGGGCCGCGCAGCCACCGGGGGCGGCCGATCCGGAGTTCCTCGGCTACGACCGGTCCGGGTGGGGCGTCTACAAGGGAGGCGCGCCCGTCAAGTCGTCCGGCGGGTGGCGGCCGGTCATGTCGATGCTCCGCAAGGACACCGCGCTGCTGGCGATCACCGCCGGGTTCGCGCTGTTCAACTGCACCGGCGGCATGATCCGGGTGACGATCCCGTGGCTCGCGCACGACGCGCTGCCCGGCGGTGCCCGGACCCTCGGGCTGCTGCTCGGCATGGCCAGCGGCGCCAACCTCGTCGGATCCCTCATCGCCGGCACCATCAAGCCCGCCGACCACCAGCTACGGCGGATCGGGATCCTGCAGATCCTCGCCGGGAGTTCGCTGTTCCTGTTGCTCATCGTGAAGACCCCGGTGATCATCGCCGGGCTCATGCTCTGCAACGCGCTGTCCTCGCCGATGACCGTATCCGCGCAGGTAGTACGCCTGGTACGGATCCCTGCCGAGCTGCGGGGCCGGTCCATGACCTTCATCCGGACCCTGATGAACGGCACGCTGCCGCTCGGATCCGCGATCGCCGCGCCGCTACTGGGTGGCGGCGCCTACGGTCCGCTGGTGGTGATCATGGCGCTGACCGCGGCCCTGCCCGGGGTGGGAATGGCGGTGATGTTCCGGCGCGCGTCGTTCGGCAAGGAACTCGGCGTCGTCCCGCCCGCGGCGGCTACGCCGGAGGTGGCGTCAGCGGAGCCGGGGGCAGCGTGACTGCCGGCGTGTGCCAGTGCAGGTCGACGCGCGCCACCGAGCGCTCCGCCCGGATCTCCATCAGGCTGCCGAGGATCACGGCCCTATCCGCGACCACGGCGGTGCCCGACCGGTCGTAGGTGAACCGCTCGCTGACGAACACGGGGGTCTCGGCGGGCCGGCCGAGTACGGCGGCGCTGGCCGGGCCCATGATCTTCGGGCGGATCACCTCCGACGCGCTGTGCACCACCACCCCGATCTCGCCGAGCGCCGCATACAACTGGCCGGACTCGAAGTCGCCCCCACGGATCGCGCTGCCGTGCGGCTCGGCGATCCACGAGACCTGGTGGACGGCGGGCTGGCCCCCGACGATCCGGAGCCGTTCGAGGCGCAGCGCCCGGCCCTCGCCGAGTTCCGTCGCCGCCCACGCCGGGATCCGCCGCAGCGACCGGTCGAGCACCTGGGTGCTGACCTCGATGCCCTGGTCGCGCAGGTCCTCGGCGAGGCTGCGCAGGGTCGCGAGCCGGTACCCGGCCTGCGGCGGCGCGACCGAGGTGCCCTTGCCGGGCTGCTGGACGACCAGCCCCTCGGCCGTCAGGGTCGCGAGCGCCTGCCGCAGGGTCATCAGCGTGACGCCGTAGTGGGCGCTCATCGTGCGTTGCGGAGGCAGCGGCGAACCTGCGGGGTACTCACCGGACCGGATCCGGGCCCGCAGGTCAGCGGCTATCGAGACGTACTTCGCCTCACGCGAGGAGGGAATGGGCGAACTCCTGGTCGAGCGCCGTGCGGACGGTGGCGAGCCAGTCTCTCACCTCGTCCGGGGTCGCACCGTCGAGAACGCGGCGCATCAGGGACGATCCGATGACCACCCCGTCGGCGTGCCGGCTCGCCTCGACCGCGTGCTCGGCGGTGGAGATGCCGATGCCGAGCACCACGGGCCGATCCGTGGCGGCCTTGAGGTCCGCGGCGAGGCGGCCCGCCGTGTCGGCCAGGGCGGCGCGCTCCCCGGTGATCCCCATGACGCTGACCGCGTAGATGAACCCCCGGCTGCGCGCGGCGATCTCGGCGAGCCGGGCCGGGGGCGTCGAGGGCGCGGCCAGCAGCACCAGGTCCACGCCGTTGTCCTTCGCCGCGGCCTCCAGTTCGGCGGCCTCCTCCAGCGGCACGTCCGGCACGATCAGCCCGCCGACGCCCGCCTCGGCGAGCGCCCGGCAGAACGCGTCCGGGGACGTGCGCTGCACGAGGTTGTAGTACGTCATCGCGGCGAGTGGCACGCCAATGTCCAGGGTGGACACCTCGGCGAGGATCTTCGCGACCGTCGTCCCGCGTTCCAGCGCCACGTCGGAGGCGCGCTGGACCGTGCTCCCGTCGATCATCGGATCCGAGAACGGCAGCCCGATCTCGATCGCGTCCGCCCCGGCCTGCGCGTACGCGGTGAGGTAGTCGGTCCAGTTCGCGGTGACCCCGCCGGTGACGTACGGGATCAGCAGCTTGCGGTTGGCCGCGCGCAGCGACTTTTCGAGGTTCACAGCACCTCCATCAGGGCCGAGATGTCCTTGTCGCCGCGACCGGAGAGCGTCATGAGGACGTTCGCGCCCTGCGGGAGTTCGCCGGTGCCGGCCGCGCGGATGATCCAGGCGAGCGCGTGCGAGGACTCCAGCGCGGCGAAGATGCCCTCGGTGCGGGCCAGCCGGACCACCGCGGCCACGACCTCGTCGTCGTTCACGTACACGTACCTGGCCCGGCCGGAGTCGTTGAGGTGGGCGTGCTCCGGGCCGATCCCCGGGTAGTCCAGCCCGGCGGCGATCGAGTGCGCCTCGCCGATCTGGCCCTCGTCGTCCTGCAGGACCAGCGACCGGAACCCGTGCATCACGCCGACCCGGCCGAACGCCACGGCCGCGCCTCCCTCGGCCTCGACCCCGATGAGCTGCGCGGACGTGTCCACGAACCCGGCGAAGGTGCCCGCCGCGTTGGATCCGCCGCCGACGCAGGCCACCACGTAGTCGGGCACTCCCGTGGTCAGTTCCGTGGCGACCTGGCGGCGGGCCTCGTCGCCGATCACGCGCTGGAACTCGCGGACCATCCACGGGTACGGGTGCGGGCCCATCACGGATCCGACGCAGTAGTACGCGTCGTCCACCTGCGCGACCCAGTTCCGCAGCGCCTCGGTGCAGGCGTCCTTGAGGGTCCGGCTGCCGCTGTCGACGGGGACGACCTCGGCGCCGAGCATCTTCATGCGGAAGACGTTGAGGGACTGGCGCTCGATGTCCCGCGATCCCATGAAGATCGTGGCTTCGAGGCCGAGCAGCGCGGCCGCGGTGGCCGTGGCGACCCCGTGCTGGCCGGCCCCGGTCTCGGCGAGCAGCTTCGTCTTGCCCATCCGCCGGGCGAGGAGTGCCTGGCCGAGCACGTTGTTGATCTTGTGCGAGCCGGTGTGGGCGAGGTCTTCCCGCTTGAGCAGCAGGTTGATGCCCAGTTCGGCGGACAGGCGCCACGACGGGGTGAGCGCGGTCGGCCGTCCGGCGTGCACGGCGAGCAGGCGGTCGAGGTTGCGGCGGAACTCCGGATCCGCCCACGCGGACCGGAAGGCGGCCTCGACAGCGGCGCAGGCCGGGATCAGCGACTCGGGCACGAACCGGCCGCCGTACTCGCCGAACCGGCCGGCCTCGGACGGCTCCGACATCGCCGTGGCGACCTCGAACCGGGGAAGCGGGGAGAGTTCCGTCATGGCCCGATCATGTCACTGTTCTAGAACTGTTGGCTACCACTGTTCTAGAACTGTGATGCGGATCCCGCCCAGAACCGACCCGCCCGCGCCCCCGCGGGCGGCACCCCCTCCCGGAAGTGTGTGCCGCTAGGCCGGTCGGGACCGGCATAAGGGCACGCACTTCGGCGGGACCCTCGCGGGCGCCAGCCCCTCGCGGACGCCAGCCGCTCGCCGGCGCCGCCCTTCGGGGGTGGGGCGGATTGGGGTGGCTTTGGGTGGGGGCGGTGGTTGACCCGGGTGGGTGGGGCCGTGAGGGTGGGGGCATGGCGAGCGGCGGGGAGACACGCGACGGGGTCACGCTCACGAACCTCGACCAGTCGTTGTTCGACGGATCGGGCGCCACGAAACGCGACCTGGTCGACTACCTCGACGCGGTGAGCGACCGGATCCTGCCCAATCTGCGCGGACGGCCCCTGTCGGTGATCCGGCTGCTCCGCGGCCAGGAAGCCTTCATGCAGAAGAACCTGCCGAAGTACACGCCCGAGTGGGTGCCCCGGACGACGATGTGGGCGGCGAGTTCGCACCGCGAGGTGACCTACGCGCTCTGCGACGACCGGCGCACCCTGCTCTGGTTCGCCAACCAGCGGGCCATCGAGTACCACCCCGCCCTGGTCGCGGCCGGCAGCCCCGGCTACCAGACCCACCTGATCATGGACCTGGATCCGCCCGAGGGCGGCGGGTTCGCCGTGGCCGCGGCGGCCGCGCTGCTGGTGCGCGAGGTGCTGACCGCGGCCGGGCTGGCGGGAGCCGTCAAGACGAGCGGGGCGAAGGGCGCGCACGTGTTCGTGCCGATCGCCGAGCACCCCATCGAGGACGTGGCCGCCGCGAGCCGGGCCATCGCCGCCCGCGCCGAGAAACTCGATCCGGCACTCGCGACCACGGCGTTCATCCGCGAGGACCGCGAAGGCAAGGTCTTCCTCGACTCCACCCGCGCGGGCGGCGCCACCGTGGTCTCGGCATACAGCCCGCGCGCCCGGCCCGGCTGCCCGGTGTCGTTCCCGGTGCCCTGGGCGGAGCTCGACCGGGTCACCCCCGCCGACTTCACCGTGGTGACGGCGCCCGGCCTGCTCGGGTCCGCCGATCCGTGGGCCGACGCCATGCCCGGCCCGCAGACCCTGCCCGCCGAGCTGATCGAGCACGGGCACACGATCCCGGTGGCGCGGGTGCAGGCCATGCACGAGGGCAAGCGGCGGGCGCGGGCACGGCGGGCCGAGTAGCTGGCAGCCGAGTAGCTACATGCCGAGTTCGCGGCGATCCGCGGCGGAGAGGTAGTCGCGGGCGAGGCGGCGGGCGAGGTAGTCGCTGACCGAGGTGACCTGGGGAATCTCCGGATCCGTCGTCGCGCCGGCCGGCTCGTAGCGGTGGTTCGCCAGGCGGTGCGCGATCTCGGCGACCGGAGTGTGGTGCTGGAGCGCGAGCGAAACCGAGATGCCGACGGTGTCGCACAGCCCCGCGAACGTGGACCCCTGCTTGCCGCCGTGCAGGAACACCTCGCCGGGCCGTCCGTCGGGTAGTTCGCCGATCGTCAGCGTGACGTGCGCCCCGCCGATCTCGACGTCGTGCACCCGGGAAGCGCGGGTGCGGGCGGGCTGGACACTGCTGACGGTCTCGATCACAGCGGATCTCCTGACGGCGGGACGGCTCTGCCGAGCGAGCCTAGGCGCGCCCCCCGACAGTTCCCCCAGATCGCCACGCCGCGGATCCTGCGGGCCTCCGGCCACTTTGGATCACGGTTTGATAACGGCTAGGGACCCGAATTCGCTTCCGTCGTTTGTCAGGCCAGCGAATTGCACGCATAGCCGGAATTCGCGCCGGGGGAATGCCTGCGGATACGCGAAAAGCGGCGCCATCTCTGACGCCGTATCGGGCTCCACTAAGGAGTCCCGCGGAAACTAAATCGCCGCCCGGCGAGCTGGCGTTACAAACATCCGACGAATGCACGGGGATCAGTTTCGTGTACCGGTTTCGCCCTGTGTTCGCACCGCGTATGCGCAGCTCAGGGCAGGGCAGCGGAGGGTGGAGCGCCGCCGTACGTTCCTGGCCATCGGCAGCGAGCATCCGCTTTCCGGGATGCGCACCTCGTCGCATGGGCACGATCGGACCTCACTCCGACAGCCACCGAATTCCCCCACCGGGACAACGAAAGGCA